>DATDYA010000045.1:0-8611 GCA_035289165.1 Patescibacteria group bacterium
GCGGTCGAGCCGTCGACCGCCGATGCCCATGGCCGAGTAGCCTCAGGCAC
The DNA here is from genome assembly GCA_035289165.1 of Patescibacteria group bacterium. Classification (GTDB taxonomy): domain Bacteria; phylum Patescibacteriota; class Patescibacteriia; order Magasanikbacterales; family GWA2-37-8; genus DATDYA01. Next base: position 51 of record DATDYA010000045.1, read on the forward strand.
CCACCCCCACCCCCAGTAATTCACTGGGCGGTCATCGCTCTTCCAACCGCAGAAGCCACCCCGCTTCTCCCCATGAGTCCAAGGTCTGGACTTAAGGGGAGGAGGGTTTACCGGGGTGGTTTTTGCTTTAAAACTTTATTCTCCCGTTTGATTAGACCAGTGCCTTTGACAAATAATTGTATTTCCTAAAAAATACAATTATAACTATTAACTTATTGCCCTATGCAAATAAAAAACGGGTTGCCGAAATTTAGAAATGAGACAGCCCTGATTATTGTTTCTGGCACAAATGACGCACGCTTATTTGAAGCCAAAAACGGAGAAATAAACGAAACAGGATACATTAAAGCCGAGAAACCAGACTACTCGGATCGTGAAGGACATTTTAAAGTTCGCTCAGCCAGTAAAGCGATGCGCTCTGGTGCTGTCTACGAAGACAAGGAACATATAGTGAAAAAAGATTATTTTAAAACTTTACGGCCTATACTTAAACGATACACCAACGAAAATGAACCTACTTACCTATATCTTTTTTGTCCCCAACCGATTAAAGAAGAAATAAGGAATGTTTTTCCACCAGCTTTGCAATCCAAATTAACCCTAGTTGAAACCGGCAATTACAATCACCGCCACCCCTTCGATCTTTTGGAGAAGATCCAAGTATTAGATAAAAAACGAAAGGTGCTGCAAAATTACCAAACGGAGGCAAAAAAGATTTTAGATAAATTCCAAAGCATCGGAACCTACCTACACCAACGCTTATACTAAAAGATTTCAAAGGTTGAAATAACATTGCTTTTCTGATAAAATGTGAAAGTGGTTTTAGTATTACAAATACTATGGAAACGACTAATAAACACCCGCTAATCGGCCAACCAGTTACTGACCTGGAACTGGAAGCCTTTTATAATAACGAGTTTAAAAAACTTAAGTTATCTGACTACCACGGTAAATGGACAGTATTATTCTTTTACCCAGCGGATTTTACCTTTGTCTGCCCAACGGAGTTAGAAGAACTGGCTGACCACTACGTCGAGTTTCAAAACATGGGTGTGGAAATTTTAAGCGTCAGTACTGATACTACCTTTGTACACAAAGCCTGGCATGACCATTCGCCCGCCATTAAAAAAATCCAATACCCAATGTTGGCTGATCCGACTGGCAAACTTTGTCGAGAAATGGGTGTCTATATAGAGGCGGAGGGGCTGGCCCTACGCGGGACGTTTATTATCGACCCGGAAGGGGTTTTGCAAGCTTACGAAGTAAACACTAATAACATCGGAAGAAGTGCGTTTGAATTAATCCGTAAAATCCAAGCCGCCCAATTTGTCCGCGAACATAAAGGAGAAGTGTGTCCGGCTAGCTGGCGACCGGGTAACCAAACCCTAAAACCAGGTATTGAACTGGTTGGTAAGATATAACCAAAACCCTGTCTCCGGACGGGGTTGTTTTTTTGGTTTAAAAATGCTAGAATACGGTCACAAATATGGCTAAACTGATTAAAGGCAAGGAAATCGCCGCCAAAATTGAAGCCCGCCTTATCAAGCGGGTAAAAAAAATAAAGGCTAGAGGCTTACAACCAAAACTGGCGGTTATTTTTGTTGGCGACCACAAACCATCCGAAACGTACATTAGAAAAAAACAAGAAGCGGCCGAACGAGTGGGTCTGGGTTTTTCTTTGCACACCTTTCGGTCTTCGATTGAAAAAAATAAATTAATCGGTGAAATAAAAAAAATTCAAACCGATCCGAATCTCGCGGGGCTGATTGTTCAACTCCCCTTACCAGAAAGGCTGTATACCTCGGATGTATTAAACGCGATTAGCCCAAACGTGGACGTAGATTGCCTTACGGACACCAATGTTGGTAAATTAGTCATGGGAACCAATTTTCTTTATCCACCGACGCCTGAGGCCGTTCTAGTGGCTTTAAACGATACTGGGACAACGATCCAAGGGAAAAATATTACCATTCTGGGCACCGGTCCTCTAGTCGGCCGGCCTTTATCCATTATGCTCATGAACGAGGGGGCTTCAGTTACGACCTGCAACAAACGAACAAAAAATGTTAGAGAGAAAACTCTGACAGCAGATATCGTGGTTTCGGCAGTTGGCAAAAAGAACCTAATCCGTGGTAATATGATAAAGAAAGGCACAATTGTTATTGATACGGGCATTAGCTATATTGGTGAAAAAATGTACGGTGACGCTAATGCTAAAGAAGTAAGGAAAAAAGCGAGTTATTTTACTCCAACTCCGGGAGGGATTGGGCCGATTACGGTGGCTTTACTTCTACAAAATACCGTGATTTGCGCGGAGAAAAAAATACATAAAAAGTAAATATGATGAGAAGAACCAACTCTGGTGGTGAACAACTACCTCTATACGCGCCGCATGACAGTAGCCGAGCAGGAAAAAGAAGTGGTGAAGTTACACCAGTTAAAATACGAAAAGGCTTCCGGGAAATTTTAGAGATCCTCGAAGATACGCCGATCGAGGTAATGGAGAAAAAAGGAATTAAATTTAAAAAAGGTCCGAGCGGGACTGTGGAGTGTTATTGGAGTTCATTTGATCCAGAAATTAGGGAGGATTTGGATGATCGAGGCATAACGCCTCCTGAGGATTGGGAAAGATTACAACATATAAGGACTTCAAAAAAACCGGCCTTAATGTATGAAAATGTACGATACGCAGAAGAGATACCTGGCTATTTAAACTGGCGCATCGTAACCTTCCGACTTTCTAATAATACTATTAAAGCGGTTGGAAAGGTAAAAAGAGGAGAGATCTGTGAATTCCGAGTATTGGAAGATCCAAACACCAATATTCCGCCCGATTTCTTTAAAAAGAAGCCAAGATAAACTGTAACTCATCAATTGTATTAATCTTTACTAACTTCATCCGGATCTCCTTCAGGGAGATCTTTCGGTTTATAAAGCGATCGCCTTTGAAATACCAAACCAAATGCTTGCGGAAAGTGGTCATACTACCTTCGCCGTAATGTGCTAAGTGCAATTCAGCATGTCTTAAAACAGTTTGTTTTATTTCTTCAATAGTTGGGATCTTGTTAGAGAAAATCCAGGGGTTGCCAATCACTCCACGGCCAATCATTACACCATCCGCCCCGGTTAAATCTAAACACTTCTTGATATCTTCTTTAGATTGGATATCTCCGTTAGCAATCACGGGAATCTTTAAAACTTCTTTTACCCGCCCAATCATTTTCCAATTAGCTACCCCCGTATAAGCTTGTGTCTTAGTCCGACCGTGAATGGTAATAGCATCTGCCCCCGCCTCTTCCAAGCGTGGGGCGAAATCCAAAATGTCTTCTTCTCTACTCCAACCAAGTCTGGTCTTTATGCTTAAGGGAATACCAAGATTTTCTTTTTTTAATTCTTGTACGATCTTTACGGCTCGAGCCGGATCTTTCATGAGCGCCGCACCCGCATCATTTTTACCCACGATCTTCGGAACTGGACAGCCCATGTTAATGTCAATCCCATCGGGTTCAAATTTATCTACCACAAGACGAGCGGCTTGCCGAAGTGATAACGGATCGGAACCGAAGATTTGGATAATAATCGGGCGCTCGATATTTTCGAACTCACACATTTTTAAAGTTTTGGCACTATCTCGCAGCAAAGCCTCACTACTCACCATTTCTCGAAAAACCACAAAATCTGGGCCAGAGACCTCTCGACAAATACGACAAAACGGGCTATCGGTATGATCAGCCAGGGGGGCAAGGGCGATTAGGGGTAACTTATCTAGCCAAGACATATTAAATTTGAAAAAAATCGTCTAGTGATGTAAAATAGCAAAGTCAAGAAATTATACCTTAATTTAGCAAAAAATTCAAGTATGGACGATAAAAAACATATTGTCGCCATAACCGCGGTGATTAAAAACCAGGCGGGAGATAAATTTTTAATGTTAAAACGAAGTGAAACAAAAATCGCTTTTAAACAATAACCTATGGCTACTGAATTAATTTGCAATCCAGAAAAATTTGATTCACTACTAGCCGCCCTAAAAAAAGACGGCCGAGAAAAACTTCATGTCGTAGCAGATTTTGATGGTACTTTAACTTCGACGATGGTAAACGGCAAACCAGTGCCATCAACAATTTCCATACTGCGGGACGGAGACTATCTGACTCCAGAATACCGAAAAAAAGCCCATGAATTATATAATTACTACCGACCGTTTGAAGACGACCCGAACTGTCCGATTGAAAAAAGGGAAAAAATGATGCACGAATGGTGGACCAGGCATTTTGATTTACTCGTGAGAACTGGTTTAACTCGGCAGGATCTGGAAAGCGTAGTAAAAAATGCCAGTTTAACCTTAAAATCTGGCGCCAAAGAATTTTTAGATTTACTGTTTGAAAATAACATACCACTATTAATTATATCTTCCAGCGGAATTGGTGACACAATTAAAATATTTTTAGAGCAACAAAACCTCTTAAGAAATAATGTTCATGTTATAACTAATTCTTTTATCTGGAACGATGACGGCTATGCGGTGGGTGTTAAAGAGCCAATTATTCATGCCCTTAACAAAGATGAAACTTCTCTCGCCCACTATCCCCTTTTTGAAACTATTAAAAACCGAACTAATATTCTACTTTTAGGTGACGGCACTGGTGACGCCATGATGGCGCAGGGATTCGCAAGCGAAAACATCCTAAAAATTGCCTTCATCCATCGCCATAAAGCGGAAGAGAAAAAATTCTGTGCCAGTTTATTTGATGCCTTAATTGAAAACGAAAACTATGATTGGGTTAATAAAATAACCAGAGAGATAATCGCGGGCTAACCTGTTGATAACTCGAATTTGACAGCCTGGTTCCTAAATGTTAATCTCCCTATACCAAACAATCTAAAAGATATTTGTGGAAGTGAGGTTTAATTCCTCCACTGTGCCGCAACGGTAATGCCCTGTAAATACAGGGACAAGTCCGGTCTTCAAATGTCTTACTATCCCGAGCAGGAAAGCGGTTTTTAGACTCTTTTTTCTCTGCTTGTGGGCAGAGATTTTTTATTATGAAAAAACCTTTATCCCCTATTTTAGTCCGACTACTGGCCTTTTTAATTTTTGTTGTTACCTTTTCCGGTGCCTATCTTCTGTTTTCAACTGACACTAGCCAACCAAAAATAAATACCACTCAACAATTTACACCCACAACCACTGAAGAAGAACCAGACCAGCTTTCCACCACAACCAAAAAACCAACGGTTATAACAAACAAGGTACCGACAATTGAGGCAACCGATGACCCGGTACCAATTAACCCCAGCTCACCAATCGCACCACAAATAGAAATAAACGAATTAGTACCCGAACCAGTAGGAGTAAAAATACAAATTGGTGATGCCATATATTCGATTCAGGTTGCCGAAAATACAACTTTGTACAATGCCATGGAAAAGTTAGCCAACCAAAGAAAAATTACTTGGCAAACAAAAGAATATGGTAGTTTAGGACGTTTTGTGGACAGTCTAAACGGCATCACGAGCGACCGGATACGTGGAAAATATTGGATTTTCTACATTAATGGCGAAACAGCGAAGATTGGCATATCTAGCTATATTTTAAAAAATAATGATTTAATTAAATGGAACTATGAGGACAGCAAATATTAAACTCTGGGGAGGGGTGGCAATCGCAGTATTAGTTTTCAGTCTATTACTTATTCGTCCGACTTTTGCTGTTATGGCGGTGGACGAAAATGACATTAACGGATTTGTCCTGGAAACTCCTGATACGGATCCTATTGTCGAAACTATAAGCGTTACTACTACTGATCCCCTCCCAGACTTAATTAATGCAGAAGCGACTGGCGATGGAGAAAGTCCAACTGGAACTGATTCCAACATAACTTTTGATCTCGGAGATAATGGCGACTCCAATACCACTACGACCACTTCAACCGTTACGGTAGATACTAATGGTGATGTACCAACAGGTACAGCCGAGACTATAGACATAACAACCAACACTGATTTTGTCTCTCCAACTACTACCGCAGAAAATACCGAAAGCAGTGGTACGACTCTGACCACTAGTCCAACGCCGGTTGATCAAAGCACAATTCAAAACACGGTAGAAAAAATCTTAAATTTCTTTAGAAGTCGTCAAGATAGTGAGGGGCGAATTATAGACAACTTGGATTATAATGGCGATCTTGAAAAATTAGATCAGTCTATATCTGAGTGGTCTGCCATTTCTTTTGCGGCTAATAATGTATATTCCAGAAATGTCACAGCTGGTGGTAAATCACTTTTGGATCATCTAAAGACTTATGACCTAAGCGGCAATAACGAAATAAATGCTTGTACTTCTTATGCCAGACATTCATTGGCTTTAATAGCAGCTGGCTTTAGCCCGACGCAAGAGAGTATAACCAATCTTAACAAAAAAATGAAAGAGTTGTGCGCTCATGATAATACCTTTGGTTTACCTGGCACAAACGACGACATTTTTGGCATGTTTAGTTTAATGGCGGCTGGCGAAATTAACGATCCAAGCATAAATATCATGCTAAACACAATAATTAACGACCAACAATCGGACGGCTCTTTTACTTGGCCCGGTGAATTTGGTGGCAGTGGTCCAGATATTACTGGAGCTTCAATTAACGCTTTAAAATATGCGCAAAATAAAGGTAAGGGAATAGATAATGAAATTTTTACCAAAGCAAAAGAATACCTTAAAACAAAACAACATCCTGACGGGGGCTGGGGATGCAACGACTTTGAGAACTGGCCTAATTGCAACAAATCTGATGCTTTAAACACTTCCTGGGCAATGATGGGTATCAATTCGTTAGGGGAAAACCAGTCGAATTGGTTTAGTGAAAACGGTAAAAATCCTTGGCACTTTCTAACCGAAAACTTAACCCTAAGCGATAACAACACTGGATATTATGTATCTTGGGGCATTGATTGGTTTGGTACCAAGCACGCCGTACCGGCCTTACTTGGAAAAAGCTGGCCAGTAATTTTAACTGACAGCTCTCTTACCGAAACTGTACCGGTTCCAGATATTGGTGGTAGTGGTACTCCATATAACCCAATTCTAGAAACACCGACAACTACTCCAACCACAACATTAGAAATAACAATACCGACTTCTACGCCAACATCAACGATTGAACTTATTGTAACGACAACAACCACACTGGAAATGACCACAACAACTATCTCAACCCTAGACTCAGAAATAGCAACCACCTCTACTCCGGAAATTAAACCGACCCCGATAAAATATTCAACCAAACCAGTAAGAGTAACCAAAGAAAAAAAGACAACACCAATTATACCAAACGAAGTTCTGGGAGAAAAAATTACGACCAGTTCGGGTACGGAAGTAACGGAAAGCATAAACGAACCAACAAAAGAAGAACCGGCAACAGAAGGAAATTACCGAAACTGGATTAAGAACATTTTCTTTGCTTCCGTAGCGGTCTTGATAATTATTGGGTTATATATAACAATAAAATTTAGAAGGGATAAATAGTGACAGAAGACCTCTTTGTTGATATAATTAAACAGCTAAAAATATCTAACTTATGAAAAAATACCTACCGATTTACCTCTTAATCTTGCTGGGAGTACTAGCCAGATTATTACCACATGCCCCAAACTTTGCCCCGATTGCCGCGATCGCCCTTTTCGGCGGCCTCTACCTGCCGCGTAAAATGTTCTTCCTCCCTTTGGCCGCAATGTTTTTGAGTGATATTATCATTGGCTTCTACTCCTGGCCGATCATGGCGACAGTCTACGGGTGTTTTATTGTGTCTTTCCTGGTTGGACAACTGATTAAAAAACAAAAAAATGTCCGCAATATTTTCAGTGGGACAATTTTCAACAGTCTTCTATTCTTTGTTGCTACCAACCTAGCGGTCTGGGCGTTTGGCACCATGTACCCACTGAACATAGCTGGCCTAGCCGAAAGTTATGTCGCCGCTATCCCCTTTTTCCGTAACACCCTACTTGGCGACATGTTCTACGTGACAGTATTAGTTGGTGGTTATGAGGCGGTAAAATACTGGCAAACAAAACGAACAACCCAAGAAATATTGGCTTAAAAAAACATACTTACCTAACTCGGGCTAACCACCCGAGTTTTTTGTACACAGCGGTTAGATTGACAAAGACAGACAAAAAGAGTATACTTTCTTGTTGTTCGCCGGGCGAGTGCACGGCCGAACAGAAAAATCCAGCTCAAAGGAGGTGCTAATGGAGTTGGGCGCGAGTGCAATAATCACATTCATCATCTGGCTGCTTGTTCACAAGCAGCCAGAGAGAATAAGGCGCAGAATGGAACTGCCGGGCCGGAGACAGAAGAGCGCGTCGCTCTTTCCACTCCGGCTCCGTAAATTGAGGAGGAAAATTTGGAGGCGACCAGGAACACCAAAATCGGGGCGGCTCTCGCTGCCCTGATTGCGGTGTTGGTAGTGCTCCTGACGCTCCGGGCCGACCTGAAGCGTCTCAACGGACAATGGCGCGAACGCACCGCGCCTGTCCTCCAGGCGGCCAAAGACACGGCCGCTCAA
>DATDYA010000046.1:0-4919 GCA_035289165.1 Patescibacteria group bacterium
AAATCTCCGGGTCGAAGCTTGTTCTCAGCTCACCGAAGCATATCGTCGAGAACCACGTCCTTCATCGGCCAAAGGATCCAAGGCATCCTTTGTGTGCGCTTATTTTAAAGTAATTTCCTTCTATTCAGTTTTCAAAGTGCTAGTTTCTGTCCTTCGACTTTACTCAGGACATTCTCCTTACTGGCTTGCCATGAGCAAGCGCAGCGCGTCGAATGGTGGACCTGACCGGACTCGAACCGGTGACCTTTGCATTGCAAATGCAATGTTCTAAACCAGCTGAACTACAGGCCCAAATTAAACACGATAAAGTACTTGTTAAACTTAAATTAATTTAAATAAATTTTTTTTCTTAGAGAAAATTTAAGGAGAAGAAGCGAAAAATTTACTTGTTGTCATTACCTTAAATTCTCTAAGAAAGGAAAAACCGTTCCTCACTAATGAGAAATATACCATTGTCTAAGTAATTAGTCAAGACTTTATCAATCAAAATAAAAAACTGCTAGTCGGTCGCAATTATGGCACCGTCTTTTGTTCACAACCTTTAACGTTGACGAGGGGTCGATCAGTGCACCTCCATTTATATATCCCCCCCCTCTGTTTCTAAACGAGTGTCAAGTGAATAATAATTACAAGGATAAGATTCTACTTGCTCACATTCTTCTTGAAGAAAAGCGTTTGCTGGTTCATAACGGTAATAAAAAATACTATCATTAACTGGATCTACTGGTAATCTTTTAATGTAACCTGTGGTAACCAGTTCGTAGATTCCAGAATCGGCCTACCATACGGTAGCGTTATTTAGTTATGGACGTCGGTATAACTAACTTCCCTACAACCAGGCGGGTTCGTCATATTAGAACGATCACCGCAACGCCAGGTAAAGGCACCGTTTTTAGCTTCTAAATGAGCGGCAATGTAATAATAGGCACAGGGAGATCCACTATTATTACACTGTTCCGTACCATCTTGATATACTAGAGACGCAGGTACAGGTTCATAGCGGTAATAATAAGAATTGTCGCTAGCAAAATCGCCGGTGTTTTTGGGATCGATAGGTAGCTTTTTAATAAAACCTTGGGTAACTAATTGGTAAATTCCGGAAATTGTGGACCAATCAGTCCCAGCAGGTGGGTTTTGGCTGGAATAGTTACAAAGTGGTGGAGCACCACCATATGCTCCTTTACTACTATCACATTTAGTCTCAAGGGGAAATTCAGAATAAGTTGCGTAATAGGCTTGAAGGGCATTAGCAATTTGGCCAATATCATTTTTTCTTTGGGCGTCCCTGGCTTCCTTTATTCTTTCAGCTGGATTAATCGCGACGATAATGGCGCTAGCTAAAACACTAACAATCGCTATCACTACTAAAAGCTCAATAAGAGTAAACCCAGCTAGGGTCGGAAAAAGATTTTTCGGTTTCATTAGGCAGGGCTTTAATCCTTTAAAACAAATTATAAATTATAATCGCGAACTGTTGCAAGTGTAATTTACAAAGACACAAGACTTCCAGAATTCATAAAATGCTATCTGGAGGTCAAATAAGAATTTTCATCTACGCAATAATTAAATTTTGAGACCGGAGGAACCCTGGTGCACTTTGCACCTGGTTTATTCCAGATTTCCGGATCATCAAGATTTTCCAGAATTGCCCATAGAGTAAAGGATTGCCGATCTGGGGTCACTGTGTATTGATAGTTAAACAAAGGCTCCCCGGATGGTGGCGGTGGCGGTGGCGGTGGAGGCGGTGGCGGTGGCGGCGGTGGTGGTGGAGCACCAACGGTCGTTGTGAAGCTTCGCTTTGACCATGTACTATCCCCGGTAGCGTTAGTTGCCTTTACGCGCCACCAATACAAAGTATTTTCTTGAAGACCGCTCACTGCCAACGAAGTTGCAGTCAGACCGCCTTGGTTGATTATTGTTGGGGTGAAACTACTGTTTAGCGATACATGAACGCGGTAAGTATCTGCACCGGTAGAAGCATTCCATTTAAGCTCCAGGCTTGTCGAGATACCCGTTGCACCGTCAGCTGGTGAAACCAATACTGGCGCTGATGGAGCTCCAGGCGGTGGAGGCGCCTGACCGCAATAAGGATCAGCAGCCACAGCCGCCAAATCCGCACTTGGCCATCTACCTTCTCCTGCTTCTCCCCACTTTCCACCGGTTGGCATCCCTACGCTACACCAGGCCTCAAGTTCTAAATCATCGGCTGGTGGTGCGCCCAAAGGATCGTATTGCCAACCAATCATTCCATCATGAGCCTCATAAAAATTTTGTTTGGCATCGTCATAGATTGCTTGGTTTTGGGCAAATTCCGGCGCAGTGTTGGGCATAAGCCAGGTAAAGCCCATCGCCACTCTGTCTAGCAAATTATTATTAATAATCGTGTTGTAATCATTCTGAACTAAACCTAAAGGGCTGGGACCTTTTGTCCCGTGCATAGCCGCAATATACCAAGTCGGCATGATACTAGCAGCGTCCGTTATATAATCTCTCAACCTTGCAAACATAGCATTGTTGGTATAGCCTTGTGCAGTAAACGTCGACTGAGGAAATGCCAGCATTTGAGCAACTTCTGGGGCAGTCTCTGCGTAACTGCCGATTGGTACCCCAGAACCACCGGCTGGATCCTGATAAATGGTATTATTGGGATATTGAACTACTTTAAATTCTGGTGTTTTACCATGGCTCGGAGAAAGAATAGAAACCAAGGCTATTGCTGATTCCAAATCCTGTCTGTGGCCTAATCCAGGGTTGTGGTAATGGTCGTAAAGCGCTGCCTCTAGTTCTCTAATTTCTTGCTGATACTGGTCATTCAACAGCCAAGGGAAACAATTATAAGAAGATCCCTCTGGCGCATTAGGGACGTAATCATACCAGCACCAAGTAGGTATATTTTTTTGGGTCCTCAACCAATCTGGTGAATACGGCCCTGCCGAAATTCGAATCATTACTTTTTTGCCGGCATTCTTAAGAGTAGTAACTGCTCCGTCTAGATAGGTCCAGTTAAAGTTGTCATCAGTCTGCTCAATTCTCGACCATTTCTGACGTAGCATATAGCCTGCGTTGTAAGATAAATTATATATTGATGCCTTCGGGTCATTCTCAAAACCGGTTGTTCCTGTATTGGCAAAGGTGCCGAAATAAAGCGTAGAAAGACTAGCCACCTCACCTTTCTGCTCCCGAGCTAGTTTTTCTTGTTGCTGTCCTTTTTGGAAAAATCGGGAAAAGATTTGGGCTAAATTAGCAACTATCCCAGCTTGTTTGGGGTCTTTAGGAAGAGTTTTTAAATAATCTGGTTTTAGGCCTGGTATCCAATCATCGCCTTCTAAAGATGATCCTCCGAGATCCGGATAAACGGCCTTTTCCACATAATAAGTTTGAAGCGCAATGGCAATTTGGCTAATATCATTTTTTCTTTGGGCGTCCCTGGCTTCTTTGACTCTCTGTGTCGGGTTAATAGCTGCGATAATGACGCCAGCTAAAACACCAACAATCGCTATCACTACTAAAAGCTCAACGAGAGTAAAACCAGCTCGGATTGTAAATAGATTTTTCGGTTTCATTAGGCAGAGCTTTAGTTCTTTAAAACAAATTATAGATCAGAACCACAACTTTTGCAAGTAACGTACGCTAAAAACCTATTGGAACGGATGGTATTAATCCCCCCAATTCTAGTTAGGGTTGACTTAAAGTTAAAATTTGGTCGGCAGTAAGGTTTGTCAATGTCTGGGTAATCCCATCTGGCCACTGGATCTTAACTTCCTCTACTGCAGTTACAGTTCCCAAACCAAAATGAATAATTTGGTCGTTTTGTGCGTACTGCACAACCTGATCGGTCAGCTCTCGAAACTGAGTCTTACCACCGGCAGTAATCGTAATTTTAGCCCCAAAACCAAAAGTATTTTTGCCTATGCCTCTAAGTTTTAACTCCAACCAATGGTTGCTGTTACCATTATTCTTATAAAGAGCAACTGGCCCAGGCGTTGTTCCTTCGGCTCCATTTGTCACAAACAAATCTAAAAAGCCATCCCTGTTGTAGTCCGCCCAAGCAGCCGAATCACCATTACCAGCTGTCGGTCCAACCACTCCCGCCAAATTAGCAATATCACTAAAAGTTCCGTTGCCATTATTGATAAACAGTGAGTCCGCAAGGTTTTGCCCGGTAGATGATTTATAACCATTGACGACAAACAAATCCGAATCACCATCGTTGTCAAAATCCCCCCACTGACCGATTTTTGCAAAAGAAGTATTAATGCCAGAAGAATCAGTGACGTCTTGAAACGTCCCGTTACTATTGTTTCTGTAAAGTTTCGATTTTGAATCAGTCTTGGCCACAAATAGATCCTGGTCCAAATCATTATCAAAATCTCCCCATGCCACCGCATTATTGGTCTTACTGTTGGCAAAACCAACCGAGGAATTATTTTCCGTGCTAAAAGTTCCGTCCCCTCTGTTTTTGTGAAGATATAGACGCCCTCCAGCAGCAACCAAAAGATCTAGTTTCCCGTCTCCGTTGTAATCAGACCAGCTACTAGCTCTTAGGTAATCGACAGTGGCCAAGCCTGCCGCAGAAGCAAGATCGGCAAAAGTTCCAGCAGCATCCTGGCGAAACAACTGAGACGGGTATCCATCACGCTTAAAGTTTGCCACATACAAATCCAAAAGTCCGTCGCCATTATAATCAACCCAGTTAGCACTCCTCCCCCGGCCAGGACCATCTACCACGCCAAGCTCTGTCGCCACATCGGCAAATGTCCCATTGGTATTGTTACGAAACAGCTGATTGGGTTTTGACCCGATACCGCTTTGGGCCCCAGCTGAACAATAAAAATCAAGAAAATCATCAGCGTTGTAATCTCCCCAAGCACAGCCATGACGATCCGTTTGGATTATCATACCAGCCCCTTGGGTAATAT
>DATDYA010000047.1:0-12156 GCA_035289165.1 Patescibacteria group bacterium
AATGTTTATGAAAAAAATAGATTTAAAAGCCGCGGTGTGGAAAGAGGGAAAATATTACGTTTCTCAGTGCTTGAATGTAGAAGTGGCTAGTTTTGGCAACACAAAAAAAGAATCTTTGAAAAATCTTGAAGAGGCCTTGGAACTATATTTTGAAGAAGTAAAAACTCCTAAATTAACCAAAGTTGAAAGACCTGATGTGGTTTCTTTAAAACTTCTTTATGCCTAGGCCCTATCCTCTTCGGCGGATAATCCGAGTCCTTGAGAACAAGGGCTTCTTTTTTGTTTCTCGTAGAGGATTTTAGCTAGTAAAATAAAATATGACTTACGACAAAAAGCATTGGTTCATCCTTGGAACAATTTTAGTGTTCATGCTAGGTGGAATATTTTATTTTTGGCATGGTTCAGTCCTCGCTATTGAAAGCGCAACACTAATCGATCTTTCTTTACAGCCAGAAAAAGAGGTCCGCTATCGTATCCCGCGTCAGACTGTCAAAGGTTTGTATGTTACAGCTTATTCGGCTGGAAATAAGGGAAAAATGGATTCATTAATTAAGCTGATTGATGAAACTGAACTCAATGCGGTGGTTATAGACATTAAAGATTATAGCGGCACAGTATTGTTTGACAGCCAGCACGAGATAGTGAAGAAATTTAATTTAAAGAACAATCGCCTTGGCGACGCCCGTCTTTTGATTAAAAAACTTCATGAACACAATATATATGTCATTGCTCGACAGACCGTATTTCAGGATCCGCTATTAGCAAAAGCTAAACCAATCTGGGCAATTAAAGCTAAGTCCGGTGGTTTGTGGCGGGATCACAAAGGTTTGGCTTGGGTGGACCCGACCCGGGAGGAAGTCTGGCAATATAATGTGGAAATCGCTAAAGAGGCGGTTGCCCTCGGGTTTGATGAGATTAATTTTGACTACGTCCGTTTTCCGTCAGATGGTAATATGAGTAATGTGGTCTATACCACCAAAGACAAGAAAAAATACCAGGTAATGGAAGACTTTTTTAAATACTTGAGTGACAATCTCAAAGCTGAGCCAGTCTGGATATCTATCGACATGTTTGGGTTGGTAATGGAGAGTAAAGGAACTAACGACATGTCGATCGGCCAGCGTTTAGCGGATGCCGTAGACAATGTTGATTACATTTGTCCCATGATGTATCCATCACATTATCCCTCGGGTCACCTCGGTCTGGAAAATCCCGCCGCTAACCCCGCTAAGGTTTTTGATAATGGCCTCAAAAAAGGCACCCCGTGGTTTAAAGATAAGCGAGCCGAAGTCCGTCCTTGGATCCAGGCCTTTAATATCGGGGCTGTTTATGATGCCGGGAAAATTAGAGCCCAAATTGATACTGTCGAAAAATATACCAATGCTGGTTGGCTAATGTGGAATGCCGCCAATCGTTATAGTAAGGCTGGTTTAAAAACTGAATAGTATGACCTATTTTCTTACTCCTGGAGAAATCCAATCTCTCTGTCAAAGTTATGGTCTTCGCCCCTCCAAAGATTATGGGCAAAATTATTTAGTTAATCCTTTGCCTTTAGATCAAATGATTGAGGCCGGTGAAGTAGGGGAAAACGATGTTGTGGTGGAAGTCGGTCCAGGTTTTGGGGTTTTAACGTTCAGTCTTTTAGAAACAGCAAAAAAAGTCGTGGCTTTCGAAATTGAGAAAAAACTCGAGGTCTATTGGAAGAAAAAAATTAAAGATTTAAAATTAGAAAATTTAGAGATCGTCTGGGGGAACTTTTTGCGAGTTTCTGAAGATAAACTAGCGGGTTTAGAGAAATATAAGGTTATTGCTAATATTCCTTACCAAATTACTTCTCCCCTCATCCGTTATTTTTTAGAAGAAATAAAAAATCCACCAGAAACACTGGTACTCATGGTTCAAAAAGAGGTAGGGGAGAGAATCTGTGCAAAGCCGGGCGACCTGTCGCTTTTGAGCATCTCGGTTCAATATTACGCCGAGCCGGAAATCGTGGCTAAGGTACCCCGCACGTATTTTTGGCCAGAACCAAAGGTGGATTCAGTGATTCTTCGTATAAAATACAAAAAGAGGACCGGGGCCGACGATGTTCCGTCAACCAAAAAGTTCTTCCAAATCGTAAAAATTGGTTTTAGTCAGAAAAGGAAAAAGTTGTTTAACAACCTACTTTCATTGGTTGGTAAGGACAAAGAAAAACTTCACACCATCTTCGTAAAATCCGGCCTGGACCTAAATGTTCGAGCGGAAGATTTAAGCTTGGAACAGTGGGAGCAACTAAAGAATTACTTCTAGGTTCGGAATTTAGATTTATCCACTTACTCCCCAGTCTATTTTGTGCTATACTGATAGCACGAAGAAACATTAATTTACGCCTGGTAAAATATGGCTGACCAGGAAAATTTAAGTGTCGGTTTGTCTAAAGAACAAAAGATAGGTTTTGTCTTACTTTTGGTTTTTGCAGTTTTAGCTGTCGGACTAGGAGCAATGCAAATTAGGAATACTATTTACGGTCCATTTTCTCTAAACAAGAGCATTCCGCTTTCAGTAAAAGATGAGCTTGATCCTACGGTGACTCTTAAGTTTCGGGACACAGACAAAGATGGTCTCAATGATTTTGACGAAATTTATGTTTATAATACTAGCGCTTATCTTTTGGATAGTGATTCTGACGGCGCTTCCGACCGGGTGGAAATCGAGAAGGGGAGTGACCCCCTGTGCGCTGAAGGTAAGAGTTGCGAAGATCCAATTATGAAAGGCGATACCACCATTACAAATGGTGTCGTAACGAGTTCCTTAATCACCTCGGGTGCTGACCTGGGCGGAGCTTCAGCCTTGGACCCGACTGATTTGGCAACTGTCCTTCAGGATCCGGTTGAAGTGCGAAAAATGCTCATCAATGTCGGCATGGACGTCAAGGTGTTGGATGCCATTCCCGATAGCGACCTTTTGGTTATGGTCGCGGAGGTTTTAAATTCTACTTCGACTTTACAAAGTTTAGAAAGTCTAAATAATCTTTTACCAGCCACTCCGCCGGTAGTAAGTGGCCGATAAGTTGTAATGATTATGTCAGAACGTTTTCGCCGTACAAGTTTGGGAATCATACTCACTTTTTTTATTATTGTTTTTGTCGGCTCCTTTGTCTTGGTTCGTCCAGCCAAGGCTTTCCCGGTTACAGTTTTAAGTGATCTACAGGCCCAGATACAAGCTGTTTACGCCAGTATTAAAGACAATATTAAACAGGCCATTATCCAGGCAGCAATTAATGCCCTTTCTTCAGCGATGAAAAAAATGGCCTATGATTCAGCCGTGTGGTTGGCTTCTGGCGGCAAGGGCCAGTCACCGTTTGCTCATACTAGTAGCTTTGGCGATTATATGGAGCAAGTTGCCGATGATGCTGGCGGCCGGTTTATCGAGGACCTTGGTAATGGATTACACTTGAATCTTTGTAATATACCTGATGTTCGAGCTGATCTGGCTTTGCGGATTGGCTTGAAACAACGGTACAATCCTGACACGGCCATCAAGGCGGAATGTAAATTCTCTGAATTTATTGAAAATTGGTCGTCCGGAGACAATTGGGCCAGCCAATATGGTAGTGAGGAGGCACTTTTAAAAAGATTTAATGCCTCAATCAGGATGGAGGATACAGATTTTGGCATCTACTTGGCGACCTCCCAGCAGATTGATCAAACTATTTTAAGACAGCAAGATGCCGAAAAGTTCGAGCGTCTTGAGGGTGGTGGTTGGAAGGCGATGAAGAGCTTAATCTCTGGTCAAACCTTGACGCCGGCTCAACAAATACAGCACGAAGCTAATGCTAATCTGCCGAGTGCGCAGACAAAACGTAGCGAACAGCAGATCGGTGCCGCCTTGGGTTCTGGTTCGGTTGCCGGCATTACTTCAGCCATGTCCGTATTCCTGAATACGCTTTCCAGTCAGATGATTAAGAATTTTCAAACTAAAGGCATTTTGCCTTTTGGTTTGTGCTTAGGTGAAACCGGTGGGGAACACTGCAAAAATGATCCAGAACAACCAGAAAGCATCCAGAGGATTGGCGGAAGACGGGCGGCCGAGGCTTTGTTTGCGGATTACTTAAGTTCTAAAGTGCATAGTGTGAGCGATTACCCGATTCTTGAAGAATTTATTGCTTGCGATGATGCCTATAATGCTTCTCCTAATAATTGCACTATCGATCAATCTTTTGTTAAAGCAGTGGAAGAGGCGCGCTATTCTGATCCTTTGACGATTCGCCAGGCCGTTGATAAAACCTTGCTTAATGGCTCTTGGAAATTAATTTCGCCAAAAAATAAAGCTCTAAATAATGACAAGAATTGTCGAAATTCGGCTTTTTGTTATAACAACATAAAAAAGCTTCGCTTAGCCGGCATCTTGCCCTTAGGTTTTGAAATTGCCGCCTTGCAGGCCGATCCCGACGCCCCAGCTAGTCTAGATGACTATTTAAAAGGATTTGGTGATTGTAATTATATTGACCCAAATAACAAAGCATTGGGGATTATCAACGACCAAAGTGATAAGCCATATTGTCATTTGATTGACCCTAATTGGATTTTAAAAGTTGATTCAGCGCGTTGTAACGCCAAAGTATTCGGTAACGAAGTGGCACCAAGCGGCGACGGTAGCCGCATGGAAGAGTGTGTGGATTTAAGTACTTGTGTTGGTTACAACCCCGACGGGTCGTGTTACAGTTATGGTTATTGTCTGCGCAGTCAGAATTATTGGGATTTTGATTTGGATAATTGCGATCGTCAATACGCCACATGTAAGGTTTTTACTGACAATACCGGCAACAACGTTTCTTATCTAGCGCGTACTCTGCAGACTGAAGACTGCAACAAAGAGAACGCCGGGTGTACAGCGTACAGTTTATTTATGAATCTTGAGGGTAAATGGATGGCCCCGTATATCCCTAAAGATATACAATCTTTTGGTGTTATTTGGGCCTGGTTAGAACCTTACGAGAGCACGGCCGTTCATTTCAATGGTAGTGTGGACTCCAGTTGTTCAACCCAATCCGCCGGCTGTTCAGCTTTTAAGGTGGCTAATAGCCCTGACAAGGTCTTATCGCTAAAGAAAGCCCCTAACTATTTACATTGTTATGATACCACGCTCACTGGTACTGTCGCTGTCGCGCAAGGCAACCAATGGCCAGAAACTTACGCTGATTTACAAAAAGTAAAGGCAGTCGCCAGCCCCGAGTGCTCAAATTACGCTGGTGTATGTATTGAAGAAGAAGTGGGTTGCGCGCTGTATACGCCCCTAAGTTATTTGGGCCGAGATATCCCTGGTAAATTCAAACCAGCTGAAGTGGTCGCCGGACAATTGCAGTGGAATGATCAGTGCGATCAAAGCTGTGTCGGTTATGATGCCTACAAAGAAATGCCGTCAACCTATTCTAGTGGTTATGACCCAGTATATATCATCCCTTCTTCGAATGCCACCTGTCGTATTGAAGATGACGGTTGTAGTAGTTTTACGAACTTGAGCACAGCTATTGGGCAACAGGAAAATGTTGAATACTATTCTTACCTCCGCGCTTGCGTCAATCCAGGTAATAATGTCACGGCAAAGAATTTTTATACTTACGAAGGATCTATCGTCGGTGGTTACCAGTTACAGGTATTTACCTTGCAGGCCGACAGCACGGGCCGGCCGAGATATAATCCTGAAACCGAAAGAGCAAACTATGAACTTCAATGTAATGCCGCTCTTTATTCAGGTGGCCAGGCCAGCCCAGATTGTCGTCAGTTTAATGATGAAGCCGGTCTTGTTTATTATGCCTTGTTATCCAAGACTATTGTGGTCTCTAACGAGTGTACGCCCTACCGGTTGAACGTTACTAACTTAAGGCCGGCCGCCAATTTGGGTAATCAGGCCAGTTGTTTGGCGGAAAAAGGGCGTTGGACAGGAAGCGGTTGTGAAATCTGTTATCAGAACGGAGAATATAAAGACGGTTTTTGTTATTATTATGGTCTGCCGGCCGGAGTAGAGAGCAAGGCTGGCGGAAGTCGTAGTTGTAGCGCCGGTGTTGAGAGTTGTCGGCCATACAAAGGAAACGCCGCTAACCGGACGCAGAAGATTTTTGAAGACACTTTTGAATCTGGCTCGCCAGACGTGGCTTTAGCCGGGTGGAACAAAACCGCTGGTGTTCTGAACCAGTCGCCGGAGTCTACCCACCGCGGTGAGCATTCACTTGGTTATAACGGCGCGAGCAATTTTTATAAAACTGTCCCGGTTCATCCAGGCCGCAGTTACGTTTTAAGTTTCTGGGCGAAAGGCCAAACGCCGGAATCTACTGCCGCTTCTAGCCTCACCGTTACTTTCCAAAGCAGTATGGGTACGTTTGGTTCTATAGGGTACGGCAACGTCTGGCAAAATTTTCGACTCGGCCCAATTGAATACACTGGTACTTCCTCGTCTACCCTTCTTAGATTTGCGGTTACTTCTAACAGCCAAGTTTTCTTAGATAATGTGCAATTGCTTGAAGTGACGGATTATCTTTACCTTGTTAAAAATAAATTAACCGTTCCTGATGTTTGTGACAGCAACAAACTGGATGATCAACCGGGCGAAGCCCTTGGTTGTTCCGCCTATCGGTCAACCGGAGGAGAAGCACGTGAGTTTTACTTAACCGGGTTTAGTTATTTATGCCGTGATGAGGCTTTGGGTTGCACCGCTTTGCTCGATACCCATAATACTGTTGAGGACCCCGGTCCTTCCGCCTATAACGTTTGGTTTAGTGGAACCAGTGGTAGCCTGGTTCAGAGAACTGTTAAAGGTAAAGAATACTCTTGCCAAATACCGGTTGGTAAAAGTGGCTGCTATGTGAATATTCAGGGCGCTACGGCCGCAGAAATTTTAGCGCCAACCGCCGCTGGTCCTAACAGCTTCGTGACTTCTACTCAATATATCCCAGCTGACACTCCAACCTCGTCGCCGATTTATTTGGTTGCTAATCGCGAAGGATCGTGCAACTCGATTGACCTCGGCTGTACCATCGCCGGTAAGCAAGAGTTTGGTCCGAATGTCGCTCGTTATACCACGACTACAATTAAGAACTTACCAGCTAATTACAACACTACGCTTTGTACCAGCGAAGCAGTTGGCTGTTCGGCTTATGGGTTCAATCAAGGCACAACATATTTTAAGGACCCAAATATTTTTGGTAACAAAATTTGTGAATACAAAACTGGTGTCGCTGTTGGCGGTGTAAAATCTAATGGCTGGTTCTGGAAGGGTGTGGGGAAATGTTCTAATGCGCCAAATAATTATTGTAACCGCCAAGAAGATTGTGGGGTTGGGAACACTTGTGAAAATATTGGTAGCCAGCCCTGCTACCAAGATTATGTTCAAAACGGCGAATATGGCCTGTGGTCAGCCGGCAATCAAGATAAGTATAAAAATTTTGTTGGCGAGTGTCCGACTAATCAGGCCTCCTGCACTGAATTTGTTGACCATAACAAGGATGCCAATATTGGTTATTACTTTTTGAATAATTCTAAATTACGAACCAAACAGGACGCGTGCCAAGGTCAAGTGAGTGAGAAAGCCGGCTGCATCTTGTTAGATCAGACCGATCAGCCAAGTAAGTATTGGAACACGGCAACTAATTATCTTTTAAGCGAAAAAAATGGTTTTGCCGCCGTGGCTCCCGACCCGAATCTTCCGGGCACTAAGGACGCCAATCTAATTGTAAAAGTAACCCAAGACCGTAAGTGCTCCGAGTGGTTGGCCTGTAACAGTTCCCAGACCGTTTTTGATCCTGATACCAATGCTTACAAAGAGGTTTGTGCTGATCTTGGAGTATGCAACAAAGCCCAGTTGAGTGACACGATCATTGGCCAGTGTGCGAGTTGGGTAGATACCGGCAAAGTAGACAGTTCAAACCAAGTGTTAAAGGGCAAGCTACTTAGTGATAGAGTAACAGCTGGCGCTTCTAATGTGTATAATTACCGCCGCCGCGACGTTTCATTTTATGGTAAGGATTTCACGGGTTATACCTTGTTTGATAGCTACCAGATAGACGATTTAAGTTTCAGTAGTGATCCAGATGATAAAGGCTTGGGATTCAACAACGGCAACCGGTTTGTCTCACCAACCAACATTGCAACTAGTACCATTCCTACTACCTGCCGAGGTTTTCCCGATGCCTTCGCCCCATTTCCTTTTGGAACAAATTTCAGCACTACGGTTCTGCCTAAATTTTGTACGAAGGGGGAAGAAGATTGTGACTGTAATTATACCAAGGTGGTCTATGGTAAGGATAGTGAATTAGAAATGTACTATGGGATAGGGCTAGCTTTAGAAAACGCCGGCATATGCAATGGCGGTGTTGACATAGATGGAAATTCAAAAACCGGACGTAAGTGTTCTAAAAATTTTGATTGCGCTGATGAAAGGGATCAGGCCAGAGAGGCGTCTACCTTGTCCGCCTCGACTTTAGACGGCACTTGCTTGTTCCCGAATGTCGAGAAAAGTAAAAGATACATTGGTTGGGAGGGTTACTGTCTTGAGTTAAATAAAGAAACCGGCCATTGTGATCTTTGGTACCCGATAGATGCTCCCACTAACGCCCTTAACCGTTATAATCTTTACTCGTCAGCTGGTTATGTACCTCCTAATGGCTCTGGCCAATTTTGGTGTATTCAAGCTAAGGGGAATTCCAACCGCAGTGATGCTATAGAAGATATTAGCGATGGTTATAAATTTACTTCTAGGGAAGATGATGACGACATCTTCCCTAGAAGGTCCACCTATTTCCCTGAATCTGGAAGTAATGAAACGGGATATTTTACAGCCAATTCTTTAGAAAGTACTCTCCATTATTCGGAAGTGGTCGCGGTGGGGGTTGAGCCTACAAATTACCGTGATGGTAAGGATTGGCCAACCGAGTTTTTGGTTTTTAGAGAACAAGAATTGTCTGGAAAACCAGAGAGTTTAGGGGTTAGTTGGTCGAAGCCGCTGCATCTGCTCCCTAACGGCGACCTCGCCATGGAATTGACCTGGCATTCAAATCCTGCCGCCCAGAGATTTTCTTTTGATGGTTTGACCAAAGTCAGATGCCAATCGTTCGGAGCGGAAGGGGGCGGCTACAACGCGCTGGCCATCCGTTTTGTCTTTAGCAGGGAGAATGGGAGATTAATATATTTTAGAAGTCGAATGTGTGACGCCAGTCCGAATGACGGAGGATTTAAGATGAACTTAAATTTTTATCTTACCGAGGTTTGCAATGATATTCGGCAAGTAGTGAATTATGATCTTAGCCCTGGGAGTATCGCCCCATTTGGTTTTGAAGCCAAAGGCAGGACTGACAGACTCTGGCCAGGTAGTGGTTATAAAATGGGTAATGACGGGGGAGAAAGTTATTTGCAATTAAAATATGATCAAGCCTTTGCTCCCTTCGGGTCCTTTTCTCAGACCAATATTAAGCCTGAAACCAGAGGGTTGGATGCATATATTAGAGCTACAGAAGATTCGTCGGTTTTGAGGAATGCTTTTTCTGATGCTGGCTATTGGCCGATTTGGCTTTCGGTACGTGGCGCAACGCCTTTAAATTGTGTTGGTGAAAATAATGGGAGTTGTTTGAGCAAAAGTTTTTGTATCGGTGGACCGAACGCGGGCGGAGAGTGCGACTCGACCAAGGATAATGGTTTTCATGATGCTGTTTGTAAAGAACCGTTTGTATCTTCGTGCGAGCCAGTGCGCGCCAAAGTCTGTTTTGATGGGCCGAAAAAAGACGATACGTGCACCTCAGACTCTGATTGCAATGGTACTGCCGAAATCTCTTGTGTGACCCCGAGCCTCACCTGTATCATAGACAAAAAAGTTAGAGACGCGAACGATATACAAACTTTTATGCCTTGCGGCGAAGAAGGAAGTTGGTTTACAAGACAGACTGATTGGGACGAAATGGGAGATTGTGGTCAATATGATGTTGTAAGGCAAAATGCTGTAGACAATTCCGATGTGCGTTGTATGACATCCCACAGACAAGTCCCGTGGGATGATGGGCCTGGACTGGTGGACGTGAATGGTAGCGCAGTAGATTACACACAGCCTTTAAATTTAAAGTACTGTAATTATACAATCGGCGAAGATACAGATTATGGTACTGACCCAGAAACTTGTACCATAGCCAGTGATTGCCAGCCATCAAACGAATATACCTGTGGTTATAAAGAAGAAGAGCGCTGTGTCGGTGGGCCGAAAAATGGTTTATTGTGCGGAGCACAAGATAGTGATTTCTGTAGGGTAATAGAAAATAATCATATTTATGGTTCAGAGGACGCTGACAGTTGCCCCCGCGATCATCCCGGCGATTGTAACGGTTTTATCGCCCATGAGTGTTCACAGGGTACAGAAGCGGTAGGTTACTGCATCGGCGGGAAGAATCACGGTAATTGGTGTGCTTCGAACAATGATTGCCCTGAAAATGTATTTGTTTCCATCTCCGGTGGTCAGATGACAGAATATGGTACTTGTGTTGGCGTATCTCTCGACCAGGGAAAATTAGTGCCAGAAAGTGTCGGCAACAAAAGTTATAACGAAGAAAATGTTGTGAATGGAGTAGCCCGTATAACAGGTCCTGCTGTGGCAAACGGTGACGCCTACGAAAGGTTGGCTGAACTTTTTGTTCGATGGTATGGGACCTGGGGGTGGAGCAGAGACCTTAACCATTATATCCAAAAGAATGCTGGACAGTCACGAGCGAGAGATATATCTGGCGGAGGAGTAGACTTCAGAGGCGAAGATTATAAACACGCTGACATGCTCGATCCGGTCTATCCCAAAATTTATTCGCTTGGTCCGAAAATTGCGGGAACCAGCAAATTCAAATGGGGCGAGTTGGATAAGTTTACCATTAACGAAAAAGATGCCGCCGACGTTCATACCACGGGCCTGGCCGTAATGCGCTTCTACGCTTTTGCGGATAACAATCAAATGCCTTTAGTCCGGATAAAGGTTGATTGGGGTGACAACACAGGCAGTGCTCCTTATTCTACTGAAGGTTGGTTTAAGAACAAAAAACCGACCTGCGATGTCCCAAATAATCATAAGTTTTGTAATGGCGACGTGAATTTGCCTTGCAAACCTTCTGACGATGACGAATGCCCCGGTACCGCTGATTGTACAAGTGCTTCTACTCCGAGTTATGTAACCCTAGAAGGGATAAAGAAGAACCGGCTTTACTTTGGTAATTCACCCGAAGCCTGTCAGGAAGGATACTTTGAGTTTACCCATTCCTACCGTTGTGATACTTCGGTAGAACCTTGCTCCAGTGGAACAGATAACAACTGTTATGACCCTGCCACTCAAGAATGTCGTTTCACTCCCCGAGTACAGGTCATGGATAACTGGAGTTGGTGTAGTGGGAGATGTAGTGTGAGGGGTGGGTGTTTTAATGATGATGATGAACCATTTTGTGATGATAGCGAAGGTCCATTAGGTAACTATTCCTGGGTAGATTTCGGAGGAAATGCCAGTAAGAAAAAAATTATTGTAAAACCATAAGATTAACTCCGAAATAAATCAAACCGTGGAAATAAAAAAGACACTTGGTATATATACCAAGTGTCTTTTTTTATCTTCCCCTCTCGTCCTGCTTCTCGGTACTCTAGAAAATACATCTTAATACATATATTTACATATATTCTCTAGGGCACGACCGAGAAGCGGACGGCCCAGTAGTTATTCGGCGGCCGGATCGGCCGCCTGTGCGTCTGGGAAGCACCGCTCCAGGACGCGGTCCTGTGAGGTGCCCTCCCTGAGGGAGAGGGGGAGGCCGTACCCGGTGGGCGGGCGTCCGCAGGACCAGGTACAGGGTACCTCGCCCTGCCGCAGAATGCAACCCACTTCGGAGGTGGGGCACACCGCGCCGTCGTACAAGTAGGGCAGGGGCTCGCAGCCCCCGGAGTCGGGCGGCGACTCACCACCGTCGCCGGACACGATGTCCGGCAACGGGCAGTGGGGGTCGTCCGCGGGGTAGTCCCCGCAGAGCGACCCCCGGAGGGTGTCCTCGGCGCCGAAGGTGTCGGCGCCGTACTCCCCGTCGGAACCCGACGGGGTCTCGCACGCGCTCAGGAGGAGCGCGGCGAAGAGGATGGCGAGGAGGTTGCGCATTGCGCTCCTCCTTTCCCTTTG
>DATDYA010000048.1:0-21036 GCA_035289165.1 Patescibacteria group bacterium
AACAAGGAGCAGAAAAACAAGGCAACCTCGTCACTTCGATTATTACCAAAGCCTAATACTAATAAAATTATCTAAACGTATTTTTATGGGAAAGATGAAGACACACAAGGCAACTGCCAAGCGCTTCAAGATTACTAAGACTGGTAAGATTGAAAAACGTACCGCTGGACAAGGCCATTTCAACTCGCGGGAAACCGGTAATGTCAAACGCAACAAACGTTCTGACGTTATTACGAGTAGAACTTTAAGAAAAGTTGTTTACGCTAATTTAGCAAACTAATTTAAACGATTATGCCAAGAGTTAAAGGTGGCTTATTGCATGCCAAGCGCCGACGCGGGATATTAAAACACACCAAGGGTTTCCGCTGGGGACGAAAAAGCAAAATTAAGGTAGCCAAGGTCGCGAAGTTTAAAGCTGGTCAACATGCTTATGCTTCTCGCCGCACCAAGAAAAGATTAAACCGTGGTTTGTGGAATGTGCGCATTAATGCCGCTGCCCGCAAGCTCGGAATTAGCTACAGCAAGTTAATGGACGCTTTAAAGAAGAAAGAAATCTCTTTGGACCGCAAAGTTTTGTCCGAAATTGCCGCTAAGAATCCGACCGTCTTCGAGAAAATTGTGGAAGCGGTAAAGTAAGAAATTATCCACACCCAGCCGCTAATTTTTCTTTGACAAAGTATTTCCACCGTGTTATACTGTTAACACAAATTGATACAGGCCCTCAAAGTGCTTAGTATCAGGCGGAGTGCCCCCTCCTTCACTCTTTGCCTCCTACTAAGCACCTTGAGGGTCTTTTTGTTTAGCACTTATTCACAGCCTCAAAAGAAGCATTGACTAAACTACACTTTTACAGTATAATCTAAAGCGTTAACTACCTGGGTCGGTAGTTCAACTGGTTAGAGCACCGCCCTGTCACGGCGGAAGTTGCGGGTTCGAGTCCCGTCCGACCCGCAAAAATACCTTCGCTAATTACAGCGAAGTTTTTTGTTATTTTAGCGTGAGGTCGGACGGGATTTGAACCGATTTTGGTATGTGGTATGTGGTATTGACTTTTCCTCCAAGATATGATATAAAGGACGGTTCGTAAACTGTTCTTTTTTAATTAAACCCCGCTTGGACAGGACCTTAAAGATTATTCTAAGGGGTAGTTTGTAAGGTCGTGTTCAACGTCGCCTCGCTTGCTTTCCAGGAAGGGCCTGGGGAGTGAGACGAGGGATAAGGGGATATTCCATGAGCCCTGAACAGAACCTGCGGCTGTACAAGTACATGTCCCTGCTCCTCATCGGCATCACCGGTGGCTTCGGCCTCGGCACGATGGTGTACTACGAACCCGAGATGGAGGCACCCCAGCGCGTGCGGGAGGAGAGGGAGTTCGAGATCCAGCAGAACATGCGTGAGCGCGCCGACTGGCTCACGCGTCACCTGCCCTGCGACCGTCGGCCGACGGTCTGCATCACGGACCCGGTGGAGGTCGTCTACCGGGCCTACCTGTCGGAGGCGGTCGTCAACGTGGACCGTGCCAACACACTCCTCCACGACCTCTGGACGAAGTCGCACGAGTGCTACTCGGGCTACCCCGGCGACTACCGGCGGGGCTTCATCATCTGGGGCGACATCTGCAACTACATGTCGCGCCAGTACGCCAATGGCAACTGGGAGGCCTGTCCAGGCTACGTTCCGCCCGAATCGCCTCCGCAAGTGAGCCCACCGCACGACGTGGTCGAGGTGGAGAAGGAACACCAGACCGAGTTCGTGTACCAGTACGGTCGGTACCTGGACCGTCCGGTCGAACTGGTCTATGACCAGAGGCGGCACAAGGTCACCTTACGCGTCCTGGTGTCGGACGATTCCTCGTTGGCCGATGACAAAGACACCCTCGACTACCTGAAAAGGGAGGTCGAGCGGATCGCCACCTCACCCTCCGACACTTTCTCGCTTCCTGGAGCAGCCTTCCGCTACACTTCCGGCTACCCGATCTGGGCACCGCACGAACTTCGTAGCGGGGGGAAGAGGTACAAGTGCCTGGAGTTCGGCCTCGACGCGGCCTTTGATGGATACGGCGTCCTCCGGGCCCAAGGATGGCCGATCCGTCCCAAGGGGTACTACCCCTATAACCTTCCGTGACTCCCTAGGCCCGTCCGGGCCAACCCAACGACGGAGGGCCGGGCCGTGCAAACATTACGCGACTCGTCTCTCCAGAGAAACTAAAATACTTAGTTCTTCTGGAGAGTCGCGTACTGTAACAATAATAAAAGTACTTACCATTTTGGTGAGTGCTTTTTTGTTTAAGCAAAATTTAAATACTTTAACCTTTTAACATTTAAACCCCCTACCACTTCTACCCAATCCAAAGTTCTGAAATCATCTCGCAAACCCCGCAGAGATACCAGATCCTTGTAAAACGGAGCCTTTACCATTAAATGGTAGGGCTCTTTAATTTACCTAAGGTAGGTTACTTTTTTTGTTATTTGTGGTATATTATTTTTGTAAGCAGTGTAAATTTAATAGTCTATGAACAACGATGAGGATCTCATCAAACAGGCCAATATTCAGAAGATAGCCGAAGAAGGGGCAAAAATTTATGATCAGATAAAGGTAAAATATGACCCCCAAGAACGTGGTAAATTTTTGGCTATTGTGATCGATAGTCAAGACGCCTATTTAGGGTCATCGAGTGCCGACGCCTTGGTTTTAGCCCACCAATAACATCCAAACAAAATATTTTATGTTGTTAAAATAGGTTTTGATGTTGCTGAAACAATGGCATGTTCTTTTGAATAACATAAATAAAAATGGAATTGCTATGAAAAAAATTATTATACCTGAACCAAAAAGCGAAAAACTAATCAGTATACTAGGTTCGCTTTACCATGCTTTTAAAGGACTGGGGACAGATGAACAAGTTGAATTTGATGTGTCTAAAATCAAATGGCTTTGCCCGTTAATTTCTCTTCCAATCAGTGCTCACATTCACAAAACAGGTAGCATCGTGACTAATGAAAATATAAACACAAAAGCTTACGCCCACACCATAAAATTTCCTGATGGTGTTGATACGGTAACCGAGCTAGAAGCTGAGAGGCAAAAAACTAAAACCTATGTGCCGATTAGTATATTACACCGAGACGCTGGTGTCGAAAGGGAAAGATTAGAGTCATTATTTAGCCAGATGATTTATAAAGTAGTGGGGGCAACTATTGGCGCCCGGAATGCCATTTATTATCCGATTAGTGAATTGGTAACAAATATTTTTGAGCACAGCGAAGAAAATAATGGCTACATTTTTGGTCAATATTACCCTACCAAGGGCCACTTAGATATGTGTATTGTGGATACCGGTCGTGGTTTAGCGGCAACATATGCCGAGGAAAAAAATATTCACTTAAGTGACGAAGAGGCAATCGCAGAGGTGATGAGTGGCCATTCTACCAAACACAACAAGGAAAGAGGCTACGGAGTGAGAACATCAAAAAGAGTGGTATGCGAAGCGCTCGGAGGCTCATTTATCATAGTCTCTGGCTCTAAAGCTCTTATAGCAAACGATACTGAGGAACAACTAATAGACCTAAAGGATTTTATGTGGAAAGGAGTAATAATTGCCTATAGGATCATGAAGCCAAATAACACTATTGACATAAGCCCATATTTGGAATAAAATGATTAGTCATGTATAATAAAGTATATGGACAAAACTGCATCACAATTAAAGCTTGCAGAAATTCTAGCACCGATAATAAGCTCTCGCGATCTGATTGAAAGTCTAGAGAAAATAGTACTAAAAACTGACTCGAAGGCAGTTGATTTAGATTTCACAAATATAGAATTTATTTCTCGCTCTGCTGCTCATGCCCTACTTTTACTAAAAGAAAAATTGGATAGGAAAGCTTGGAATAAAAAGGATGTCTCTTTCGTCAACGCAAATAAAGAAGTAAAAGAAATGTTACGTGTAGTTGCCGCGAACAGAGTGATGCCACACGAAAAAAAAGTTTCATTAAAAACCAAACCTGTTAATATTGAGACTTTGCTTGAAGGTGTTTAATTTAGAAGATCGATTGAGGCTTCGCTAAAAATAGCGAAGTTTTTTGTTTAAT
Organism: Patescibacteria group bacterium; assembly: GCA_035289165.1. GTDB lineage: Bacteria > Patescibacteriota > Patescibacteriia > Magasanikbacterales > GWA2-37-8 > DATDYA01. The sequence goes on from DATDYA010000048.1 coordinate 4,092, forward strand.
TTGAGCGTCTTTAGTTTATTCTCCGATCGGACTTGACATTAATATTATAAAGAGCACAATTAATGCACTTAATTCTTAAAATGGAAATATGAATCGAAGTTTACCAAGGACAACATTGTTTATGTTAATGTCAGTGGATGGAAAAATCTCAACCGGCAATACTGATGAACGTGATTTTGATAAAGATCTATCCGGAATAAAAGGCACAAAAGAAGGACTGCAACAATATTACGAGCTAGAGAGGCATACAGATATTAATTCTTTTAATACCGGTCGAGTAATGGCAAAAATTGGTGTTAACAATAGAAAAGATCCTACCACTAAATTACCTTGTAGTTTTATTATCGTGGATAATAAACCACATTTAACTGAGCGCGGGGTTAGCTACTTAACAAAATGGACAAAAAAGCTTTACCTGGTTACGACTAATAAAAAACATCCGGCTTTTAAACTAAAAAATCTGGATAATCTCGAAATATTTACTATCCTAAAAAGGTAGGTCTAGTGGACCTGTTTAAAAGTCTAAAAGAAAAGTATGGTATGAATAGGATAACTATTCAGTCGGGTGGGAACATGAATGCAGAGCTTATTAGAAACGGCCTGGTGGAAAGAGTATCTGTTGTTGTTGCCCCCTGTATTGTGGGCGGTAAAGACACCACTACTTTGGTCGATGGCGAGTCATTACAAACCGAGAAGGACTTACGACATGTTAAAACTTTAGTTTTACAAAATGTTAAAAAACTAAAAAATTCATATTTGCATTTAGTTTATAAAATTAATACTTAACTGGAATTCCCGTGACAGAAAGAACGTTCTAACACTGTTCCGTTGTCCCCGCTTTTCTCGAAAAAGTCGCCTATTTGGCGATTTTTTGGTATACTTAAGTTACTATGAAAAATGAAAAAATAAACTTATTGAGGGTATCTATTGAAAGCGAACATTTGCTATTGGTACCGCCTGCGCTCAAGTATGCCGCAGAAATATACAAAGAATTTAACAATGAGGCGGTTATCCGGTTTATGAACGCCATGCCCAGGACAATTACCGATGCGGAAAATTTTGTACGAACCTCTTTGGTGGATATGAAGGCCGGTAAGAAATTAGTTTGTTCTATTCTCAAAAAAAGCAACAAAGAATTTTTAGGGAACCTAAGTATTCTTGATGTAGATACGGCCACACCAGAAGTAGCAATTTGGCTTAAAAAATCAGCCCACGGCTCTGGTTACGGTCTCGAGGCTGTTAAAGCGCTCAAGGAGTGGCTCGATGGGCATATTGACTATGAATATTTGCAGTATCCAGTAGCCAACGTAAATATGGCTAGTCGTAAAATTCCTGAAGCGCTTGGGGGCGTCATTGCCCAAAAAGATTTCGCGTTTACCAAAGTAGATGGCTCGGTATGGCAATATACAAATTACAAGATTTATAAAGGCACTCTAATAGCCAAAAAAAGTTAACTTAGGACAACTTCGGAATATAATAATATCCGGTAAGGCCTTTGAAAAAAGTTATAATCTCGTCCACTTTGCCCCGCAGGGATACCAGATCCTTGTAAAACGGAGCCTTTACCATAAATTGGTAGGGCTTTTTTAATTGCAAGGTATTGACATTGTATTACAACTGTAATACAATACCTGTATATAACTTACCTAATTTTATCTCCTATGCGCCAAATATTAAGCATATCGCTACCATCAACTGACGTAAAGTTGATTAAAAAGCACGCAAAAAATCGCGGCTACGACTCCATTAGTGCTTATATCCAGCATCTCTATAAAGAAGACGCCGATCTGATTACTGAAGCAGAGCTTTTGAAATCAGTGAGGGAAGCCCGCAAAGAATACCGAACAGGTAAAACAATTACAGCCAAATCCTTAGCTGATTTGGTATGATTATAACGAATATTTTTTATTCGTCTAAATTTGTACAAGAATTTAAAAGACTTCCCGGGGACATCAAGCTTCTAGCGATTAAAAAAGAAAAGTATTTTAAAGACAATCCTCTTCACCCATCTCTCCGGCTCCATTCATTACAGGGAAAATTAAAGGGACTCTGGTCTATATCCTTAACTGGGGGTTACCGCATTATATTTGAACGCCAGCCAAATGGCGATATCTTGTTTATCTCCATTGGAAAACACGACATTTACCGCTATCTTTAGATATTGAGGCAGTTACAAAAAACACCAGCTTAAGGGCTGGCGGTTTCGGTTTTGTAATTATTTTTTGTTAATCGCATCCATTGCTCGAGCGGCCTCCTTAAATTTAAAAACATAATCTTCATCTAGGCCAATAATATTTTTCCGGGTAGCGGTAACCACCGGTAAACCGGTTTTTTTATCTTGTCTATCCATTTTAAATTCTTCTCTCAGAATATACATCATGCCTTTAAGTTCTTTTTTAGTAGAATCACTCGGTGGTTTGCTAAAATAAATAATTCCATATAAATACGGACGTTTGGTAAATATGTACATACGCCGATCCGTAATACGAACCAAAACATTACGCAAGGTATTCTGTCCATTGACCACGTCCTCCATCCGCACTTTTTCTTCCTCGTACAAAACTTTTTCTCCTTCTTCAAGCGGAAAATTCTTTTCTTGCAATTTAAAGGCGCCGTAGGTGATAAAAATGCCCAGGATAATTATCAGGCCCAAGGCCACGTAACTAATAATTGAATAATCCATGTATGATGTTATGGTTCAACCGTTAAACTATTCAATATTTCCCGGTATTGACTACTATGCCCAGTGACTAACAAATCGTTTTTTGCCCCTTCGATCTTTATCTCCGTCACAAAAACACAATCCTGCCCGGCCGCGCAATCGTAATTCCACTCCCGTACTGTGACCCCGCGCCAAGTACTAGTAGTTGAGGGTAAATTAGCGATGTTTGGCGGTAGTTGTTCAATCTTTTCGATCGTTACCCATTCTAAAGCTTGACGTCCTTCGGGATAAAATGTCACACTATTTTTTCCATGGGCCGTCTGCCAAACAGCCGGAACCTTTAAGCTAAAATTGGAAAATCCATTTTCTTCATATGGTGTGGTTTGGCTTTCGAGCTTGGTCGTGTATTCTTTATTTAGTTCTTCTTTTATTTCCTCTTTGAAAGTTTCGAGCTGAGTGCTAACATTCTTTTTTATCTCTTCGGTTGTCGCTTGGTTACTCACGGTTTGACAGGTGTAACCACCAAGAATTCCAAGAGCACCAAGCAAACCGAAAACTAACAGAACTTTCGAAGCCAGAGCGACCTTCATCATCCCACGCCGTTTGGCGGTTCGTTCTTCCATAAGAGTGATGCGCTCACGGGTTTTTAATACGGTATCGGGGTTTAAAGAAATACTATCTATCCCCTCTTGAACTAAAAATTCTGCGAATTCTGGGTAGTCGCTCGGGGCCTGACCACAGATGCCCACCTTTTTACCGTGCTCGTGGGCCGTATGAATAATACTGCGAATTAAAGTTTTGACGGCGGCATTGTTTTCATCGTAAACATGGGAAACCAGCGGTGAATCACGGTCAACACCCAGAGTTAACTGGGTTAGATCGTTCGAACCAATGCTAAAACCATCAAAGATTTGACAAAATTCTTTAGCGAGGATTACATTCGACGGAATCTCGGTCATCATGTAAACCTGAAGGTCGTCTTTACCACGTTCCAAACCAAACTCTTTCATGGTCGCGAGTACCTGTTCACCTTCTTTTACGGTCCGGCAAAACGGGACCATAACGATAACATTTTTTAAACCCCAATCGTTACGGACCCTCTTCAAAGCCTCACACTCTATTTTAAACCCCGGCTTGTAGTTTTTATCATAATACCGTGAAGCACCACGCCAACCAAGCATCGGGTTTTCTTCTTTTGGTTCAAAACTTTGGCCACCAATTAAGGTAGCATATTCATTAGTTTTAAAATCTGACAAACGAACAATGACCGGGTTTGGATAAAAAGCGGCGGCAATAAAAGAAATTCCTTCGGCCAGTTTGGCAACACCAAATTCTCGTTTGTCCTTATAACCAACAGTTAGTTCGTTTATTTGCCCCCGGACTTTGGCATTCATGGACTTGTAATTAACCAAAGCCAAAGGATGAATTTTAACAAAATTGGTGAAGATAAATTCTTCCCGAGCCAGACCAACACCATTGTTTGGAATAGCCGCCAAGGAAAAAGCACTGTCGGGATTACCGACGTTCATCATAATCTTGGTCTTGGTTGGTTTCAAATCTTTAAGTTCAGCTTTCTCAACTTTAAATGGTAATAAACTTTTGTAAACATAACCTACTTCGCCTTCCGAGCAAGTGACGGTAATTTCTTCTTTGCTTTTAATTAGTTGCCTGGCTTTTAAAGCACCAACCACACAAGGAATACCTAATTCACGACTGACAATGGCGGCATGAGAAGTCTTGCCACCTTGCTCGGTAACGATGGCGCTCGCAATGCGCATAATTGGTTCCCAATCTGGATCGGTAATGCGGGTTACCAAAACTTCGCCGGCTTTAAAATCTTTCATGTCTTTCGGCGAATTAATTATTCTCGCCTTGCCCTGGCCGATCTTCTGGCCAACACTAAGACCAGTAACTAATATTTTACCTTTTTGTTGTAAAGTGTAAGTTTCAATGGTATTTACTTTGGCCTGGGATTTGACGGTCTCACCACGAGCCTGCACGATAAACAACTTACCGGTTTTTCCGTCTTTCGCCCACTCAATATCCATAGCGTGGCCATAATGCTCTTCAATCTGCACTCCCCACTTACTAAGCTGGATCACTTCGTCATCCGTTAGGCTGTATTTCCTTTGATCAGCGGTTTTTACTTTTAATTGTTTAGTACCAGTATGGCCATAGACCAATTTAACTTCTTTGTCCCCCAAGCGACGGCTAATGATAGACTTTAAACCTTTTTTTACACCTTCTTTAAAAACATAAAACTGATCCGGATTAACCCGGCCCTTTACAACATACTCACCGAGACCATAGGCGGAATTTATTAGAACCACGCCCTTGAAGCCAGATTCTGTGTCAAGAGTAAACATGACGCCAGACGAACCAAGGTCAGATCGGACCATCTGCTGAACACAAACAGACAGAGCCACGGCTAAATGATCAAAGCCTTTGGCTTCACGGTAAGAGATGGCGCGATCAGTGAAAAGCGAAGCAATACATTTTTTGACGGCTTCCAACAGTTCTTTTTCGCCCTTAACATTCAAATATGTTTCTTGTTGACCAGCGAAACTGGCGTCAGGTAGATCTTCGGCGGTCGCGCTCGAGCGCACCGCGACACTTTCTGCTTTTAATTCTTTGTACGCTACTTTAATTTCTTTAGTTAACTCATCGGGAAACTTAGCTCCCAAGACCATACTACGAACCTTGGCGCCAGCTACAGATAGGGCCCGGACATTTTTTACATCCAAGCCTTTTAAAACTTCTTTGATTTTTTTATCTAGGCCAGTGCCTTTCAAAAATAACCAGTAGGCATCGCTCGTCAACGCAAAACCATTAGGTACTTTTATACCATGTTCAGTAAGCTTGCTATACATCTCTCCGAGCGAGGCGTTTTTACCACCGACCAAGGGGATGTCTTTAATGTTTAGTTCTTTAAACCAGCGAATGTACACGGTAAAAAGTTAAAGATAAATATTGGTTAGTATATCACAAACTAACTATTTTTAAAAACTCCTCTTCACTTAAAACTTTTACACCTAATTTTTTAGCCTTAGCTAATTTACTCCCGGCCTTGTCGCCAGCAACCACGGCCGTGGTATTTTTACTGACCGATTCCGCGACATCGCCACCCAAAGCCCGGATTTTGTCTTTGGCTTCATCACGAGTCAACAAACTCAAAGTACCAGTCAAAACAAAGGTTTGACCGTGTAATTTACCAGTCACGCGACTCTCGGCTTCTTTAGCGGACAAAGTTTGTATTTTCACCCCGTTATCTAATAACTCTTCCACTAACTTTTGGTTAGTCTTGTCTTCAAAAAAAGCCCGAATAGATTCGGCGACCCGTGGGCCCACATCTTCTACCTCCAGCAAATCAGAAACGCTCGCTTCCATTATTTTCGGCAGTGATCGAAAGTGTTCAGAAAGCCTGACGGCGGTTTCTTCCCCAACATGACGGATGCCAAGAGCATACACAAAACGAGATAAAGGAACATTTTTGGCCGCCTCAATCGCCTGGACCAGATTGACAGCAGATTTTTCCGCAAATCTTTCTAGTGGCTCAAGATCACCTGTCGTGAGGGTAAATAAATCCGCGGGATTTTTTATTAACCCCTCATTTACTAGCTGTTCAATAATTTTTTCTCCCAGGCCATCTATGTCATAAGCTCGTTTGGAGGCAAAGTGACGAATTTTTTCTAATTGTTGAGCATAACAGTTGGGATTTTTGCAAAACAAAGCGGCAGATTTTCCCACTTTTTTATCACTAATAATTTCCCGGACAACTTCTCCCCCACATTTGGGACATTTAACTGGTTCTTTAACGGTTTTTTCTCCACCAGTTCGCATTTTATCCAAAACCCGAATTACTTTAGGGATAATCTCACCGGCTTTTTCTACTACGACCGTATCGCCAATTTTTACGCCCAGACGTTTAATCTCGTCAAAATTATGGAGTGTCGCGTGGGTAACCGTTGTGCCAGCGAGTTTAACTGGATCCATGAGGGCGACGGGGGTTAAGGCGCCAGTCCGACCAATTTGGACATAGACATCTTTAATTTTGGTTGTTCCTTGTTCAGCCGGAAATTTGAAAGCAATTGCCCAGCGGGGAGATTTACCGGTAAAACCCAGTTGATTTTGGTATTTTTTCTCATTAACTTTAATTACTATGCCGTCAATCCAAAATGGCTGACTATGTTTTAAATTATCCCATCGGTTATGGAAATCCAAAACCTCACCGAGATTCTGACAGACCTGCCAATGGTCGTCTGTGGTAAAACCCAAATCTTTTAATCTTTTTAATTCTTCGGCCTGAGTTAGGGGGGCATTGGCGCTCGAAATATCATAAGCGGTTAAGGAAAGACGGCGATTAGCGACCACTAGTGAATCTAATTGACGGATTGTGCCAGCGGCGGCATTTCTGGGATTTGCGAACAAGGCTTCGTTGTGTTTTTCTCTTTCCAGATTTAACTTGTCAAAAACATCTCGGCTCATCCAGACTTCGCCTTCCGTAATTATGTCAACCGGCTCTTTTAAACGGAGCGGGACGCTATGAATAGTCTTAATGTTTTGTGTCACTACTTCCCCCACTTTGCCATCACCGCGTGTGGCGGCAGTTTTTAACAGCCCCTTTTCATAGGTTAAAACCATGTGAAGGCCATCAATTTTCAATTCACAAACATATGTCAAATCTTTTGGTCGAGCACCTAATTCTTTTTCTAATATTTTTAAATTACGTTCTTCCCAATCTAAAATATCTTCCTCATTAAAAGCATCGTCAAAAGACCATTGCGGCACCACATGAGTAATTTTTTCAAATTTATCCAAAGGCTTACCCGCCACACGTTGGGTCGGGCTATCTGGGGTAATTAAATCAGGATGTTCGCGCTCAATCTTCCGCAGTTCGTCCATTAATCCTTCGTACATCTGGTCAGTTACTTCCGGATCATTCAAAACATGATAACGATAGCGCAAATCGTCGATTTGAGCACGAAGTTTTTCAACCCTAGTTTTTAAATCAATCGACATAGATATACGGATTCAAAACTTCCTTTAATTTCTTACAAACCAAACTCAAAGCTTGTGGACCAGTAATTGTATTAGCCCTCGCTTCCTGTTCATAACCAACCCAATCGATTCCATAATGATTAAAAAACTTCGCTAAGATTTCATTCTCAGTTAAAGGCTCGTCCATAGGAGTGGCTTGACGAGTTAGAAGTTTACGCAAAGTTTCTGATGTTCGTTTTCTGGCATCTTCCACTATGTTTTTAAAAATTATTACCGGACCAATACCATAATCTCTTTGAAATTCTAAAGAGTAAAGGTCTAAACCGGCTTTTTTTAGGGATTGCAAAATTTTTTCGTAATCTACGCTAAGCTTTATCTCAGAATCGGCCGCTGTTTTTTCTAGTTTATCTTCGCCGATAGAATTGCCTAATGTTTCCGCCATATCCCAATTATTAACTAATTAAACCCAAATACCAGCGTACTATCTCCGCCCCCCAAAACAAGGTGAAAAATGTTCCAACTGACAAAAAGGTTCCAAAAGGGATTTCGTGCGTCCAAGCTTTTTTCTTAAAAACTAAAAGCCCAAGGCCGATAACCGCTCCCAAAACATATGAAATGATAAGCGCGGTTAATATGCTTGGCCAACCGAGCCAGATGCCCATCATAACACCCATACGCACGTCTCCCCCACCAATCCAGCGGCCACGCGAAATAATATATTGCAGGAGGAAGAACCCACCACCAATCAAAATTCCGAGAGCAAAACTCTGCAAGGTAAAATGTAAAAAGTAATAGTTGAAAAATAGTCCAACGATGGCACCCAGCCAAATAATGGTCGGGATAATAATTTTATGTAAAGCGTCAAAAACAAAAACAATAATGAGGATAACGACAAAAAATAAATCGCGAATAAAAAACCAGCTTTGTAACGAACGATCGACGTATTGCCAAGCGACAATTAAAAAAAGAAAAGCCGTTGCTAATTCTACTACCGGATAGTACCAGCTGATCGGTTTCTTGCAAGTACGACACTGTCCATTTAAATAAAGAAAACTCAAAACAGGAATGTTTTCATACCAGGTCAATTTTCTCCCACAATGAATGCACATACTTCGGCCAGCCACAATCCGAACATTTTCCCAGGTCCGCCAAATCCAAGAGTTTAAAAAGCTACCAAAAATTAGACCAAACAGGAAGATTAGAACGTAGAGAATCGGGCTAAAATAATCGGTTTCCATAGAAATCGCTAGTAAAAGAATTATAACACAAGTGATTTCTCTTGCCAATTGGGTCAGGGGTATAAAAAAAGTCAACCCTGCATTAATATTATTGTGCAGGGTTGGCTCGCAAAAATTTTTGCCAATTTTACGGTGTCGATGTCGCTGTTAAGCCAGCTGGGCTTAAGGTGACAGTTCCGGTTAGACCACCCATGCTGTCTTCAAGAACTGAAGTAACAGTAAACGTACTAGTAGCACCGGTGTAAAGATAGAACTCACCAGTGTTTGGTCCGGTTGGGATTTTAGCCATATAAGCTCCGGCACAACTGATAGTAGAAGACCAACCACTCTTATTTAAACAGATGTGGGTAGAGTCGCCTAAACTTATATTAGTACCAGCTGGATAAGCAGTATTTTCAGTATAATACAACTCTAAAGCAGTTTGCAATTGTTTTAAGTCAGATAGACGTTTGGAGTCACGAGATTTGGTACGAGCTGAACCTAAAGCAACTACAGCTAGGGTTGACAATAAACCTAAAATAGCTATAACGACTAACAATTCGATTAAAGTAAAACCACGCTTATTCATATTGTCACCTCCCTTCGTTCGGAAAATATTCGCATAACTTATGCTTTAACTAAGACACTTTTTATCTTATCCACAATTTCTGATGGCTTAAAATGGGCTTTGATAAGATAATCAACAGCGCCCATCTCCAAACCTTTTTCCACATCATCTTTCTGACCGAGATTGGTAAGAAGAATAACTGGAACACTGGAAGTAGTGGGGTCTTTCTTTAATTCAGATAAAACAGCGAAGCCGTCGAGCTTGGGTAAAAGAATATCCAATAAAATAATGTCTGGTTTTTTCTTTTTAGCTTCAACCAAGGCTTTTTCACCGTTATCGGCAAGGGTTACCTTATAACCCTCCATGTCAAATTTTTTCTGGTAAATGTCGGCTAAAAAAACATCGTCTTCAACCAACAAAATATGTGGCTTCCCTCCTTCTACATCTTTCTTCGGCATAATTTTTAAATAAAACTAATGGATATGTTAAATTATACCATATTGCGCAAAGCGAGTCCAATTGCGACAGACATGCGCGGACCGATCTGGTTCAAAAGCGGCTTTAAACTATCTTGGTAAACCACTCTCGCCCATGGATCGCCGACATAACATTTTAATTTGAATTTTTCCGCAATAATTTCACTCAAATATGGCAAGACGGCTATCCCGCCAGTTAAAATAACTTTCTCGGGGCGTTTGTTTTCATTGCCGCTTTGGCGCAAATAAAGTTCAAAGCTATATTCAATTTCTTTTAAAATTGGATCAAAAAGACCGTTGAATAGAGTAACAAATCTTTCTCGACTTAAATGATCGCGTACTAATTTTTGACTTTCCGGATGACACAAGTCTATTTTTAGACGATCAACTACGGCCTCTGGTAAATCCAAAGACCGGCTGAGAATTTCTCCGACCCGGTGGCCGCCGGCCTCAATGCTGTGATGGGTAATCGGCACGGCTTGGTCCATAATGAAAAAATTAGTCCTTTCAGCACCCAGGTCAATGATCATGGACACGGCCGTATCTCGGCCGATAAGCGACCGCTCTAAGGCGGTTGACTCGGGTTCAAGTGCTTCAAGAACCAAACCAGCCTGACGGAATATCTGGGTGTACAAGGCGACGAGATTTTTAGGAACAGCGTTAATCAAAACGACCTGCTGATTTTTTTTATCCGGATTGGTTGGCAAAATTTGGTAATCCAAGGCCATTTCATCAAGCGGGCGCGGAAGTAATTTCTTAACTTCAGCTTTTAAAATACCGGGGAACTCTTCTTTTTTGACAATTGGCAAAGTTACCAAAGCATGGAAAACTGCTGACACCGGCAAACTAACAATCGCCTGCTTAGCAACAGTCCGAGATTTCTGACAAACTAATTTTAAAACTTCGGCGTATTTATTGACTTCCGACTCTTGCAATGTTTCAGCCGTAGAAATTTCTTTTTTAATTTGTTCCGAATTTTTCTTTACCAGATCCTCGGCGGTTTTATCATTTTTGACAAGATGATGCACATCTTGGCGCATCGAAGTTATGCCATAAGTAAATAATACCGGGCGGTTTTTTTCCTTTTTTAACTCGACTAATTTTATTCCCCCAGCGCCTAAATCAATACCGAGTACTGATTGAGGTTTAGAAAAAAGCATAAATATTTTTCAACCCATTTCGAAAACAGATATATTATACCAGAGTTAAGTATAAAGTTACAGCTAATACTTGTAAACTGTGGATAAATAAGGTAAAATTAAGAGGCTTTTAACATTATCTATGGACATTACACTATTCAATACCTTAACTCGAACGCCAGAAAAACTTGTACCGCTTAAAAAAAACCACATTGGATTATATACCTGCGGACCGACAGTATATAACTACGCCCACATTGGAAATCTACGATCCTACCTTTTTGAAGACATTTTAAAACGGGTTTTACGATATAACGATTACAAGGTAAAACATGTCATGAATCTAACTGACGTTGGGCATCTAACCAGCGACGCTGACGAAGGCGAGGACAAAATGGAAAAGGGTGCCAAGCGTGAAGGCAAAAGCGCTTGGGAAATCGCCGACTTTTATATTAAAGCCTTTGAGGATGACATTAATGAATTAAATATTACCCCACCGGATATCTGGTGCCGGGCAACCGAACACATTGAAGACCAGATTCGCTTAATTGAAAAACTGGAGGAAAAAGGCTTTACCTACAAAACTTCCGACGGCGTTTATTTCAATACCGCTAAGTTTTCTAATTATGGCAAATTAGCCAACCTAGAAAACCAAGATTTAAAGGCGGGGGCAAGAATAGAAATGGGTGAAAAAATTAACCCAACCGATTTTGCCTTATGGAAATTTTCTAAAGAAAACGAAAAAAGACAAATGGAGTGGCCAAGTCCCTGGGGTACTGGTTTTCCAGGTTGGCATATTGAATGTTCAGCCATGTCGACCAAATACTTAGGTCAACCTTTTGACATCCACTGTGGCGGGATCGATCATATTCCGGTTCATCATACCAATGAAATCGCCCAAAGCGAAGCCGCGAGCGGTAAACCACTCGCCAATTACTGGCTTCATAATGAATTCTTGTTGATCAATAACGGAAAAATGGCCAAATCCGTAGATAACTTCTTAACCATAAGAGAACTAAAAAGACAAGGCTATTCCCCCCTCGCCTACCGCTACTTTACCTTACAGACTCATTACCGCAGACAATTAAGCTTTAGTTTTGAGGCACTAGGAGCGGCCCAGAGTGGATTAGAACATTTATATGAGATTGCAAGAGAGCTAAGTAAGGAAAAAATGCCGGAAGATAAAGAATCGGCCGATAAATTTTTGGCGCTTATTAACGATGATTTAAATATTCCCGAAGCCTTAGCAACGGTATGGGAAGCTTTAAAAAATAGAGAAATCAGCTTGCCGCAATTGTTGAACTTTGATGAAGTGTTCGGATTACAAATTGAAGAACAAATTAAAACAGTAGAATTACCTAAGGAAGTTCAACAGCTGGTAAAAGAGCGAGATGAGGCACGAATTAATAAAGATTGGGCCAAAAGCGATGAATTACGAAACCAAATCGAAGCCCTGGGATATGTTGTAAAAGATGGAGTCAAAGGGACAGAAGTAAAAAAGAAACTTTAGGTAATAATTTAACAATAATATGTCTGAAAAAGAAAGATTCAAACCATACGTTGCCGCCTACCTCGTACTAGTTAAGAACGGGCGAGTTTTACTTCTTAGACGCTTTAACACTGGCTATCAGGATGGTAACTATAGTTTAGTGGCTGGTCATCTTGATGGGGGCGAAACAACGAAACAATGTATTATCCGAGAAGCCAGTGAAGAAGCTGGGATTGTGGTAAGACCAGAAGACCTAGAGGTAGTTCATACTATGCACCGCTTAGCACCGGATAGAGAATATTTTGATTTCTATCTTCGGGCTGAAAAATGGACTGGCGATATCACAAACATGGAGCCTGATAAATGCGACGAACTTAAATGGTGTCAAATAGATGATCTCCCGAGCAATGTGTTGCCAGCAGTAAAACTGGCCCTAGGGAATATTAACAACAATGTACATTATAGTGAATTCGGTTGGGCATAATGCTAACAAGGACGGCAGACTAATGGCCAAGAGCTTCTTAGGCCAGTTTAATAAATAAACAACATAGTAAATTGTGAGGAATGCGTTCTTGTGATATAATTTAGTAGCTATGACTACCCCTAATATTCCGGAAAAGAATTTACCGCTCGAAAAAGAATTGCCCAAAGCGCCGGAAACGCAAACGGAAAAAATCATTCCGCGTGAATCAGCGCCGAGCAAACCGGAAAATGAAAAAATTGACACAAAAACCTCAACTCCCGAAGGATCAAGATTTGGGTCTTCTTTGCGTCGCAAACCAACGACCGTGCCTCAGGCGCAAGATGAAATTACGGTCAAAATTGAGAAAATTATGGAAGAGGGAATGGGCGATGCCTTTTCCCGTATGTCACCGGTCGCTAAACAAGAGTTTAAGATTAAAGGCGAAGAAACAGCCAGGAAAATTCGATCGCTAATGAAAGGTACTAAAGTCAAAGCAAAGAAAATTTTTAACCTGATTTTGCAATGGTTAAAATTATTGCCTGGCGTCAACCGATTCTTCCTGGAACAAGAAGCAAAAATTAAAACCGACCGGATTATCCATTTGAAAAAAACTCAAGAAGGTCTCATTAAACTTTAAATGGAAAACGTTTACCTTGCTTATTTAAAAAGTGCGGCAGATTTTATCCTGCAAACCCCGGAGTTATTTTTTGCGTCCATGGTTATCCTTGGCTTCTTTTCCTTTATTGCCTTGTTATACATTCTCCGCTCTTTCTTTCACCTTTTGGGCAAAGAGAGCAAAGCTTTTCACAAGACAATTCTTCTTATTCGCGTTCCTAAAGAGAGAAAAAATGAGGGACAACAGAACATGAACCAAGAAGAAAATATTACCCAGATCCGAGAGCGGATCGCGATTGCTGACACCATATTTTCTGCCATTTCTGGTTTGAAACGTGAAAAAGGACTGGTAAAATGGTTTACCGGACGGCGAGATAATTTTTCTTTTGAAATAGTGGTAAAAGACAGCAAAATTTCTTTTTATGTGGCAGTGCCAGATAAATACCGCGAATTTCTGGAACAACAAATCCATGCTCAATATCCACACGCCGAAATTAACGAGGAGCCGGATTACAACATTTTTCAACCCGAATGTCATATTGTCGGAGCGTATTTATGGTTTAAATATCGCTCAGCTTTTCCTTTTAAAACTTACAAAAAAATGGATTCCGATCCCCTAGTTTCTTTACTTAATCCCTTAAGTAAAATTTTAGATACGGAAGGTGCGGTCATACAATACATTGTCCGACCGGCCAGCCCAAAGTGGCGTCGCCAGGGAGTGCAGATGATTAGAGACATTAAGGAAGGACAAAAATTCGAATATGTCGCCCGGCGTGGCGCTTTTGTAAGAGGATTGGTAAAGTGGAAAAAGGTAATGTTCCCGAAAAAAAATGACCCTAATCGCCAAGATTCGCTTTCCCAGCAATACCATCTAACACAGATGGAAGAAGAAATGGTTAAGGGCATGGAAGAAAAAATTAGCCATGGTGGTTTGGAATTAACAGTGCGTCTTATTAGTTCTGGTCCAAGCAAAGAAAAGGCTCAAATGAACCTCGAGAACATGCTGAATGCTTTTAGCCAATACAACATTTACCGTTATGGTAATTCTTTTGGAGCGGCAATACCGCGAAGTCAAAAAAAGATTATCCAGGATTCGATTTATCGATCCTTTCATCATAAATACTACATGGTCGCCAATACCGAAGAAATGACCAGCTTTTGGCACATGCCGATACCAACAACCGAGACGCCGCATATTAACTGGTTGGGAGCACGTAAGGCTCCCCCGCCGATTAACATGCCAAAAGAAGGTGTCGTTCTCGGGCGGGCGACTTACCGTGGTGAAGAGACGATTGTGAGAATAAAGCGATCGGATCGTCGCCGACATTTATATACCATTGGCAAATCTGGTAGTGGAAAATCTGTTTTCATTCAAAACTTAGCGATACAGGATGTTATTAACGGCGAGGGTGTTTGTGTTATTGATCCACATGGAGATTTTGTCGAATATGTTTTACAACATGTCCCCAAAGAACGGGCGGACGATGTCATATATTTTAACCCCGCTGATATTGACAGACCAATTGGTTTAAACATGTTGGAAGCCAAAACCGAGGAACAGAAAGACTTTGTCTGTCAAGAAATGGTTTCTATTTTCTACAAACTGGTAACCGATCCGTCCATGATCGGCCCGATGTTTGAACACCAAATGCGCAACGTCATGTTGACGCTCATGGCCGACATGGAAAACCCCGGTACGATGGCGGAAATTCCCCGCATGTTTACCGACGACGAATATGTTGAGGAATGGAAGGCCAAATTAAACGACCCAATGGTTTTGGCTTTCTGGAATAAAGAAATGGCCAAGACCTCGGACTTCCATAAATCCGAAATGTTAGGCTACTTAATCTCGAAAGTTGGTCGGTTTGTCGAAAACCAAATGGTGAGAAATATTATCGGGCAATCTCACTCGGGTTTTAACTTCCGAGAAATCATGGATAAAAAGAAAATTCTTTTAGTCAACCTGGCCAAGGGTTTGGTGGGTGAAATTAACTCCAACCTTTTGGGTTTGATCATCGTGTCCAAACTGCAGATGGTCGCTCTGGAACGCGCCGCATTGCCTGAAGAAGAACGGCACGACTTTTATTTATACATCGATGAGTTTCAAAACTTTATTACCGACTCAATCGCGACCATTCTTTCAGAAGCCCGCAAATACCGTCTAGAATTAATTATTGCTCACCAGTATTTGAGCCAGTTGGTAGACAATAAAGGCAAAAATACTGTCCGCGATGCTGTACTTGGTAATGCCGGTACTTTAGTTACTTTCCGGATTGGCGTGGAAGACGCAGAAATACTCGCGAAAGAATACGCTCCAGTTTTTTCAGCCTATGATTTAATGAATGTTGAGCAATACACCGCTTACGCCAAGTTACTAATCGACAACACCGCGGCCAAACCTTTTAATATGAGTACCTATCCGCCCAAGTCTGGTAACAAAGAACTGGCAGCGGCCATTAAAGAGCTTTCTCGCTTGAAATACGGCCGACCACGCGAAATTGTCGAAGCCGAGATTATGGAACGGGCGAAGCTTGGTGAATCTAAAACCGACACTCTTGATTTAACCGAAACATCAATGTAAAATGAGGAGGCTGAATTAAAATATTTATGGCTACCCTTTACCGAAAATACCGACCGCAAACCTTCGCCGAAGTTACTGGGCAAGATACTGTTACGACCACGATTCAAAACCAAATCGCCACCCAAAAAGTGGCGCATGCTTATTTATTTTCCGGTCCACGTGGTGTTGGGAAAACCACGATTGCGAGGCTACTAGCGAAAGCGATCAACTGTGAGAATAGAAAGCTGGGTGAATATGAACCGTGTAATAAATGCTCCAGTTGTACGGAAACCAGTGTGGGAAGGAATATCGATGTCATAGAAATCGATGCAGCATCACACACCGGGGTAGATAATGTGCGAGAAAATATTATCGACAACGCCCAATTTAAACCAACTCGCTCCCCTTTCAAGGTGTTTATTATCGACGAGGTTCATATGCTTTCGACGAGCGCTTTTAATGCGCTCTTAAAAACTATTGAAGAACCACCAGCGCACGTTGTGTTTGTGCTTGCGACAACCGAAATGCATAAACTACCGGCAACTATTTTATCCCGTTGCCAAAGATTCAATTTCAAAAAAGTTGGGTTTGACGAAATGTTAAAAAGATTGGAAAAAATTGCCAAAGCGGAGGAGATAAAGATAGACCAAGAAGTATTAGAGAGGATTATCGGAAAAAGCGAAGGTTGTTTACGTGATGCCGAGAGTTTGCTTGGACAAGTCTTTTCTTTAAACGAAAAGAAAATTACCGTCGAAAAC
>DATDYA010000049.1:0-10236 GCA_035289165.1 Patescibacteria group bacterium
CTTCGTGAGACGAAGCCGGACGTGACCGTTGCGGTGAACGATCTCGGCGCCGCCGATGAACTGAAGCTGAACGAACTCGTCGGCCGTGATCGCGGCCTGGAGTTCCTCGAGCTTCTTCTGGAGCCCCTGGTCGAGCGGGGAATCCACCACACCCGCGACAGGCACTTTCGGCGAGGGCTTCTTTCCCACCTTGTCCTCTCGCGCGGCTGTGACCACAGCCTGGATCTTCTCCGCCACATGCTTCGCGCTGTGGCCGTGGACGTAGACCAAGAACTCCCGCCGGGTGTTGTTATCACCGGGCTGAACCGCCAGAATGACGGCGTTCTTGGTCTTGGGGCCCTGGCTCACTCGAACCTTGACCCCCTCGACACCGCGGTGCATGCCCCCATGGGCCGACACCTGCTTGCCACCGGTAACCTGGTAGTTCTTGGTCAGACCGGCGAGAGTGAACAGCTGAATGACGAAGGCTTCCATCCCCCGCGGGATGTTGGCCCCGTACTGCCCGAGACGCCATTCGAACGTGGGCCCCGTGCCCATTCTGCCCCCCTTGTCCATCTTCGGCGATCTGCCGACTATGTTGTAATCGTGCTTGTACGGCAAAACTAAGGCACACGCCTTTCGTTTGCCGAACTAACATTTTTACCACTTTTCTCCGCTTTTGTCAATCCTTTTCTGTGCACAAAAATTACCAAGATTTTCCCTTGTCTTACTTTTAAAAATATGGTAAAATATCTCCGTTAAATCACTTGTTTTTGCTTTTAAACTTATGCACATTAACTGGATTGGACAGACTTGTGTCCGTCTGCAAACTAAGAACCTTGATGAGGATGTTGTGGTAATAATTGACCCTTACAAACCAGACCAAGGCGACTTCCCAAGAAGCCTTTCTCCGCAGATCGCCACCTATTCCAAAGGCCAAGAAGGATCGGTGACCATGTCCCAAAATCCTTTTATCATGGATACTTTGGGTGAAGTAGAAGTTAAAGGTGTCCTGGTAAATGCCTTCGCTAGTCCCGACGATAATATTATTTTTAAAATTGTTATTGAAAATTTAAACGTCGTCCACCTCGGACGCTTAACGAAAAAATTAGAAAACGGAAATCTAGAACCTATCATGTCTCCGGATGTTTTGCTTATCCCAGTTGGTGGTAACGGCACTTACCTTGATCCAGAAATTGCCGCTGACTTAGTCACAGCTTTAGAGCCGCGGATTATTATCCCAATCGCCTACCACTCGGACACCGACCCCAAAGCCCTACCAGTTGAAAATTTTATCAAGCAAGTTGGTTTAAAACCTGAAAGCACCGAAAAGAAGTTAATTTTAAAAAAGAAAGATCTACCACAAGAAGAAACCAAGCTATATATCTTAGAAAAAAATTACTAATCGTATGTCTAATCGGCTAGATAACAACGAAGAAAACCAAGTGGGGGCTGGTCGTAAACCTTTGCCGAGTTTAATATATAACGAAGTGAATTTTAACGAAGAAACAGAACAGTCTGAAGATACTCCCAAAAAAATCCGACCTAACGATCCACCCCACCCCTCCGCCGTCCGTTGGCTTTGGACCGGGGTAATCTGTTTTGCGGCCGTTATTCTTCTAATGTGGGGATGGTCAATGAAAAACCAACTAACGACGATCAATTGGAAAGATTCATCAGAGACAAAAATAATTAACAGTGCCAAAGAAAACTGGGAAGAAGTATTTACTGGTAACTGGAGCGAAGAAGTAGGCAAGATGGAAGCCAAGACAAAACTCCAAGAAGTGATCGCCGCCATTAAACAAGCCGCCCTAACGAGCACCACGACTACTACCAGCACCACCACTAATTCTGCGACAACGACAATAGTTTCACCCTCGACAACTAAAAAATAATTAATTTTGACACCCACCATTTTATGCCGAACAAGCAGAACAAAATGCCCCTGTTTTCATCGAACATTGGGAAAACCATTCCCGCTCCTATCGTGGAGGAAGTACAGCGCTCGTACCTTGAATACGCCATGAGTGTTATCGTGTCTCGTGCTTTGCCAGATGTCCGTGATGGCATGAAACCGGTCCATCGTCGTATTCTTTACGCCATGGGTAACCTGGGACTTCGCCATAACACCAAATTCCGTAAATCTGCCCACGTAGTCGGTGAGGTGATGGCCAAGTACCACCCACATGGTGATGCCGCTATCTATGACTCCATGGTCCGCATGGCCCAAGACTTTTCCATGCGCCACCAACTGGTTGATGGTCAAGGCAATTTTGGTTCAATTGACGCCGACCCCGCTGCCGCCATGCGTTACACGGAAGCCCGACTTAGAGCGATTGCAGAGGAAATTCTCGAAGATATTGAAAAAGATACCGTAGATTTTATTCCGACCTATGACGGCTCACACAAAGAACCAACCGTTCTACCCGCCAAAGTACCCAACTTACTCTTAAACGGCACAATGGGTATTGCGGTAGGCATGGCGACTTCCATTCCGCCACATAATCTGGCCGAACTTTGTGATGGTGTAGTTGCCTTAATCGAAAATCCCAAAATTAGTGTCGAAGAATTAAATGAAATAATTAAAGGCCCAGACTTTCCAACTGGTGGTATTATTTATGGTAAAAAAGACATCCTTGCGGCCTATGCGACCGGCAAAGGTGGTGTTGTCATGCGCGCTAAAGCCGAAATCCAAGAAAACAAATCTGGCCAATTCCAGATTATTGTGACCGAAGTCCCCTACCAGGTGAATAAGGCAGAGATGATTGAAAAAATTGCCAATCTGGTTCAAGAGAAAAAACTCGAGGGTATTAAAGATCTCCGGGATGAGTCCAACAAAGATGGCGTGCGTATTGTGATTGAACTTAAAAAAGATTCTTATCCTAAAAAAATCTTGAACCAACTATTCAAGATGACCGACCTGCAAACCACTTTCCATTTTAATACCCTAGCTTTAATCGACGGTATCCAACCACGCGTTTTGAATCTTAAAAATATTCTGGAAGAATTTGTTAAACACCGCCAAGTCATTATCCGTCGCCGCACCGAGTTTGATTTAAACAAGGCTGAAGAACGCGCGCACATATTGGAAGGGTTAAAAATGGCTTTGGACAAGATTGATCTCATCATTAAAACCATCCGCGCTTCCAACGACAAAGATGAGGCCAAAGTAAATTTGATTAATAAATTCAAATTCTCTGAACGCCAAGCAACGGCTATTTTGGAAATGCGTTTGCAACAATTAGCGAACCTCGAAAGACAAAAAATAGAAGACGAGCTGAAAGAAAAAATGAATCTTATTAAAGAACTAAAATCTATCTTGGCTTCCGCCGCTAGAATATTTTCCATTATTAAAAAAGAAACCGAAGAAATCAAAAACAAATACGGCGAAGAGCGCCGTACCGACATTGTCGCTCATGGAGTCAAAGAATTTACAACCGAAGATCTTATCCCGAACGAACCGACAATCGTCATGGTGACTACTGATGGCTATATCAAACGCCTGCCTCCTGACACCTTCCGTCAGCAATCCCGTGGCGGCAAAGGTGTTATTGGTGTAACTACCAAGGAAGAAGAAAGTGTTGAGCAACTCCACACCACCAACACTCATGACAATGTCCTCTTCTTTACCAATCGGGGCCGAGTCTTCCAATTAATGGCCTATGATATTCCCCAGGCTAGCCGCACCGCTAAAGGCCAGGCTCTAGTCAACTTCTTACAGCTCGCTCCCAATGAAAAAGTGACCGCCCTTTTGCCACTTTCTAATATTGAGGAATCCAAATTCTTGGTTATGGTCACGACCAAAGGGTTGATCAAAAAAACCTCTCTGGAAGATTTCTCCAACGTTCGAAGAAATGGTCTCATCGCTCTAAAAATTAAACCGGAAGATAACTTAGAATGGGTTCGCCCATCAAGTGGTAATGATGAAGTAATGATCGCCACCCGTCGTGGCCAAGCAATCCACTTTAAAGAAAAAGATGTTCGTGCCATGGGCCGGACCGCAAGTGGTGTACGCGGTATACGTTTACATGGTGATGACGAGGTCGTCAGTATGGATGTGGTAGATTCTAAAAACAAAAACCTTGAATTCTTTAGCATTGGCGAAAATGGTTTAGGAAAACGTACTCCCCTTTCCCAATACAAAATCCAAGGACGCGGCGGCAGCGGTATTAAAACCGCCGCTATTACCGACAAAACTGGAAAACTAATTCACGCCCGGGTGGTTGACGCCGTTGAAGCCAAAGAGCATGACCTGGTTATGATGTCCTCCAAGGGCCAAACTATTCGTCTCCCCTTCAAATCCATCCCCGTCACCGGTCGGGCAACCCAAGGCGTCCGCCTTATGCGCTTTAAAGAAGCCGGCGATCATGTCGCGAGTGTGACGATGTTATAAAAATACCTTATTACAAAAGACACCCGCAATCATGGGTGTCTTTTTATCCTAATAACTAGCTTTCTGTTCAAAACTATTTCCGGGCCACAAACCACTTCCAGGCTGGTATGACCATAATAGTTACATTTTGATGATACAACTTTTTTTCTTGACTCAAAGTTATTATCGTTCCGTAATCGAGCCCACTCTTGTTAGCCGCTTCCGCCAGGCCGCTCACTTCTCGCTCTTCGTTATCTGCTGTTAATAGCGTTGTTACCTGCAGAAGAGACACAATTTTATTTTTTTCTTTTATTAGAAAATCACATTCCTTCTTACCTTTGAAATAAAAAATTTCCTGACCACGACGTTTAAGCTCAATAAAAACAGCGTTTTCCAATAAACGACCTTTGTCTTCAGAAAAAGAAAAGGCCACTTCATTTCTAAGCCCATTATCCACGGCATAAATTTTTTTATTAGAAACAAATTGTCTTTTAAGCGAATAATCGTATTTGCACAATTCAAACAACAAAAACGCTTCAGCCAGATAACCCAAATGTTTTTTTACTGAGATAACGCTTTTATAACCTAAAATATTTTTTAGGCTATTGTAGCCTATTTCCTTTCCAATATTAGTAAACAGGTACAAAGCCAATTGTTTGAAAGAAGCGCCGGATCTAATTTTAAAACGAGTGATAATATCCTTAAACAGGATGTCTTCATAAGCCCGCTTAATAAACTCCTTGTCCCCATATTTAAGATACTCAGGGAATCCGCCGTTACTTAAATAATCATCGAAACTTTTTAGTACCAAGGCTTGTCCGTTGGTTGTTTTATCTTCTAGACTAACTTTGTTAAACATTAAAAACTCTCTAAACGAAAACGGATACAGATCAATTTTAAAATACCGACCAGTGAGGTGCGTCGCCAATTCTGAACCAAGTAGTTTGGCATTTGAACCAGTAATAAAAATTTTATACCCCTCTTCGTACAACCTACGAACGAACCTTTCCCAACCAGCCACATTTTGAATCTCATCAAGCAAAATAGTTCTAGCTGGACCGGTTTTAGAAAAAGCCAGCATAAGCGTAGAAAAATCTTTTACTTGGAAGCTCGCGAGTCTTTCATCATCAAAAGTTAAGTAATAATAATCTGGATAAAAAGCAGAGAACTGCTTTAACAACGTAGACTTACCGCTTCGGCGTATGCCAGAAATAACGGTTATTTGATTAGTTTTTTTATATTTATCAAAGTCAATTTCCCGATCGATACCTGGGTCTTTCGCAATAAAATTTTGTCTTTGGTCAGCAATGACCTGTTCCAAAATTGCTAATTCTAGCATATTACTAATATATGTTATTAACCATAAATACTATATTAGTAATATACACTATACTTAAAAAACTGTCAAGACCTAAAAAGGCCCTTCTCATATAGAAAGACCTTAAACGATACAAGAGATGGCTATAAATTTATTAAAACCCACTCCAATCAATTGTTGCTATTTTGATCTTAAAAAGCCTCTCCACATCTTTTTGCTTTGGCGTTTCTTCCAACCGCATCTTTCCGATCTTGTCGAACATTTGATTATAAAGTTCCTTTGTCCAATTCATAAGTTTTTCAAGAGTAACGCGGTCTAAATCATCTACGCTTTTAAGTTGTTCACGACGAAGGTATTCATCGGTTATCATTTCATTGAACAAATATGCCACATCAAATATCCTTCGCCGGCGAGCGGCGGCGGCATCACGGCTATTGTAGCTTTGTTCTTTCTGGTAATTATCAATCGTACACTCTTCACAAATCATCTGGGGATGCGCGGAATAACCATCAATAATAGAACCGACATTGACTCCCTTTTTTCCACATTGAACGCAAATTACATCAGCATATATTGGGGGCAGACCATTTTTATCTTCTCTTAAAAAATATTTTAATTTAATGGCCGGCAAAACAGGCTCGGGCTTAGACGCCATGCGTACGAGCTCGTCTTTATTAAAATTTATATCATCAATTTTCAGACGCCCTAATCCGTGCTTTTCAAATTCCTGTGCAAATTTTTCTTCCACTGTACATCTAATAAAAAATTTCTGTTTGTCAGATAAGCCCTCCCATTCTTTGTGGGCAAATAACTTTTTTATAATCTCCTCTGCAAGCCAAAACTCTAGCTTTCTCCAAGCTTCTTCTTCAGAAAATTCATGAATCTCGTCATAATATTTATGCTCATAATCTTCTTTCCACATTAGCTCACCCTCATATTCTTCGACTTCTGAAAAATTATTTTGTAGAGCAGCCTCGAGCAACAGGTTTTCTATTTCCTCTTCCTCGCTACAAGATTCTCCTCTTTCGTCTTTGTTGCAAGAAACAATAAAATTACCTGTATAAACCAACTGTAATAACTTTTTAAACTGCTTATCTGAAAATTGTAACAACATATAAAATTTACTAACTTTTAAACCCGTGCCCTCGGCGCGAAGCCGACGATCACTATCGTGCCCTCGGCGCGAATCGAACGCGCATCACCTCCTTCGGAGGGAGATATTCTATCCATTGAACCACGAGGACGTTAAATTAATCGGCGAATTATTCTTAAAAGCTGGTAAAAAGAATATTTATTTTTATTAATAATTAAATCATAAGTACCTGGTTCTTCTTTAATTTCACCGCCAAAACCAAGTTTAAACCTCGTTACTCCGGCATACTGGTGTTTGGGGTCGTATGAATATTCTCCGCCCACTTCTTCGACCTTGGGGGCAATGCCAAAAAAATCGTACTTCGTAAAACCTAACTTCTTTCCCAATTTTATCCCCTCCCATTGTACGAGATATGGCGCCATGAAAGAACGAAAATTGTGGTCAGACGCACCATACAAATAGGTAAAGGTATCTCCATAACCAACGAATACCCCAACCGCTATTGTTTCTCCTCCACTCTCGACATTAATCTGTCTAACTATTTCTGAATTTAATACTTCAATATAATGTTTATCCGAATGCAACCTAAACTTATCTCTCTCCCCGGTCATTTTCATAAGACGCAAAAGCTCGTCTGGATTTTTTTCTTCCTTAATAACCAATCCTTTCTTTTCCGCCAAACGAATGTTATATCTTGTCTTCGGATGCATTTTGGCTAACAATTGTTCCTCACTTTTTGTTAAATCCAATACTGTTGTCGCTCGTGGATTAACATCGATTGTTTTTTTAATTAAAAATTTACTATTCACTAATACCTGCGGAGGCTCAATCCGAAAAAATATACACCCCCTTCTACTTAAATAACTTACTAACGTCTTTAATGCTTCTTCACCTCCTCCAACTGCTCCCTTGGGACAAAAAGCATAATTCCACCCAAAGAACAGACTCTGGTAAAGAACCTGCACACCAAGTATTTGCCTTCCATTGTCCTCTACCACCAAACGCCCCACTCGTTTGCCCTCTCGAACGTAAATTTCACCCCAGGCGAAACTTTGGGCAAAATGAACACCAAGACCACTCCCCAAGGCCTCTTTCCACTCGTTTTTATCTTTAATTTCTCGTATTTCCATAGAACAGGCTGTATCTTACCTTACATCATTGGGAAAATCAATGTTTGCCTCTTGCCAAATTCATATCTTTAGTGTATAATAACACCCGACTTTGGCTGTAACAGCCGAAATTTTACTAAATACACTAAACAATGTACTATGGGTTTACCCGGTCACAGACGCACCTCTTCACACAAAGGCAAGCGTTCCGCACATTTTGCGCTAACCTTGGCTAGTATTAACCGCTGTCCAAAATGCAACAAGGCTTTAAAACCTCATCGCGCCTGCGCTTTTTGTGGCACCTACAAAGGACGTGTCGTCTTAAATGTTGACAAGCGTACTACTCGCGGCACACGCAAAACCACCGCCACGAAGTAATCTTTAACCAAGTTCTATGTCTAATCGCCATTTAGCGAGAAGCATCGCCATGCAAACTCTGTTTGAATGGGATTTTCGCGGCAAACCAACTGCTGCTCTTCCGGCGATTATGGAACACAACCTCAAAGAATTTGGCGAAGGGTTAAACCAAGAAAAAGAATTTACCGCCGCCCTAGTAGATGAAGTGATCACCCACCAGAAAGAGATTGACAAAGAAATTGAAAAATACGCCCCAAACTGGCCAATTGAACAAATTACGGTTGTCGATCGCAACATCTTACGATTGGGAATACTAGAATTAAAGATTAAAAAAGAAGTACCACCAAAAGTCGCAATTAACGAAGCGATTGAACTCGCGAAAAGCTTTGGTGGGCCCGCCTCTGGTAAATTCGTTAATGGAGTGTTGGGATCAATGTATAAAGAACTTTTCCCTAACGGTCCCGACGAACCCAGTGAATAACTAATTAAATTGTCTAATATCTCATATTCCCGGGAGGTAGTATGAGATAGGAGACAAGAAAAATGTTTCCTATGCATGAAATCTTCAAACTAGACGAGGTCAAGGAAAAAAACTTTTCCGAACTAGAAGAAAAACTAGGTATTAAATTTAAACACCCGGAGTTTCTAGTTCAGGCTTTCGTTCATCGTTCTTACCTAAATGAACACCGAGACTTTCCATTGGGCCACAACGAGCGCCTAGAATTTTTAGGCGATGCGGTTGTGGAATTGGTTGTTACCGAATTTCTTTTTGATGAATATCTAAACCCCGAAGGTGAGTTAACCAACTGGCGGGCCGCTCTGGTTAACGCCAAAATGCTCGCAAGTGTCGCCTACGAGATTGGTATGGAACCATACTTGTTCTTAAGCCACGGTGAATCTAAAGACGCCGGAACCAAAGCCCGTGATTACATCATGGCGAATCTATTTGAAGCCGCGATTGGTGCGATCTATCTTGATCGGGGTTATGACGTGGTCAAACAGTTTATTACTCGCTGGGTAATAAGCCGCTTACCATATGTTTTGGAAAACGGTTTGTACATGGATGCGAAGAGTCGTTTCCAAGAGTCGGCTCAAGAAATTGTTGGTACCACACCCTCTTACCGCGTAATTGAAGAAGAAGGCCCGGACCATGCTAAAAATTTTAAAGTGGGGGTATATCTAGATAAAGAATTAATTGCGACTGGTGAAGGATCTAGCAAACAAGAGGCTCAAACCGAGGCCGCGGAAGCAGCGGTAAAAGTAAAAAGTTGGAAAGGACCTAAGATTGAAATATTAAAAAGAGAACCTGGTGGTCCGATTTAATCTGAACTTAAAAAACCACGGGCCGCTAGCTCAGCTGGTAGAGCAGAGGACTCTTAATCCTAAGGTCCAGGGTTCGATCCCCTGGCGGCCCACTTATACCACAACCACCTAATTAGGTGGTTGTTACCGTTTATATTGCCTTTTTCCCATTCCTATGCTAGACTGCTAATGTTTTCCGCCCCTATAGTTCAATGGATAGAATATCAGGCTTCGAACCTGAAGATGGGAGTTCGATCCTCTCTGGGGGCACTATTTATTACAATCACTATGCCAGACCAATTATTTGGGGATCAACTTAGACACAGAGATGTCACGAACATTATCGAGGTAGCTGCCTTAAAACACCACAATGACCTCAAAAAGGTTGCCGGGGTCATACTAAGAGATTTAAGAAACGACCGGGCAGGCGAAACTATTAGTTATACCCTACACTATGCCGTAGAAAGCTTGCTACGAATAGGCTATAAACCTAGAGATGTTGCCGAGGCTTTTGCCGACACTGAATTCGCCCAGGAAGTGATCGAAAGAATAAAAAAGATAACAAAAAAGACTAAATAGAAAAAAATAGGACCTAAAAATAAAGATTTGTGGCATAATACAGCTAAAAGATTAACTAAAGATAATATGCCCAATAAAAAACTGTCCGGAATGTGGTTCAAACCAGGTCGTTAAGAAGGGTTACCAA
>DATDYA010000050.1:0-18106 GCA_035289165.1 Patescibacteria group bacterium
AAGCGAAAATTGGCAAAAGATTGTTACAAACAATTTTGATAAGCACCCCTTCCGCCCATGGGAGGGTTGGAAGTTTGAGGGAGGGGTGAAATCGCTTGGCGAGCCAGTAGAAGAAGTTAAAATTAAGTACGACCCAGTTTGGGGATATAATGCCGGGTGGAAGTATGTTCCAACGACAGAAAAATTTGTACGGTATGTAAATAATATTAAGCATTTAGACTATAATGGCAATGAAATTTTGGCTGATAATGTCGTCGTCCAAACGGTAAAGATAAAGACGATTGATGATTATGGCCGTCAGGCCATTACCACTGTTGGTGAAGGGGATATGTTTATATTAAAAAACGGCTATCGAGTCGATGGCCGTTGGAAAAAAGAAAGTTTAGTTTCGCGGACAAGATTCTATGATAAAGCGGGGCAGGAGCTAACTTTGTTGCCAGGAAAAACTTGGGTGCAAATCGTTGCCGCGAGCACCGTTATTGAGACGACTGGGGTGAATGAATAGAGTTAATAATAATCGCTAACCGATCTCGACCAGTAAGATCGGTTTTAATTTTTAGTAGAGCTTCGGGGAATAAAGACGAGGCCAGTTGTTTAACGCCAGAGGATTGCCCTGGGTCTATTTCTAAAAGCAGGGTGGTAGGAAAGGGAAAGGTCGTTGCTTGTTCCAGGAGCTTTTTATAAAGAGACAGCCCATTAGTGGAATCGGCGACTAAAGCTTCATGAGGTTCGTGTTGAATCGAAGGCTCTTTGGCAAATTGTTCACTGGTCAGGTAGGGTAAGTTTGCGGTAATGACAATGTTTTTAAAGTTGCCTAGTTTGGTGTCAGAGAGCGGGGTCAAAAGATTACCTTGAACAAATTTTATGTTCACCTGATGTAGTTTTGCATTTTTTCTTGCCACCTTTAGAGCTTTTTTTGAGAGATCAATAGCGATTGTTTGCGGATTAGTGCTTGGGTTTTTTTTTACCTCAACCAAGGCAGAAATAGCGATACAACCAGAACCAGTTCCAACGTCAATAAACAACGAGTTTTTGCTGTTGTTTAATATTTTGACTACTTCGCCAACCATTAGTTCGGTATCGGGTCGAGGGATGAGAGTATGCCGGTTAACTTTAAAACGGAGAGAACAAAATTCTTGTTCATGGATAATATAAGCTAAAGGGATGTTTCGTTTCGCCTGTCTTAAGTAATACCAAAAACGTAGGCGTTCAATTGGTGTCGGCCGGTATTCCGGGTGAGAATAAACAAATTCCTTACTTTGGCCAATACTTTTGGCGTAAAGGATATCTTGAAGACGAGGGTCGATGGTCATTTTTAAACCGCGCTTTTTAAGGCCTCGTAGTCGGCAGTTCGAAGGGCGGTGATTATCTCCTCGATGTTACCATCGAGAATGGTTGGGATGTTGTTCCAGTTTTGGTGGATGCGGTGATCAGTAATCCGATCTTGGGGATAGTTGTAGGTGCGGATTTTTTCACTCCGATCGCCAGTGCCAATTTGCGAGAGACGTTGTTCCTTGAGTTCTTTTTGTTTTCTTTCTTGTTCTGCGGCAAATAATCGAGAACGGAGTACGGCCATCGCTTTTTCCTTATTGGCCATTTGTGATCGTTCATCTTGGCACTGGACCATGGTATTAGTTGGAATGTGTATTATGCGGACAGCTGAATAGGTGGTATTGACACTTTGTCCGCCATGTCCACCAGCGCAAAAGGTGTCCATGCGTAAATCCTTGGGATCAATTTTAATTTCCGTTTCCTCGACTTCTGGCAGTACAGCGACCGTCGCGGTCGAAGTGTGAATGCGGCCAGCCTTTTCGGTTTCCGGGACTCGTTGAACCCGGTGGACGCCCATTTCGTATTTCAAATCTTTGTAAACATTGTGGCCGCGAATGGCAAAGATTATTTCTTTAAAGCCACCAATGCCGATCCGGTTTTCATCCATGACTTCGGTTTTCCATTTTTGTTTTTCGGCATATTTGGTATACATGCGGTAAAGATTGGCCGCAAAAAGGGCGGACTCGTCTCCACCCACGCCAGCGCGGATTTCAACAATTACATCTTTTTTATCCAAGGGATTTTCCGGCCGGGTCAACTCTTCCAGCTCTATTTCTAGCAGGTCTTTTTTTGTTTGCAATTCAGGAATTTCGGCTAGGGCCAATTCTTTAAGTTCGGTGTCGTCTGCACTCCCGGAAATTAGCTCATTATCTACTAAATTTTTTTCAATACTTTCTAGTTCTTTAATTTTATCAGCAACACCTCTTAATTCGTTGTATTCTTGCGACACCTTTTTTAATTTGGTCCCATCATTAATTACGGCCGGGTCTTGTAAGGCGGCTTCTAAGGTGTTAAATTTATTTTTTATTTGAACGTATTTAGGCAACATATAACAGTATTATACTATATTTGAAACTAAAAAACAGACCACAAAGGCCTGTTTTAATTTCAAAGCTAGGCTTCCTTGGTGGTCTTTTTAGCAATTTTCTTAGTTGCCCGAGCAGCCTGTTTGGCTTTCTTACCTTTGCGTCCAGCGGCCGTAGCGGCAACACGGGCTGCTTTTTCTTGGAATTTTTCAACGCGACGAGCGGTATCAACAAACTTCTGTTTGCCGGTATAAAAAGGATGGCATTGGCTACAAAGCTCAATACGGATTTCTTTTAAGGTACTGCCGGTTTTAAAGTTATTCCCGCAAGCGCAGGTCACGACGGCATCATCATGGTAATCTGGGTGAATTTTGGTTTTCATAAATAGAAAAATTACTTAAGTGCGGATAGTTTAGTATAAAAAGGGATTTTTGTCAATATATGACCGGGGCTTGACAAAAACAGCGGCTTTTTGTATACTTTAGCCATTATTTATCACTCATCCATCACTTTTGGCTTTTGAGCCAAATACCTTTTCCTCCCTCGGGACCACTCCCAAGGGTAGGGTGGAGAGGCAGTAATAAGGAAAAATATGGTTAAGTTACCAACTTTGTTGGAAATGTTGCAGGCCGGAGTTCATTTTGGACATCAACGCGGCCGCTGGCATCCGAAAATGCAGGAATACATTTTTGGAGTACGTAATAACGTACACATTATTGATTTAGAAAAAACTTTGGTGGAGCTAACTCGTACTTTAGAGTACGTGAAGAATCTTGCGTCAGAAGGCAAGATTATTTTATTTGTCGCGACCAAGCGCCAAGCCCGAGATTTAGTTAAGGCCGCCGCTTTAGCTTGTGGTATGCCTTTCTTAGTCGAACGTTGGATCGGTGGCATGTTAACTAATTTTGATGAGGTTAAGAAACGTTTGCGTAAGTACAACACCATGATGGAAGAAATCCGAAGTGGCGAAATTGAAAAGTATCCCAAACGTGAACAGATTAAAATGAAAAAGGAGGTAGAAAAAATGGAGCGCTATTTGGCAGGTATTAGAGATTTAGATAAAATGCCTGACGCTTTATATATCGCCGACATGCGGACAGAAAAAACCGCTCTGATCGAAGCGGAAAAAAAGAATGTTACGGTTGTTAGCGTCTGTGATACCAATGTTAATCCAGAAGATGCGGATTATATTATTCCAGCCAATGACGATGCTGTAAATTCTATCAGACTCATGGCCGACCTCATAGCCACCACGGTCAACGAAGGAAAGGCTTTGGCTGAAAAACGTGACGGTGCGGTTCGTGAAGTCAAGAAAATCGTTCCAGTAGCCCCGGAAGTGAAAGCTGATACAGTAGCGAAGGTTGAAGTAGTAGAGGAACCAGCTAAAAAAGTTACGAAGGCGGTGGAAAAACCAAAAGCAGTTCGAACAGTAAAGACACCTCGGGTTGCTAAGAAAGAGAAGGAAGTGTAAAATTTAAGGGGTAAATAATTTATTTAATCTTAAAACCATTATGACTATAACTGCGAACGATATCGCCAAACTGCGCGCTTCAACTGGCGCCGGCATGATGGACTGCAAGAAGGCCTTAGACGAAGCTGAAGGCAATATGGATTTGGCGGCAGAAATATTACGAAAAAAAGGAATTGTAAAAGCGGCTAAGCGCGCGGATAAGATTGCGGCCGAAGGGCTAGTATATGGCCAGGCACTTGAAGGTAATAAAGTAGGCGCTTTAGTAGAAGTTAACTCGGAAACAGATTTTGTTGCTAAGAGTGAAGATTTTGTTAATTTTGTTAAAGTATTGGCTGAAACCGTGGCGAAGAATAATCCAAGCGATTTGGATAATCTTCAAACCTTAAATTTAGCGAGTGGTGAAACTGTCGCTGAAGCTTTGAATACTCTCACTGTAAAAATTGGTGAGAAAATTAATATTCGTCGGTTTGAACGCTACGAAGGTGTGGTAGTGGGGTTGTATTTACACGGTGCTAAGATCGGCGTCTTAATTGAACTAGAGGGGGGGGGCGTGAATACAGCGAACGATTTAGCTATGCACATTGCGGCGTCAAACCCTAAATGTTTGGACCGTACGATGGTTTCCCAAGTTGATCTAGATAAGGAAAAAGAAATCGCCAGTGCTCAATTACGCGAGCAGGGTAAGCCAGAAAATATCATTGAGAACATTTTGAAGGGTAAGATGGAAAAATATTACGAAGAGAACTGTTTAGTTGACCAGATCTTTATTAAAGATGAGACTTTAAAAGTGAAAGATCTGTTAGTAAAAAATGGTGCGTCAATAAAGCGATATGTCCGGTTTGAATTAGGTGAAGGCATTGAAAAAGGTGGTTGTGATTTCGTCGCCGAGGTCCAGGCGCAACTGAAGTAAATAATCGGTTGATACAGTCTTTAAATAAAATCTCACATCGTAAAAGATGTGGGATTTTTTATCCACATTTATGTTCGATTTTGATATAGCCGTTTCGAGTAGAACGTGTTATAATGTACTCACTTTTAGTCTAGAAATTTAGCTATGAGGGAAATGAGAACTTTTTTTGGACATTTTTAGCTTTAGTATTGATTTCAACCACAGTGGTTGTTTTTTTTGATCGACAAAATGTTGAAGCGGGAGCGGGAGAAAGCTTGACTCTATTGCCAGCGAGTAGTGGCACAGATAACTTAATCGGGGCGACCAATACTTCTTGGGTTTTTACTGCCACAACCACCGCAGAATTGGCGCGCGGGGACGTTTTGCAGTTTGTTTTTCCTGATGTAGTCGGTACAGATTTCGACTTGTCAAATATTTCAATAACCGCGACCAGCGGGATAGAATTTTATTCGGGTTTAGGAAGCACTTTGTCTAATCTTTACACTAGCAATGCTTCCTTTGAAAGTGCAACTAGCTCTTGGGATATCGCCGGAGGAGGTGTTTATTCTGTCACCCCCACGACAACAGCTTATAATGGCAGTATGGCACTTGAACTCTATGCCGAAACGGATGGATATTTATATTTTACTAATATAGTATCCGGGGTAGCTACGGGGACTGATTACACTTTTAGTGTTTATGCTAAGGGGGCCGTGGGGAATGAACAGTTATTTTTTATGGTTGATGCCAATGAAGCCGATTGCCTCGGTGGTCTGGTCTCACATTATAATTTTACAAGCAGTACTTGGACTTGTGCCAGTAGTCCAGATTTTAAAATTTTTGCTGGTTTAACTACGGAATTCGCTCGTTACACGGTAACGGTGCCTTCCCATGTCCTTTCTGATGTTCTGCATACCGGCTTTGGTATATTTGGTCCGGGGACAGTTGTGATTGACGCTGTCCAAATTGAAGAAGCGAGTTCAGCCACAGCCTTTAATTTAGGGGGCACCACTTCTGATACACCAGGGATAGTAGTGGGGGGGACAGGGGATTTAGTGGTCGCCGGAATGGTAAACACAACTACACCGTCGGGGACGAATTTTTCCGTTACTTTCGGTGGTATAAGTAACCCAAGCGGAACTTTGATTGATTTAAGCAACTTGTCTTGGACAGTAAAGGCTGGTACGCCAGCGAGTACTGTTAATTTACCAGGGGCGTTTTCCGGAGCCGATAAAATAAACGAAACTTCGACAGAGTCAGTAACGCGAGCGGGAAGTAATCTGGTGGCAAATGATAATGAGGGCGTGACCGCGAGTTCGGCCTATATCTCTTCCAGTAATGTTAATTATACCTATGTTTTTCAAGCGACAAGCAGTGTTCCGGTGGGAGGGAAGGTAGTTTTAAATTTTCCAACTGCTTATGACCTAGGTAGTGTCACGGTTAACTTGAGCCAACAAATAAGTAGCCTGTCTTCAACTACGATTGCTTCATTTGCGACTAGTACGGGCGCGGATGCCAAACAGGTAATTTTAACGACGGCCGGTGAAGAAACTAGTGCTGGGAGTGTGATTACCGTGACGATTGGGGGGATTACTAATCCGTCTACGGCGACAACATATTCTCCTTTTTATGTTTATACGACCAAAACTAACAGTGGTTTGTTGGATGGCGCTGTCACCCTGGGCGATTCTACGAATTATGGGCCGTTAACTATCAGCTTGCCCATGCCCGGGGCGCCAACCTCTTTTGTGACGACAACAGTTAGCGCGACGGCGATTGGTTGGTCGTGGGCGGATAATTCGAGCGGTGAAATCCAGGAAGATAATTTTATCTTGGATTATATTTTGTCTAGTGGCAGTTTTCCCGGTACAACCTCAACAGTCGTTCAAGATGCCACTTCGACATCAGTTAGTTCCTTGATTCCTAACACCAGTTATCAGTTTAGAATCGCGGCGGAAAATACCCATGGTACTTCTGGCTATGCCACTTCTAGCGCCGAATACACAGCGGCGGCTGTGCCGTTAACCGTAACGGGCGTGGCCAATGGTCAGACTAGTCTAATTGTGACTTGGGGTGCTAATAGCAACCCAACTAGCACAGTTTATGAATTGTACAACGCCGGAGTCGACACCAGTATCGCGACAACCACTCTTACTACTTATACTGTTACTGGTCTAACGGCGGCGACGGCCTATACTTTTAAAGTTCGAGCTTTATATAACAGCGATAGTACCACATGGTCGGCTTTTGCAACTACTTCTACAGAGGTAACGACTGATTCTATTAGCACGTCAGTAGAAACGACTTTAGGTACAACTGTTTCTACCACTTTTCAATTCACCGGGGGCACAGAACACACGGTTACTTTAAATAGTGTCGTAGAAGGCGTGAGTGCCAATTTAACAATTGCTTCAACTCCAGTTACGCAAGATTTTTCTGAAGGTGTAGCGGATAATATAGATAGCGATGGCAATGGAGCCGATGATATGACAGTAACAGCGAGCGACATCACCGCGACCGGCGCCACTATTGCCTTGGCCTTGTATACTCCTCCGGTAGTTGATACACCAGCACCAAGTAGCGGAGGGGGTGGCGGTTCAGTTGCGGTCAGCGCTCCAATACTTGGTATTGCGCCAGTTACTTATAGTTCGGCTATCGATGCGAATAATATTATTTTATTTTTCAACGTTTCAAATGCTACACAAGTCGCTATTTCAGATAACTCTAGTTTTGTGGGAAGTTCTTGGCAAACTTACCAAACTCAAAAAAGCGTATTAGTAAACCCAGGTGAAACAACTAAAATTTTATACATAAAATTTCGTTCCAGTAGTGGTGGAGAGACAGCTGTACAGAGTCTAATTGTGCAAGTTAACTCCAATGTTGTTTCTCCTGTTCCCGCGGTGGCCGATTTGTCTGGGTTGGCAAAAGTCGATGTCACTTCTTTGGTTAAAATATCAGGTATCAACAGACAGAGTTTTGTCCAAGGTGAGTATTTAAGCTTCAAGTACTACTTTATTAATAATACTGGTAAGATGTTGCCACTTAAGGTAACTAGAAATTTAGTTAATAAAGCCGGTAAAACTGTTTTAGTTTCAAATGCGACAGCCGGTTTGCGCAGTGGTGGTAAGTTTTCTCGTTCGGTTAATCAAAATTTTTCTACTCGTTTGCCCCCAGGTATTTACACGGAGCTAATTGTGTTTTACGATGCCCGGACTGGTAAAAAAATGGCGGAAAACAGTTTTGATATTTCTCTAGAAAAGAAAAAGTTAAAGCGGGCAGTTTTGAAGGCCGGGGTAACTAATGCGGACGGAGTCGTTGTTTTCGATCTGGCCAGTTTAAAATCCTTGAAAAAGGCAGTTGCCTTGCCCCACAGCTTCCGTTTAAAATATAGTTTTAAAAATATAACAAAAGAAGTCGGATATTTCGATTTAGTGCGGGAGATTGTTGATCAGAATGGTAAAGTGTGGCAAAAAAATACCGGACTGTGGAGGAGTGGTATTGGCCAAGTACGGAACATAAATATCCCGCAGGTGATCCCCACGAACTTACCGGCCGGAGATTACGTAGTTAGGATCAGATTTAGTCCGAGAGGAAAAAGTCAAATTGTAGGAGAAAACTCATTGTCGTTTACGGTAACCGTTAAATAACCAGACCAACTTTAGCCCCCGCCTCCGAGCGGGGGCTTGTTTTTTTGCCTACCCTAGGGTAAAATTAATTCAACATTAATTGTTAATCATTTCATTTATGTTAAATATCGCTATCAATGGTTTTGGCCGAATTGGCCGCCAGGCTTTTAAGGTCGCCTTTGCCAGTAAAAATATTAAAGTGGTTGCGGTAAATGATTTAACTAATACGAAAACTTTAGCCCATTTGTTAAAGTATGATACAGCTTATGGCCGTTATGATTTACCCGTGTCCTTTGACGAAAGAAACTTAATTGTTAAAGGTAAAAAAATACCGGTCTTAGCGGAAAAAGATCCAACATTATTACCTTGGAAAAAAATGGAAGTAGATGTGGTGCTTGAATGTACCGGTCGGTTTACCAAAAGAGAAGATGCCGAAATGCATATTGAAGCCGGGGCGAAAAAAGTAATTATTTCGGCCCCAGCCAAAGGCGGTGATGTCCCAACTTATGTGCGGGGAGTAAATTGTGGGAAGGTGGATAAAGAAAAATCTCCGGTAATTAATAACGCTTCTTGTACGACTAATTGCATCGCTCCCATCATGGCAATTTTGGATGAGAAATTTGGTATTGAGAAGGCATTTATGAGCACATCACATGGTTACACCGCTGACCAGAATTTACAGGATGGGCCACATAAAGATTTGCGACGAGCCAGAGCGGCCGCCGAGAATATCGTACCAACCACAACGGGTGCGGCAAAGGCCGTTGGTGAAGTTAAACCAAATTTACAAGGAATTTTTGATGGCTTGGCTTTTCGTGTGCCGGTGCTGACCGTGTCGTTATCTGACATTACGGCTGTTTTAAAAAAGGATGTGACCAAAGAAGATATCAATAAAGTTTTGATCGAGGCCGCAAAAACTACCCGTTTTACAGCAATATTAATGTGCACCGATGAAGAATTAGTTTCTTCGGATTTTGTTGGCAATACCTTTTCCTCCATTGTAGACTTGAAACTAACCAACGTGGTTGGCGGCAACTTGATTAAAGTGGTCGCTTGGTACGACAATGAGTGTGGTTATGCCCATCGGTTGGTGGAAATGGCGGAGTTGTTTGGGAAATAATTTTTTATATGTCTGAGAAAAATAATATTGAGATAATTAGCGAAGCAATTTTTCGTGCTAAATTAAAATCTGTTGCCGAAAAACGTTGGGGTGACATGGTTAAGGCTGTGGTAGATATTGAAAAGGAAATTATGGCAATCGGCGGTGAAATGCACGCCGACGAAGAGCAGATTTTATTAGAAAATGGTTCTGAACAGAAAAATTTGTGGGGCATTAACTTATACCCGGACAAATTAGATGATGATTTTATCCAGTATGATTCCATGATTAATATTCGGCCAAAACAAAATAATCGAAGTAGAGGGGTAGAAGATGAGGCTGTAAAAATTAGAATAGTAGAACTCGTAAATAAATTGGTTAAATAGTATGTACTTACATAAAAATTTAGCGCAAGGCCGCTGGTTTGAATTAAGCTTGTGTGAACAGCTGGGGAATGTGGGCAGTGAAGTGGGGCGAGCGGCAAATTGGGAAAAGCGAGGAGATGTAATACAAAGAGATAAGGCGCTAGAAAGGGCGGTAGATTTGTTAGATCTAACCATTTCGGATGATCGCTGGCGTGGAGGGAGGCTAAAAGAACTTTGTCGAGCTAGAGAAGTTTTAAAGGATACTTTTTGGGGTGATCGAACCTATGGTAGCACGCCAGAACAGGAGGAAAAATATTATTTTCATTACGCCTTGGCGGCGAGGAAAGACATTTAAACATATGCGTATATACAACACTGAAACGGTCAATAAGGTGGGGGAGGAAGTCTTGCTAAAAGGTTGGGTCAACGCCCGGAGAAACATGGGCAAGATTGTGTTTTTGGATTTGCGGGATCGAAGCGGAATTATCCAGGTTGTTGGTGTGCCGAGCGAATTGGATGAAAAGTCGTTGGAATTTTTAAAGGAGACGCGCCCGGAATGGGTGTTGGAGATACGTGGTATGGTGAATGAACGGGGTGCAAAACAAAGAAACGATAATATGCCGACAGGTACGGTAGAAGTTTTAGCTAAAGAAATAAAAGTTTTAGCTAAAGCTGAGCCGCTTCCTCTTGATTTGGAAGATGAAAAAATTGGTTTAGACATTCATTTGGATTATTTGCCGATCACGTTACGAAGTGAAAAATGGAACGCAGTATTTAAAATTCAGTCAGAAATTATTGAATCATTTCGATCGTATTTAAGGTCCGTTGGATTCACTGAATTTCAAGCTCCGAAAATTGTGGGAGCCTCAACCGAAGGCGGAGCTAATGTGTTTAAGATTGATTATTTTGGTTCTAAAGCCTTTTTAGCACAAAGTCCTCAATTTTATAAACAGATTATGGTCGGAATATTCGAGAGGGTTTTTACTGTCGGCAATGTTTACCGAGCCGAAGAACATGCGACAACCCGGCACATTAATGAGTATACTAGTTTAGATTTGGAGTTTGGCATGATTACCGATCACCATGACGTGATGAAATTGGAAACAGATTTTCTAAGGTACCTTCTTAATCATTTGGACAAAACTGTCGCTTACGAATTGAAATTGTGGAATTATGTAAAGCCCAGTATTCCAGATGAAATTCCAACTTTTAAATTGAGAGAAGTACAAGAAATAATTAAGAAAGAGACCGGTGTCGACCATACAGCGGAACCCGATTTAGAACCCGGGGAAGAAAAGTGGATAGGTGAATATGTTAAGGAAAAATTTGATTCAGATTTTGTTTTTGTTACTCATTATCCTACATCAAAAAGACCGATGTATACTTATCCAGATGAAACCGATCCTGAATTTACCAAAAGTTTTGATATGCTTTTCCGTGGTATTGAAGTTACAACCGGGGGGCAGCGTATAAACGATTATGAGCAACTGGTAGGAAACATAAAGAAGTGGGGTCTTGATCCCGAGAATTTTAAGTATTATTTAAACGCTTTCAAATATGGTATGCCCCCAGAAGGTGGTTTGGCGATTGGACTTGAGAGATTAACTGCCAGATTGTTGGGTATTGAAAATATTAAAGAAGCGACTCTTTTCCCAAGAGATTTAAACAGAATTGATTTGCAGATTTCTCCACCAGAATATAAACAATAATCTATGTTCTCTTCGCTCCAGCAATACATTCTAAAAGAATGTAGCGAAGGAGGGAAGACCGAGCGAAAAAACTTTGGCCGTTTTTATGGCCCGGATTCAAAAGTAAAAAAAACTGATCGGGTAAAAATAATAACGCAAAGTTTGGAAAGATTAATGGATCGCGGGTATCTCATTGGCTATGGTATCCGTACGCCTAAGAAATGGTTTATTAAGGAAGTCAAAATTACTCGGGAAGGGATAAAACA
The DNA here is from genome assembly GCA_035289165.1 of Patescibacteria group bacterium. Classification (GTDB taxonomy): domain Bacteria; phylum Patescibacteriota; class Patescibacteriia; order Magasanikbacterales; family GWA2-37-8; genus DATDYA01. The sequence continues at coordinate 11,762 of DATDYA010000050.1, forward strand.
ATGGAATAAATATCTATCGCGTCGGCAAAAAAAATTACCATTTTAAATAATCATGGGGACAGAAGTAAAACTAGAAAAATTTCAGGGTCCATTAGACTTGTTGCTTCAACTTATTGAGCTCGAGAAAATGGACATTACGGAAATTGCTCTCTCGGAAGTGACAGAGCAATTTTTAGCCTATTTAGATAAATTAGAACATGATCGTTCTGAAGAGTTGGCAGATTTTTTGGTAATCGCAACAAAACTGGTGTACTTAAAATCCAAAACCCTTCTGCCTTATCTCTATCCGGAAGAAGAGGAAGGGCCGAGTTTGGCTGATCAATTAAAGATGTATCAGAGATATATTGAGGCTAGCCAAAAGGTAAATATTCTCTGGGAAAGAAATAGTATTTCTTACGGGCGGGTAGAGCCGCCGATTAAAGCCGAAGGATTTCAGTTGCCGACTAATGCAAGCGCGGATGATTTGTATGGTTCAATGGTGCAATTGGTAGGACGTTTAAAGCCAATTAATCCTTTGCCGAAAGTAACAATTGACCGGGCGATTTCTGTTAAGCAAAAAGTCGAGGCAATTTTTGCGTCCTTAAAGAAGTACCGGAAGATAAAATTCAAAGAAATTTTAGATAACGCGGAAAATAAAACCGAGGTAATTGTGAGTTTTTTAGCTTTGTTAGACCTGCTTAAGCAGAATCGAGCTTTTATTGAACAAGGAGAATCTTTTGGAGACATGGAAATTAGCGCTCTATGAAAGAAATTCAAATAATTCTTGCTTCAACATCGCCGCAACGGAGTGAACTCTTAAAACGTTTAAGAATAAGTTTTAAGGTAGTAGCAAGTAATTACGATGAGGACATGAGTGTAAAATTGTCTCCACGTAAGCTGGCAAAGTTTTTATCCTTGGGTAAAGCCAAGAGTGTAGCCAGTAAATTCCCTAATTCAATTATTATTTCTGCGGATACTTTTATCGCTTTAGGTAAAGAAGTGCTGGGGAAACCAAAAAATAAGATTGAAGGCAAAAAAATGTTGCAAAAATTAAGTGGCCGTTGGTTGCAAATTATTACTGGCCTGACTATAATTGACACACGTTCTAACCGAATAATCACGGAAGCCGAGGTAGGAAAAGTTAAGTTTCGTAAATTAGAGAAAGGGGAAATAGAGAAATATTTGGCGAGCGGCGAGCCGATGGATAAAGCCGGGGCCTTTGCGATTCAGGGTTTGGGTTCGATCTTTATTGAAAAGATGATTGGAGATTATCACAGCATGTTTGGTTTACCACTTTACCTTTTAGCTAAAAATTTGCGTAAATTAGGAATTAAAATTTTATGAGTTTAATTTCAAATCTAGAAACCATTTTATTCGTCGCCTCTAAACCTTTAAGTCTAAAGAAATTGGTAAAGACTTTGAACACGGAAGAGGGGAAGGTGATAGGAGTTTTACAAAGTTTGGTGCAAAAACACAACCAACCAGAATCTGGTCTTAAAATTTTGGAAAATAATGGCGAGTGGCAAATGGTCTCAAATCCCGATAACCGGGTCGTAGCCGAAGGATTTTTGAAAGCCGAGATTTCTGGCGAGTTGACCCGGCCACAACTGGAGACCTTAACGGTTATTTCCTATTGTGGCCCCATCACTAAACCGGAGCTGGAACAGATTCGAGGCGTCAATTGCAGTTTGATTATCCGTAATCTCATGATGCGTGGACTAGTAAAGGAAAGTGAGGATCCGGCGGCGCTTTTACCGACCTATGAGGTAACGATGGAATACCTCCGACACATCGGTTTAGCGAGCTTGAACGAACTGCCCAATTATGATAAACTGCACCAACATGAAAATGTTATTTCTTCTTTAGAAAAAATGAATAGTGATAGTTAGTTATGTACATCCCCCCGAAATTATCTGATTTTCTTGCTTCTTTTGGCATCATGGTTCTCGGGGTAGCTTTGGTATTCGCCGGTTCAGTTTCCGTTAAAAAAATTCCGGGTGAAGTTTGGCAGTACCCAGTTTCAGGCTTGCGGAAAGCTTTTTATCGTGAGCCAGTTGCTACGGCTTTACCAGCGAGCCGTCCTCGAGTGCCTCTTCAAATAACTACCAGTACCTGTCCAGTCGAGTTAACTGCTACTTCCGTTTTAGTGCTTGATGATGAAACTAATACGGTTTTGTTTAGTAAGAATGCCGCCGAAGTACGGTCGCTCGCGAGCATTACAAAGTTGATGGCCGCCTTGGTCTTAATGGATTTAAAACCGGAGTGGGCAACGTCGACAGTGGTTACAACTGCTGATTTTAGTTCGAGTAGCCATTTCATTAATGTTGGAGAAAAATTTAAAATTGAAGATCTGTGGCATATTGCTCTTATTGGTTCGTCTAACAGCGCGATTAATACTTTAGTCAGGAATACTGGGCTAACGCCAGAGAACTTCGCTATTTTAATGAATAGAAAGGCAAAAGAGATTGGTTTAAGTAAGGCCAGTTTTGTGGAACCGACTGGTTTGGACGAAAAGAATGTTGCCGATGCCCCTGATGTGGCAAAGTTATTGAAAGAAGCTTTAGCAATTGATAAGATTAAAAAGACTTTGCAGATTGGGCAATATTATTCTCACCCAATCGGGATGAAAAAAGAACGCCGGGTTTGGAGCACAAATTGGCTTTTGACTAATTGGGTGCCAAATCGTTTTGCGGAAGATAAAATAGTTGGCAAAACTGGCTTTATTAATGATTCGAAATATAATTTTACGGTTCGTATCGAAGATGATAACCATCATGCGATTCGAATCGTGGTATTAGGTTCAGAATCCAACGAATCACGCTTTAGTGAGGCGAGAGATCTAGCGGAATGGATTTTTAAAAATTATCTTTGGCCGGGCGACGAAGGTTATGAAAAACTCTGGGGAAATTAGTTTGGTTGGAGCAGGGACTTCTTTGTGGTATAATATAGTCAAACTAGCTTGACTATGAAATTTAGGTCAGTCAGGACCGCGAAAAATTTGAAAAATAAATACGTTCTTTTGCGAACGGATTTTAACGTTCCGCTTGAAAACGGTAAGGTGTTGGAGGATTATCGGATAGTGAGAAGCTTGCCAACGATTAAATATTTGCAGAGCAAAGGGGCACGAATAATTATTTTAAGCCACTTGGGCCGCCCCCACGGTTATAACCCCGAATTTAGCTTGCAGGCCGTTGGCCGCCGGCTCGGACGTTTGTTGGGGGAGACTATAAATTTTGTTTCGGCTGACGAGTGGTATGAAAGTGAACCAATATTACCACAATTGGAATCCGGTAGTGTTACTTTGTTGGACAATGTTCGTTTTATTAGGGGAGAGGAGAAAAATGAAGATAGCGCTCGGCGTTTTTTTAAACAATGGGGCGAGGTGTTTGTTTTGGATGGCTTTGGGGTAGTCCATCGTGACTCGGCGACTGTCTCTGGCTTAGCCCGAGAACTGCCCTCGTATGCCGGGCTGCTTTTAGAAGAAGAGGTAGCTACTTTGACCCGCGTTATGGAAAAGCCAAAAAAACCATTGATAGTCGTTTTGGGTGGCGCCAAACTAGAAACAAAGTTACCGATGGTAAAAAAATTGCTTCCGATTGCGGATAAAATATTGTTAGGTGGAGCGGTATTTAACACTTATCTTTTTGCTCGAGGATTTAGAGTTGGTAATTCCCTGATTGACAAAGGGTTGAAAGCCGAGGCGCTAGAACATCTTTGGTCAGATAAAATTATTATGCCGGTTGATGTGGTCGTAGGCAAGAAAAACGGAGGAAAAGCGAGAGTGGAACAAGTGGTTAAACTGGATTTAAAAGATAAAAATGAGGGGATCTATGATATTGGTCCGGCCACGGTCAGAATTTATGCCGGTTATTTAAAACAGGCAAACACGATTATTTGGAATGGAGCGATGGGATATTTTGAAACCAAGCCTTATCATCACGGAACGCATGCCGTGGCGAGAATTATTGCCGCTCGCTCTAAAGGTAAAGCGTTTGGAGTGGTCGGAGGCGGGGAAACACTAGAAGTCATTAAAGCTTTAAATTTAGATGATCAGATTGATTTAATTTCTACTGGCGGGGGAGCGATGCTTGAGTTTTTAAGTGGTAAAGATCTGCCCGGGTTAGAGGCCTTAAAAAAATAAAGTTATTTATTATTTATTACCACTCGCTTCACCGCACGGTGAACAAGAGTGGGGAGGATTAATTTATGCCATTAGGCTTAAATCGAACCCCGCCGCCGCCTAGTCGTGTCGAAGACCGTGGCTGCGATTGTACTTATTGGGGCGGAGAATTTGTTAAAAAGATTATCTTAACATTTTTGGGCGTTTTGTTGGTTTACGTAATTTTCTTCATCGGGACATTGATTCGCAATAATTTGAAGAAATACGATACGATTGGCATGTCACCTAAAATGGAACGAACGATTGTGGTGACTGGCGTGGGCCGGGCTCTGGGTAGTAACGACATAGCTATGACCACAATTGGCTACTCGAATGTTGATAAGGACGTGGCCAAGGCGCAAGAAGCCAATAAAAATGTGATGGATAAAGTGATGGCGGATTTAAAGAAGATGGGCATGGAAGATAAAGATTTGCAGAGCAATTACACTATATATCCAGAGTATACTTATACCGAGGGCAAGGGCCAGGAGTTAAAGGGTTATCGGGTGACTAATCAGTTAACGGTGAAAATTCGTGATCTTTCTAAGATCAGCGAAGTTCTTGGTTTAGCTGGTAAATATGGTGCTAATGAGGTTGGTGGCTTGAGTTTCACTATTGACGATCCAGAGAATCTAAAGTCCGTGGCGCGCGAAAAAGGATTGAATGACGCTAAAGCTAAAGCGGAATATTTGGCTAAATCTTTGGGAATGCGTTTAGGATCGGTGGTTAACTTTAATGAGTATGCGCCGGACTATGGCGTTTCTCCTTATTATAAAGATGGATTGAATTTTGGCATGGCCGAGGGTGGTGGCGCTCCGGCAGCGGTCGCTTCAGGGAGTCGGGATGTAACGGTCAACGTAAACGTTACTTATGAAATAATGCCTTATTAATCACGAGAGAAATTGCCCCAGACTTGTCACAGTCTGGGGTTTATTTTTTTACCCCGTTGTGTTAAGATATATTCGCTTAGTTAAAAGAATTTTATGAAAATAAAACAAATTCAAGCCAGGGAAATTTTAGACTCACGCGGTAATCCTACTGTTGAGGCCAAGGTGATTTTAGACAATAGTATATTTGGAGTGGCAAAAGTCCCGTCCGGAGCGTCGACCGGTACGCACGAGGCTTTGGAACTTCGTGACGGCGGTAAAAGATATGGCGGTAAAGGGGTTTTGAGGGCAGTAAAAAATGTTAATACTATTATTGCTAAAAATTTAGTGGGAGCAGAGGTATATAATTTGGTAGCGCTGGATGAAAAGATGCTTGCGCTTGATGGCACAAAAAATAAATCCAAGCTGGGCGCAAATGCCATCCTAGCAGTTTCTATGGCGGCGGCTCGGGCTGGTGCGGCAGCGGCAAAAAAACCATTATATAAATATTTACGCGAGGTGTACAAGTTGAAAGAAAAAGAGTGGCGATTGCCGGTACCGACGATGAATATTTTAAATGGTGGTCGGCATGCCGACAACGGCTTAACGGTTCAGGAATTTATGATCATACCGCGTCATAAATTATTGTCGGAACGGGTGAGAATAGGTGTCGAGGTTTTTCATGCTCTAGCGGTTATCTTAAGTCAGAAAGGTTATAAAACTGCGGTGGGGGATGAGGGTGGTTTCGCTCCAGAATTGTTAAACAACGAACGCGCCCTACAGTTCATAATGGAAGCGATAAAAAGTGCTGGTTTTACTCCTGGTAAACAGGTTTTTCTAGGGTTAGATGTGGCGGCGTCAGAATTTTACCATCATGAAAAATATTATTTTTTAAATAACAAACAAGGTTGGACCAATGAGAAAATGATTGGGTTATTAAAACAGTGGGCCAAGAAGTACCCCCTTATTTTGATTGAAGATGGCTTAAGCGAGGATGATTGGCAGGGGTGGTCCAAGTTAACTAAAGAATTAGGTAAGAACCTAAATTTGGTCGGTGATGATTTATTTGTGACTAATGTGAAAAGATTGGAGCGGGGGATTAAAGAGAAAGTCGGTAATGCTATTCTTGTTAAGTTAAATCAGATCGGTACAGTTACAGAAACAATCCAGGCGATTAACCTAGCCAAGGAGAGTGGTTATAAAGTAGTGGTGTCGCATCGTTCGGGTGAAACCGCGGATACTTTTATCGCCGACCTGGCTGTCGCGGTAAATTCAGAGTTTATTAAAACTGGTTCTTTGTCTCGTTCAGAACGGGTAGAAAAATATAATCGTTTAATGGAA
>DATDYA010000051.1:0-3574 GCA_035289165.1 Patescibacteria group bacterium
GGGAGGGCTGGTGGCTCGTGCGGCCGGAGAAGCTCGAGTCCCACGGTGTTGGCCCGCAGATCGCGGTCAAGCTGTGGGACATCACCATCGCGCCATCGCTACATCCGCGATGGAACGATGGCGAGTTCGGCCTCGACTTCCTCCTGAAGTTTGGGCTGAGCTTCGGTCCACACCCCGCCGAAGCGCCGCCGGCAGAGTCCCTGCCGGTCCAACCCCAGCACGCCTCCCCGGAATGATGATCTTCCCGGCCAACAACAACCGGGGGAGATTCGGACGCGTCGCGCCCCGCGCTTCTCGACCGGACTCCAGAGCAGTCTAAAATAGACTTTTCTGGAGAGTCGAGAAGCGTGGTAAACACGTATAAAATCCAGTGCTAATAAGCGCTGGATTTTTGTTTTTAAAATCTCTTAAATATGGTATAATGATCAGGAAGTAAAAACTTAAAATATGCTTAATGATAAGGTGAGTAAAATTATCGATTTTTTTTCGTTATCTGTCCTTGCACTTTCTATCCTAGTCATACCATTAGTAATAGATACCCGGGTAGTTAATGCCTTTAATCTGCCGAAGCAGAGCGTGTTTCTGGGGTTGACGCTGATCATCGCTTTAATATTTTTAATAAAGTTTGCACTTACCAAGTCGGTTGTTATTCGTTTTACTTTTTTGGATAAAATTCTTGGCACCTATTTAGTCTTACTTCTTTTGTCCAGCCTTTTTTCCGTCCAACGGTTAGACAGTTTCTGGGGAAGGAATGAATATTTTGTTATGAATGCCGTGTTTTTAATCGGCCTACTTTTGTATTATTATCTTTTTGTTAACACGGTTAACAGCCTTAAGAAGTGGCGGTTGATCTATGATGTCATCGTTGTTGGGGGAACCTTGCTTCAGATACCATATTTATTTAAAGTAATTTTTAAATGGTCTTTTTTACCAATCACGGACAGTAGTCTTTGGAATTTAGCACTAGAAAGCAATGCTGGATTCGCCATCCTAATCATTGTGGTATTTATTTTGTCCATCGGGCAACTTATTAAAAAAGAAACTTCTTACAACCGAAATTTGCTATATATTATTTCTTCTTTGTTAAGTTTGGGAACGATTTTCACTATTAGTTTTCCAATTATTTGGTGGCTCCTGTTAGCTAGCGCGGTTTTCTTGTTACTACTTGGCATCAATTTCCTTAAGGAGGTAAAGTTAACTACTCTTACGGCTGTTTTTATCGTTTTGGTGGCAAGTATTGCTTGTCTAATTTTTGGCTCACCTAAATTTGTCCAAGCGCCTTTGCCACGCGAGGCTTTTTTAAGTCCCGGGGCATCCTGGGAAATTTCGGAAAAAACATTGTTTAAGGGTGTTAAAAACTTTATCTTTGGTAGTGGGCCAGGTACGTTTAGTATCGATTTTTCGGAGTTTCGTAACGCGGCTTTTAATAATAATTCAATGGTCTGGTCAGTGCGTTTTACACAACCTTTTAATACCATCTTTGCTTTTGTCGCTGAGGCCGGCGTAGCGTTCTCGGCCTCGTTCTTAATTTTGATTCTAGTAATCCTCGGTTATATATCAGTTTTTTGGGTCAAGCTAAAAGGCCCGGCTTGGCACCAAAATTTTGGTGAATGGGCTGGACGTCGGCTTGATCTTCGACTCGAAGTAATGGTTGCTTCTATTGCTTGGTTAGTTTTGACCGCCAGCCTGACCGTCCATTTTTTTCGTCCGGTTCTGTGGTTTATATGGTGGACATTAACTGGTTTAATTGTGGCCGGATTAAGTTTTTACCGCGAAAACATTATCCGTGAAAAGAAATGGGAAATCGAAAACCGCCCGGAACACAGCTTGTCATTTTCATTCGCGGTTATATTGGTGGTTGCTCTCGTTATTGTGGTTGGTGTATTTGGTGTCAGAATGTACAAAGGGGAAATGGTCTACGCCAGTGCCTTGCGTGAAACAAAATCTAATGAAGCAATCGAGAAATTGCAGGAGGCAATAGATTTGCGCCCCAATGTTGATGTATATTACGTTGCCATAGCGCAAGCCTTTTTGGTTGAGGCAGCCAACCGGGCGGGTGGAGAAAACCCAGACCAAGAAGCAGTGGCATCGTCTCTTGGAAGTGCGGTCAATGCCGCACGAACCGCCACTGATCTTTCTCCGAAGATGGTTGGGTTGTGGGAAAATTTAGCGAGTATGTATGAAAATGCCGCGGCGATGGTGCCAGAAGCCTATCCGTGGAGTCTTAAAGCCTGGGGTTCGGCCAAGGCCCTTGAGCCAACTAATCCAATCATTGCTTGGCGCCTCGGACGAATTAACCTCGCTTTAGGTAATAACGAAGAAGCAGCTAAAAATTTTCAAGAAGCCATTAATCTTAAGGCGGATTTACTCGGAGCCTATCTGGGTCTAGCAATCGCAGAGGAGCGTTTAGAAAAAATTGCTGAAGCCTTAAAGACCTACGAAACCTTATTAACTTTAAATCCCCAAAATCCCGAAGCTTTATTTAACTATGGCCGCGTACTTTATAACCGAAATCAAAAAGGCGATCGGAAGATCGCCGAGCAAGCTTGGTTAGCCGCCATTAAACTTCAGCCGGATTATTCCAACGCTCTGTACAGCCTGGCAAGTTATTATGAAGCCAAAGGGGACAGAGTTACGGCTTTGAAATATTATTATGAAGTGCGGGATCTTAACCCGAATAATACTGATGTTTTAAAAAAAATAAAAAGCCTGGCCGCTACCCCAGGGGAAAAATAGTATGAGTAAGAAAATTACCAAAATTTTTTTTATCGTTTACATCCTTGGTATTTTTTTATTTCCCCTTCTCGTTAATTCGGCCATGACTTCTACCAACTACACTATTTTTGCTGATACGGTTGGTTTCGGCGGGGACCTTTCAACCAGCACTACTTATTTTTTGCAAGACACCGCCGGGGATACAGCGATTGGTGCTTCTACTAGTACTAGCTATACAATAAAGGCTGGATTTCAGGCCGCGGATCGCGGTTCAATCAGTCTTACGATCGAAGACGCCTCGCTTTCTTTTGGCTCAATGACTACTGCGAGTGTGGCGACAGTATCCACTACCGTGAACATAATTGCCGAATCGGAAACCGGTTATTCATTATCTGTCAGCTCACAATCGGGGACCTTGTGGACGACGCTGACCGGCACGGTTGATGCTGGAAGCGAAGAGTTTGGTGTTCTAGTTAGTGGTTCAGACAGCGCCTTTGCTGGCACGTCAGCTTTGGCTAATAGTTTGGTACTCGCTACAAATGCCAATAGCTTAAGTGGCACCACCCACTCGACCATTATTAGTTTCGAAGCGGCTATATCCAGTGCCACTACCGCGGGGTCTTACGCCAAGAGCATTACCTTAACCGCCGCCGCCAACCCTTGATTATGAAAAAATTTTGGTTGTTAATTCTTGTTTGTTTTTTTCTCTGGCCTCTTACCGCCACTGCCTTTACAGTTAGTCCAACCCGAACACTTTTGACGATTGATCCGGGCGGCCAAGCTAAAGTTTTTCTTAATTTACGAAACGATGCTGTTGGAGTAAAAAAATATCGTTTAGAAACCATTTCTTTTTCTCAGA
>DATDYA010000052.1:0-38451 GCA_035289165.1 Patescibacteria group bacterium
GTCATATTATTCTGCTAATTACGTGCACACCCATTTTATCAAACTTTATAAAGTTTGTCAAATATAACTAAACTTTATAAAGTTCAAAAAATACACGGGCTCACTAGAGCTATTTTAAACATTGCCGTGACAACGTTTATACTTCTTACCACTGCCACATGGACATGGATCGTTACGTCCTGGTTCATTGCCAGCGCTGTCAGTCATTTTCGGCGCAGTTACGAGCGTCCCACCGTTGCCATCGCTAGTTTTAGCAGCACCGCTTAAAGTTACGTTTTCTTTCGCCATTACGCTTGGGGCCAGGTCAATCCCAATACTAACCTTGTAGATAGTGTAAACGACTTCTTTTTGGATAAGCGAAAGAAGTTCGTTGAACATGTGATAGGTTTCTTTTTTATACTCCACTAGTGGATCACGTTGGCCATAACCGCGTAGCCCGATGCCGGTTCGCAGATGATCAACGGCCACTAAATGTTCGAGCCATAAATTATCTATGGCGCGGAGCAAAACTTGCTTCTCAATCTCTAACATCATTTCGGCGTGAGGAACTTTCTTAGTCAGCATCTCTTCGTACTTGTCTTTAGCTAATCCATTTAAATATTCGATGATCCTGGTTCTTTCTTCGATGCTGTCTAGTTTTTCTCCACTTGGATTTTTAAAAGCTAACAACTTTTCTTTTTCTTCGTTCGTCAAAGGATAAATAGTCTGGATGGATTCAGCTACTTCCGTCATGTTCCACTCGGTTTTTTCTTCGGAGGCGGTGTGAAAAGAAATAACCTGTTCTAATTCTTGCTCGACCATTTCTAAAATCATATCCCGCAACTTGGGCTTACCCACTTCTTCCGGACTTTCTATAACAGCGTTACCACCTTCAGCGGCCCGAATTTTTTCTCTTTGGTGTTTAAACTCTTCGAGTATCGCTTTACGTTTTCCGTAGATGACTTCACGATGGCGATTTAAAACATCGTCAAACTCTAACAAGTGTTTACGGGTGTCGAAATGAAAACCTTCTACTTTACGTTGAGCAGATTCAATAATTCTGGTAATACTTTTTTGTTCAATTGGCATATCATCCGGTACACGGAGGGTTTGCATAACGCTTCGAATACGATCACCGGCGAATATCCGCATGAGATCGTCTTCGGTTGAGAGGTAAAATTGAGTAGCCCCCGGGTCTCCCTGACGACCGGCGCGACCACGCAATTGGTTATCGATACGACGGGATTCGTGGCGTTCAGTACCAATGACGAATAAACCGCCGTTTTCTCGGACTTTATCCCCCATTTCTTTGTCGGGTGGATTACCACCCAAAATAATGTCCACACCACGACCCGCCATATTGGTGGCTAAAGTGACGGCCCCCGGTCGTCCAGCTTGGGCGATAATTTCACCTTCACGTTCGTGGTTTTTAGCGTTCAAAATTTCGTGTTTAATACCTTCACGTTCCAAGAATAAACTCAAGGCTTCATTTTTATCGACCGAAATAGTGCCGATTAAAACCGGTTGGCCTTTTTGTTGTAGTTCTTTTACTTCGCGAGCAATGGCCTTGTATTTCGCTTCTTCGGTCCGATAAATTCGATCAGGTCGATCAGTACGTCTGGCGGCTTTATTAGTTGGCACGACGACCACTTCCAGGTTATAAATCTTACCGAACTCTTCAGCTTCAGTCACGGCGGTACCAGTCATACCAGCCAGTTTTTCATACATGCGAAAATAATTCTGGAAAGTAATAGTCGCTAAAGTTTGACTCTCGCGTTGGATTTTTACTCTTTCTTGTGCTTCAATCGCCTGATGCAAACCTTCGCTGTAACGACGACCGGGCATTTTACGGCCAGTAAATTCATCGACAATCACTACCTCACCGTTTTCAACTACGTAATCACGATCACGTTTAAAGAGCGCGTGGGCACGCAGAGCTTGCTCCAAATGATGAACAGTGGCTAAGCCACCTTCAGCATAAATGTTTTCCACCCCCAACCATTCTTCCATCTTCTTTAAGCCAGCTTCGGTCAAATTGGAGGAGCGCATTTTTTCATCAACATTGTAGTCTTCGTTTATTTTTAACCGCGCGACTAAATCCGCAAAGCGGTAATACTTATCCGTGGCATCTTCAGCCGGGGCAGAGATAATAAGCGGGGTGCGCGCTTCATCAATTAAGATAGAATCGACTTCATCAACAATGGCAAAATAAAAAGGGCGCTGTACCATCTGTGATAAATCCTGGACCATGTTGTCGCGGAGATAGTCAAAACCAAACTCATTATTAGTACCATAAGTAATATCACAAGCGTAGGCTTCTTGCCTATTACAACGATCTAAAAATTCATTTTCCACTTTGTACATTCCAGTTTTGTCTCTTTGCTCGTCGCTCGTACTACCTTCGGCTAAATTTTCACCAATGACTTTTGGTGTCGAATTATATTTAAACGAGGTATTCTGTTGTTGAATAATACCCACACTCATTCCGAGAGCGTCATAGATCTGACCCATCCAAACCGCGTCACGTTTGGCTAGATAGTCGTTGACGGTAACCAAGTGGACACCGCGACCAGCTAAAGCATTGAGGTAGATAGGCAGGGTGGCAACCAAGGTCTTGCCTTCACCAGTACGCATTTCAGATATCTGACCACGGTGTAAAACAATACCACCCATAAGTTGGACGTCAAAATGACGCATGCCAGTCAAGCGTTTGGAGGTTTCCCTTACTACAGCAAAAGCCTCGGGTAAAATGTCTTCCAGGGTTTCACCTTTAGCGAGGCGTCCTCTAAATTCCTCGGTCTTGGCCTTGAGTTCATTGGTAGACAAGGCACTTATAGTTGGTTCTAAGGAGTTGATTTTTTCAACAATGGGTCGAAGACCGTCAATTACTTTTTTATTCGGATCGCCAAAGATTTTAGTTAGAAAAGTCATAATAATAACAAAAAAGGCTTATTTAGCCCAATTATTTTAACATAGGTAGAAAAATAAAACAAGAGATGGGGCTTTAAAGATAACCCCCAAACTAAGCCATTTTTTCTGTAAATTTAAGATAAACGTCTTTCAAAAGCCGAGCATCATCCAAAGCATTGTGTTTGCCATAATCTTCGCGATTTAAGCCCAGTTCTTCAAAAAAACGTTGCTTGTTTAAACTGACTGGGTCGTAGCCATAGGCGAAGAGGATGGAAGCGAAGTCAATTGGAACCCAAAAGACCGGGTGTTCTTTAGGTGATCCAAACAGATCATACCAAAAAACCGAATCAAATTGATTAACGTAAGCGACAAGGTAAGGATGCCCTTCCCCAATAAAGCTGGTGATTTTATCCCTGGCTTCAGCTCGAGAAAACTTTTCCTGGTTTAAGGTCGGAATAACATTTTTCTCCACCCAAGGATCAAGAGGGGCGGTGTAATCTAATTCCAAATACAACTCTTCTCCAGTCGGTTTGACTAAAGCGATTGACAATAATTCCCCATCCCGGAGATTTAAAGAGGTAAATTCAGCGTCGTAAAAAATGACATTGTCAGAAAAGTGTTTAGTCATGAGTACACTATACCTTGAATTGTTTTTTACGGCAACTAAACTGGCGGCGGGGTGGTCGTCGATTCAGTGAGGGTACGGAAAATAAACTGAACGATACTATTGGCGCTCAAAATTATAACCAGACCGATCACCGCTCCAAAAAGTGTACGTTTGGCTTTTGTCCGCTGTTCGTCGTTATCTCCGGAGAGCATCCAAAGAAATCCGGCATAAAGTATAAAGACCAATAAAATAATCCCCAAAAACCCTAAAAGTTGGCGGATAATGTTGGCGATGATAAAGCGTGGGTCAGTGTCTGGTAGCCCTAGAGATCCACCAAACCAATTAAGATTATCTAACACCGAGCTACCAAGAGATGGGCTAGTGGTCGCAGGTAGAGCATCACCTTGTACTTCCGGAAGAGTATCAATCTCCGGCGGTAAGGTTTCGGTCGTAGTTGGTGACTCGGAAATAGACTGAGAAAAAGTAAGCGCCGGTAAAAATGCGCCTATAGTTAAAATACTTAAAAAAATTAAGTTTTTAAAAATCATAAATTTAATTTGATTATACCCCACCTCTCATCGTCCGACTGTGTTCAACCAAATGCGGCCGATCAACCGCGCCGAAGACTAGGCCCAAAACTAGACCGTAAACTAAGTAACCCACCAAACTGACCAAACTTAAAGTACTAAGCAAGCCAGTAAATGAAACGCTAAGACCAATAAGCGGTAACAAAACAAGTGCTCCTAATACCCAAAGTATAACGCCATAAAACAGTCCGAACAAAGTAGCTTGACCATAAGAATTTACACGGCGCCCAAAAACAAAGGCAAAAATTACACCAACGACCATGCTGACGATGAGGTGAATTACCCAACCAACAAAAGCCGAGGTACTGTTAACAGTGGAGGCAATCAGGGGTAAAACGCCAATGATCGAAAAAACTACTCCAAATAGCAGACCGCCGGTCAAACCACCGATTAAACCAGCGGTAAAATGAAAATTGTTCATAAATCCTCCGGACAAATATGGTCAGAAAGCCACACTTGTCTTAAGACTAAACTTAATTTTAACGTAACATGGACGGCGAAGGCTGTCAAACTAAATTAGTATGAATAAAAAATACTTCCTGTATAAAGAAGTATACGCTTGGGTAAACCAATTGGTTACTTTTTTGGCTTAAATTTTAAACTAAGTGAATTAATGCAATATCTTTTCCCAGTTGGCTCCGGACCATCATCAAAAACATGCCCTAAATGGCCACCACAACGCGCGCACACCACTTCATAACGCGTATTGCCTAAAGTGTTGTCTACTTGGACGTCTACCCGCCCCTCTTCAATAACATCCCAGAAACTGGGCCAACCGCTCCCCGAATGGTATTTAGTACTAGAAGTAAATAATTCGTTAGCACAAGCAGCGCAAGCGTAAACACCGGGTTCTTTGGTATCAAAAAGATGACCAGTAAAAGGCTGTTCAGTCCCTCTTTCCCGAAGTATGCGGTATTCCTCTCCTGTTAATAGCTTTTTCCATTCTTCGTCGGATTTATAAATTTTATCTTTAAAATTCATAAATTTACCAAATTTGTGTTCGCTCCGCCTCTGGTCGATAAAGCTTATCTCCTTTTTGTACGTTAAATGCCTCGTAAAATTCTGTCAAATTGGTTACCACCCCGTTGACGCGATATTTTGATGGCGAGTGCGGATCAATGACTAAGGCGAGACGCGCTTTTTCTTCGCGCACTTTGCCTTTTTCCGTGGCGGCGTAGGCCAAAAAAAATCTTTGCTCGGGTGTCAGGTTGTCTAGTAAATCTTCTGGATGGTTTTGTAAAGAAATTTTCAAGGCTTCGTAACCAACCTTAACCCCGCCTAAATCCGCGATGTTTTCACCGAGAGTAAATTCGCCATTGATATGAGCATCGGGAAAAGGAAAATAATTATTATATTGGTTAGTAAGTTCGGCGGCCAAGAGTTTGAACTTTTCTTCGTCCTCCTTGCTCCACCAATCTCGTAATTGGCCACGTTCATCAAACTTTCTGCCCTGATCATCAAAAGCGTGAATAATTTCGTGTCCGATGACAGAACCAATACCCCCATAGTTTACCGCTCGATCCGCCTGGGGGTGGAAAAAAGGCGGCTGCAGAATACCAGCCGGAAAGACAATTTCATTTCTTTCCCGGCTGAAGTAAGCATTTATCTCGTGGGCATGCATTAACCATTCGTTGGGGTCCACCGGTTGGTTAATTTTCTTCATTTGCCTTTTCCATTCAAACTGACGAGCGGAACGGATGTTATCATAAAAAATTTCGCTTTCCACTTTCCAACTCGAAAAATCTGGGAAAACATCTGGATAGGCAGTCTTTACTTTCAAAGCCTGGAGTTTTTTTAAAGCCGAGGTTTTTGTCTCTTCAGCCATCCAAGTAAGACTTCGTAGCCTTTTTTCCATGGCCAGACGAATATTTTTGACCAATTCATCCATTTGTTTTTTGTGTTCACTCGGAAAATACCGGGCGACGTATAATTCACCAATGGCCTCACCGACGAGATTATTCATCTGGTCAATAATCCGTTTAAAACGTGGTTTTAAAATCTTTTGACCATTGAGGTGTATACCGTAAAAAGCAAAATTTTCTTCAGCAAACTCTCGGCTCAAATATTTAGCATTATTTAAAAGGAGTTGCCATTTGAGATAAATCTTCCATTTATCTAATGAAAATTTTTCTAAGGCTTCGCTTAACTTACTAAAAAATACCGGCTGGCCAACATTTAATTCGACTGACTCGCTTAGACCAATAGCAGAAAAATATTCTTTCCAGTTAAAAGCCGGAGACAAGGAATTTAGTTCTTCCACCCCCATTTTATGATAATTCTTTTCGGAATCGCGCAACTCCTCGCGCGGAATTGATATTTCTGCTAAATTGGTCTCAATCTCTAAAACCGTCGCCGCCGCACTTTGTTCTTGACCAATATAAAGACCGGCGAGCGTAAACATTTTGTTGATATGCGCTAGATATTTCTCTTTGGTTGCCACAAAGCGGTCATCGGTTTTAAGATAATAGTCTCGATCCGGTAGTCCCAGTCCGCCTTGCATTAAAAATGCTAATACAAACTGACTGTTTTTGTAATCCGGCTCGGGAAAAAGAAAAAATAACGGGTTGGATGAAAAAATGTGCTGGTTGGCAACCAGACGAGCGAGACCAGATAAATTATCCCAGGCGTCTATAAGACCCAGGTCTGTTCGCAAGGGAGATAATCTGGCTGTTTCAACCAATTCTTCGTCAAGACCGTTTAAAAATAATTTTTTGAGACGCGCGGCTAAAGAATAGTTTTCTTTGTTCAGAAAGTAAGCGTCGTCTTCGAGTAAAATTTTTATTTTGTCGTAATTCTCGTGGTGTAAGATATCAAAAGAACCCCAACGACTATATTCATCGGGGATGGGAGTATTTTTAACCCAGGTGCCAACGGCGTACTCAAAAAAATCATCACCGGGTTTAATGCTTAAATCGCGATCGTCTAAATTTAAAATTGGTTTTGCTTCACTCACCGGATTATAATGTCAAAATAAAAACCTTATCTTTAGCCCGAACTATTTTTTCTACTTTTATGGCCACCCTCTCACCTTTTTTACCATGTTTAATATTTTCTCGATTAATTTGGAGTGTGGCGACTTGACCGCGCCAATAAGTTTCCGCTCCTTCGACAATAAACTCGTCCCCTTGGTTTATCCCCGCGTGATTTAGATTAATTTCTGCCACCTGGATTTTTGGGTAATACTTAGTAACATAACCGACGAGTTTTTTCTTATGTACCGAAGCATTGTCAGCTTTTTCATAACTTATTCCCTCCTTACCGGGAACACTAAAGTAAAAACCGGTTGAATAACCGCGATTGTACACGCTTTCTAAATCTTTACGCCATTGAACAACTTTTTCTTTAGAAAAGGTTCCAGAAAAATAACTGTCAATCGCTTCGCGATAGCAACGAGAAGTTACTTCAATATATCGCGGATCGCGACGACGTCCTTCAATTTTAAATGAATCTATGCCGGCTTTGACCAACTCGGGAATAAATTCAACCATGCACAGATCTTTAGCGCTTAAAAAATATTTTCCTTCAGTTACTAACTGGTTGCCTTCGGGATCAGACAACACCCATTCTTTACGACAAGGCTGGGCACAAAAACCACAGTTAGCTGACGTTCCATACAAATAACTAGATAAGATACAGCGACCAGAAATGGCCATACACATTGCTCCATGCACAAAAGTTTCAATCTCTATCTTGGTCTTTTTACGTACTGCTTTGATCTGCTCTAAATTCATTTCTCGTGCTAACACTACACGCTTGGCACCAAGTTTTTTATAAAATTCAACAGTTTCAGTATTAGAAACATTGGCCTGAGTGGAAATAAATATCTTTAAACCATATTTCTTGGCCAAGCGAATCGCGGCCGGGTCCCAGACGATAACAGCATCTACTTTCGCCGTCTTAGTTTTTTTCATTAAGCGGTCTAGGGCTTTTAGCTCACCCTCATAGACAACCGCGTTAACTGTGAGATAGGCTTTAATTTTATAGCTATGGCACTTGGCGACAAATTGACCCATATTTTCTTCTCGGATGGCATTGGCATTGGCACGCAAGCTAAAATCCGCAACACCAAAATACACCGCGTCAGCGTAATCTTTACAGGCTTCGAGACTCGCGAGGTCGCGAATCGGGCACATGAGTTCGGGTTTCTTTGTTTTTACCATGCGTACCATTTAACACTATATGAAAAAATTTGTCTATACACCGACGTTACTAATCCCCCGCCGGACCACGAAAAACATACTGGTAAATAGTATGATGACAAAAGATAAGGTTATTAATAATGATAAATATGGAGCGATATCACTATAACCAGTCAAAGAATAACGCATCAGTTCGACATTATGAAAAATAGGATTGAAAAGACTGACTTTAGACCAAATACCTGGTAAAACGGCCACGGGATAAAAAACACCGGCTAAAAATATCATGGGTTGCATTATGAAGGTAGTCATAAAGGTCAAAGATTCAAAGCTCTTGGCAAGCATACCAAAGACCACACCAAGTAATCCAAATTCCAGTCCGGTTATAAACAAAGCAAACACAAAATAGATTATACTATGCAAACCAATACCGGGGATAAACCAAACCGTGAATAAAATCGCGGCCACGAGCGTCACAAACCCCCTGGTAAAGGCAGCCATAGAATAAGCGAGACCGATCTGCCAGGGTTTTAGCGGTGCTACTTGTAAATCGATAATATTACCAACATTCTTAGCAATAACCAAAGAAAAGGCGGGGTTGGAAAAACTGCTATTGACCATAATCATGGCCAAGAGTCCGGAATAAACAAAAGTTAAAAAACTAATACCCTCAATTGATCGGCTACCCGCAACAATACCAAAAATTGAAAGGTAAAGGGCCATCGACACGATTGGACTAAAGAGAGTGTCCAGCCATAGTTTTTGAAAGCGTTTTACCTCCCGAGCATAGAGCGCCCACATGTAAGTACCCATAACTAATTATTAGTTAGTTGTAAAAAGACTTGCTCCAAAGAAACCGACTCGTTTCGAATAGATTTAATATTACCATCATAGTGCTTTAACAAAAGACCAAGGTCTTCTCCTAAGTTTTTCGACGCCAGCTCCCAAATGGTGCCTAAATTTTTTACGCCAGGAAGATGCGGGACATTACGATCGTGCAATTCGAAATGAATGGCGTTAGTCGAATATTCTTGTAAAATATCTTTTAACTTGCCTTCTTTGACAATCTGGCCGTGATTAATAAGCGTAATATTATCACACAACTGCTCGGCTTCTTCCAGATAATGAGTGGTAAACAATATGGTGGTTCCTTTATTATTTAGTTCCCGCACCAGTTCCCAAATCTTTTGCCGCAAAGCGACGTCAACTCCGGCGGTTGGCTCATCCAGGATTAAAATTTTTGGTTCATGTAAAATAGCCTTAGCGATCATGAGACGGCGCTTCATACCACCAGACAAATTACGGGCCCGGTCTTTTTTCTTTTCCGACAGATGAAGGTCGGCGAGAACCTTATCTATTTTTTCTTTTCTACCCCGATGTGGCACGCCATACATACCACTAAAATAATACAGTACTTCTTCGACAGTAAAAGCCATTTCAATCACGATCTCCTGCGGTACAACTCCCAATAACTTTTTTACTTCTTCCGTTTGTGATAACACACTCAAATCGTGTACCAAGATATCTCCAGCGGTCGGCCGCAACACTCCACTAATGAGATTAATTAAAGTTGACTTCCCCGCGCCGTTTGGACCAAGGAGGCCGTGGATTTCACCGGGCTCGACTTTTAAACTAACCTCGTTAAGAGCGTTAACGATTTCACCTTTTTTAGTCTTAAAAATTTTTGATACATTTTTTACTTCTAAAGCAGGCATAATTTACTAATTAAAAAACATACTAATGTAGTATATATACCGATAAAAAGACCGGCTGTCAAATATTCAAAAACCGGAATTAATCTACTTTTGTTCTTAATTTCCAATTTTCTACTTTCAAACCACCCATTTTCATTATGACATGGTCAAGTAATTTTTTTATATGAGGAAAATTCTGGCCTTTTAAAGCCGAGATAAATAATTCGGTAAATTTCTTATCGGGAAAGGCTGGCATTTTATATTTATGACGATATCGGTCACTGCTTAAATATTTATACAATTTAGCTTCCGAGTGAATTTCCATCTGGAGATATTCGGCATAAACATGGAAAGCCTTGTCTAAGGCATTGTGGTAAAGGAAAATAAAACCAAGAGAATTGTGGTAATGTAAATCCTTGAGATTATCTAAGATATACCAGAGATGGTATTTCTCTAATTCAATACGGCTTTTGGTCATTTTTTTAAACTTGCGGTTTACCTCATGTTTCGCCCAGGCTTGAAGTTTAACCATCTCACCTACTGGGTCGCGTACGACTTTCCCGGTGGCAAACATGCGAACGGTAATGTAGCTGTTCCAAGCGTACTGCTCTTTCAGATATTCCCGTATTTTGTGTTTAGGATTAACGAAGTATTCGATCTGAATACCGTTCACTGTTTTATTACCTCGTTCTCGCCAATCGACTTGATCAGACAATATAATATGTAAATCGACGTCCGACAAGCTGTTCGCCGTGCCAACGGCATGGCTACCACAAAGTAGGGCGCCAACAAAGTAGTCCTTCTTCTCCCACTCTGCTAAAAATTTTTCTAAGGCCATTTCCCATGGTTGCATATATTTAGGCTTAAATTTTCATCTAGTCCACTACGGCATTTTAACAAAAAACAAGGTTGTTATCAACCTTGTCTTGAATACCGGCGTGGATGGTGAAGTTCCTTCTTCATCCTCGCGAAGTTTCTCCGGCCAACTGGCCTGGATTCACCACGAGATACTTCTACTTTGGCGCGGCGTGGTGGTAAGACTGGCAGAGCGATGACAGGAATAGTTTTTTTGATTAAACGTTCAATCTGGCGGATATCTGATCTCTCTTCAGGAGTGACAAACGAGACAGCTTTACCCGACTCGTTAGCCCGGCCAGTTCGGCCGATACGATGAACGTAGTCTTCAGAATTATCGGGGAGGTCGTAGTTTACAACTAAAGAAATATTTTTTACATCAATACCACGAGAAGCGATGTCTGTGGCAACCAAGACACGGAATTTACCGGATTTAAAACCTTCCAGCGCCGCACGTCTTTGAGAAAGAGACTTGTTAGAATGGATGTCCGCCGCCGTGTGACCCATGGCTCGAATGTTGGCAGTAATTTTCTTCGCACCAAATTTAGTACGAGAAAAAACCAAGACCGTACCATTATTCTCTTCCAATAACTTATCTAAAAGTTGAATCTTGGCGTCTTTGGAGATAATAAATATCTCTTGTTTAACATTCTCCGCCGCTGTACCAGATGGCGCCACTTCGATTCTAATTGGTAGCTTCATAAACCTTGAGGCAATTTCGGCGATAGCTTCGGGCATGGTCGCGGAGAACATCATGGTTTGGTGATTTTTCGGCGCCCAAGCTAAAATCTGTTTAATTGCTGGCATGAACCCAATGTCCAACATTCGATCGGCTTCGTCTAAAACGATAACCGAAACTTTATTCAGATTAAAATTCTTCTGTTGTAAATGGTCGATAAGACGACCTGGTGTCGAAACAATAATATGTGGCTCGCGACGTAAAGACTGAATTTGTTCGTAAGAAGAGGCGCCACCGATAATAACGGCAGTTTTTAAACCAATGGAACGACCAACCTTTTGCAGGACTTCATTAACCTGCAAAGCTAGTTCGCGAGTTGGTAAAAGAATAAGGCCTTGGCCTTTAGTCTCGGATAAACGCTGGATAAGCGGGATGGCAAACGCCAAGGTTTTACCGGTACCAGTTTGAGCAATACCAACAACATCTTTACCCTCATTAGCCGGGGTAATGCATTGATATTGGATCGGGGTTGGCTTGTCATAATGCAAGCTTTCCAAGATCGAAAGAAGTGTCGGAGCGATTGGTAAATCGCTAAAGCTACCTGAAGTAGCAGTTAAATGTGTCATATTTATAAATTAGTGACCCGATTTTCTACAAGGCCACACAATTATGACACAATGAGATTCGAGTCGTTACGGAACGTGATCCGTAACTTAAGTTAAGGACTCCGCATTATAACAGGAAAATGGCCGTTTGTCAAGGGTTGATCTTTTTTAGATAATCATGTATACTATGATTGTTATTTAAATCTAAGCGCAATTCCTATGAATTCAGCTCTTAAGAGCCGCATCAAGCACTCTAAAAAGAACACCAAAATTGGTAAAAGACTAAAGAAAACGACCAAGGCCCTCCGAAACAGAACATTAAAGAAGTACTAAGCAATAATCCCCGAAATCGGGGATTATTTTATTTTTTCCAGTATGATCTTTAGTCGTTCTTCTTTTGGACAAAACGGTATAACTATTAGATCGTGACCTAGGTTACTATAGATCTCTTTTACTAACTCGACAAATCGCAGTGAATCTGACAAACCATATGGCCGGTGAGACGCAGTGACGTAGGAAGAGTTATCCCCTTCCAAAAAGAAAACCTTATCATAACCGCATGATTTTGCATGCTCTAACATTTTTTGAGGTATTGGTAGATTGTCAAACTTAAGAAAAGCAAGACGATCAGGAATACCTCGGTCAAAAAAAGTAATATCACTATTTATATTTTCTTCGCTTTCTATTTGTTTATTAAATATATCTTCGTGAAAACGCAACAATGATTGTTCATCTTCCCAAGGATACGAACCTTTGCTCAACCTAAATTCATTAACTACAGATTCTGAACTTTCTGGTGCCACCGCATACCCAAGATGGTGCAACATTTGGATAGTCGTTGTCTTACCAACTGAAAATCCGCCGGTGAAAACGATCTTTTTTGCCACAAATTAATGTTTAGAATTTTAATAAGATTAACATATTAAGATGTAAGTGTAAATATATATTTCAATAAAACAAGGTTGGGTTAACCTTGTTTTATATGCGACATTATTTTACTACTTTTCTTCTTAGTAAAAAAATCTATGGGCTGTGGATAAGTGGGGCTATTTCACAAACAGTTTTTATTCGGTATAATATAAGCATACAATTAACTAACCCGTAAAATCAGTATTAAATATGTCTGCTCCAACAAAAAAACAACAGGAGGTGCTTGAGTACATAAAAGATTACATTCATAAACATAAGTTCTCCCCCACTTTTGAAGAAATAAGAAAAAAATTTAAACTTAGAGCTCTGTCCGGAGTCCATCAACACATCCAGGCGTTGGTCGAGAAAGGCCTAATTGTAAAAAATAAAAATGGAGCACGATGTTTAGAGCTGAAAAAAGGATCTCCTGATATAATAGAAATTCCCATTATGGGAACTATTACAGCAGGACAACCAATAGAGGCGATGGAAATACCTGGTGGCACTATCACGCTTACCAGAACTGAAATTCCAGTATCAGGGAAACTTTATGCCCTTAAGGTGGTCGGCAACAGCATGATAGACGAGGGGATATTTGATGGCGACACTGTGATACTAAGACAACAATCGACCGCAGAAAACGGACAAACAGTTGTCGCTATCATAGATGAAAACGAGGCTACTCTAAAAAAAATATACAGGGAAAAAAATCGCTGGCGCTTGCAACCCGCCAATCTTACACTGTTTCCTCTTTATAGAACAGAAATAGAAATTAGAGGCATAGTAGTTAAAACCATCAGAAACTATAATGTGCCGACGCCTAAAGAAACGACACGGGATACAATATTTAAATTGGCTGAGTTATTTTGTGGACCAGGCGGTTTAGCTTTGGGCGCCACATCTGCAACGGCGTATAATCAAAAAGGAGAGCGGTACGGAGTAAAATCTGTGTGGGCGAATGATATAGATCAATCAATGTGTCGTACTTACGCACGCAATATACACGCTGGTGATGAAACTGCGACTATTTGTGGCCCTGTTGAAAAAATTGATTTTGAAAAAGTGCCTAAATTTGACGCTCTTGCTTTTGGATTTCCGTGTAACGATTTTAGTGTTGTCGGTGAACACAAAGGTTTCAATGGTAAATTTGGCCCATTATATACATACGGTGTAAAGGCAATAAATACTCATAATCCAAAATGGTTTATTGCTGAAAATGTAGGTGGTATACAAAGTGCTAACGATGGTAAAGCTTTCAAAAAAATATTGTCTGACCTTGAAAATGCTGGGAGAGGTTACCGTCTGACTGCTCATTTATACAAATTCGAACAATACGGCGTGCCACAATACCGACACAGAGTTGTAATCATTGGAATTAGAAAAGATCTAGGACTTACTTTTAAAGTACCAGCACCAACAACATCAGAAAAATATGTAACAGTTAAAGACGCTTTCGAGAATCCACCTATTACAAAAATGGCTATGAATAACGAAATAACAAAACAAGCTAACTTAGTAGTTGAACGATTAAAATTTATCCCGCCAGGAAAAAATGCGTGGTATGAAGGAATTCCACAACATCTACGCCTAAATGTGAAAGGTGCTAAAATGAGCCAAATCTATAAAAGACTCGACCCCAATAAGCCATCCTACACTATTACAGGCAGTGGCGGAGGAGGAACGCATGGATATCACTGGGAAGAACCGCGCGCTCTAACTAACCGTGAACGTGCGAGAATACAAACATTTCCAGACGATTTCGTATTCGAGGGTACAAAAGAAGAAGTTCGTAAACAAATAGGTATGGCAGTTCCTCCAAGAGCCGCCAAGGCTATTATTGAGGCTTTACTTAAAACCTTCGCCGGAGTGCCATATAAATGGGTAGAATCAACAGTAGCAAACGGCGATAATTCGACGGAGATCTAGATCATTCGTGCCAATTTTTCCCAATCTTTTGGGGTATTATTAAGTTTACCACTAGCCTTAACAAATCTTACACCATCAAAGGTCTGCCCTGGTATCTCTCTTACTTCTTCTAGATCGGTATATCTGCACCAACCCACAACCTCACAGGGAATGCTTGTAAATTCGGGCATGTGTTCTTTATAACTTTTATAATACGGCATTCCTTGGACAATTTTTTGAACTGCATTTTTAGCTATTCTTAAAATATGATCATCCGGAATGTCAGGCCTACAAAAAATATAAACATCTGATCTTCGTACTGCGATTTTGATTTCATTTTCACCTAATACAAGAAAAACATTTTTGGGTTTAGACGACTTGATACCGACCCCAATTTTAGGATTCCTTATCTTACCTTTCTCTTTTACTCGTATTATATCCTGGGGCACAATATCATCATGTAAATCAAAATCTAATTCCACCTCTACATTAAATTTATCTTTTAAAAATTTTTGCACAGCTAATTCACCCAACTGACCTTTTACCCAGTTTGTTATTTTCTGGCCAAACTCTCTCTGCCTACCGGTTCCAAAATCTGAAGTAACATAACTTCTAAAGTGTTGTGCCAAAGCAAAATCTAGACATAAGGCATAATTTTCAAGGGTTAACTGTACAGTCCTCCATTCTCTTTCTTTCATCCAACTTTTCAAAACATCTTGATCAAAATAAAAACGGCCTCGTCCATTATTCCGTTCTAAACAAGAAAATTCGCACGCACCAAGATAATTATCAAAAAATTTTTTATCCTGGCCGGTAAATTCTAATGCCTCTTTTTTAGATAGTTTCACACCCATAAAACTATTATTAGCAGGCCCGCCGCGACTCGAACGCGGAACCTCGGTTTTGGAGACCGATGTTTTACCATTGAAACTACAGGCCCATATTAAACGAGGCAGAAATAACTTCTGCCTCATTCATTACTTGGTTTCTTTGTGTTCGGTGTGCTTCTTGCAGTGTTTGCAATATTTGCTGAGGAGCAATCTGGTCTTCAAAGTCTTTTTGTTCTTACGACTGAAGTAGTTGGTCCGCTTGCAATCACCACACTCAAACTTTATGAGATTTTCTCTTTCTTTTGAGGCCATATTTTTACAATTATATTTTAATTCACGACCTAGAGCCGTTGTCGGGAATTGAACCCGAGACCTTCTCCTTACCATGGAGACGCTCTACCATCTGAGCTACAACGGCGCGAACGCTGAGCCGGGAACAGGACTTGAACCCGCGACCCGCTGTTTACAAAACAGCTGCTCTACCAACTGAGCTATCCCGGCATGAATTAGTGGGCAGGCTAGGATTCGAACCTAGGAAGGCAGAGCCAGCAGATTTACAGTCTGCCCCGTTTGACCGCTTCGGTACCTGCCCAAAATAATTTACTTCATCTCCCCCATTCTCTCTTTAAACTCGACAAGTTTCTGGTTATCTGGGTTCACAAGCCTTAGTTCCTCGTAGCCCTTGGTCGCCAGCGCTTTGTCGAGCGATATTATAGCAATTTCTATGAGTAAGTCAAGGTACTTGGGATTCTTTGGCTCTAATTCAACAGCCTGGACTATCGCCTCTTTAGCCACCTGGGGCTGATTAACCTTCATCAGGAGCTCAGCTAGGTGGTAAAAACGAGGAGATAAGGAGTCGTTTAAGATAATCGCTCGTTCGTAATATTCAATGGCTTTTTCTATTTTTCCTTCTTTTTCCGCTATTTCACCCAGCTTTACCAAGGCTTGTTCGTCGTTCTTGTCTAATTGGCAAAGGTATTTAAAAGTTTGTCTCGCCTCTTCTAAAGACTCTTTGGCGAGATAGGTTTCGCCTAGACCACGGTAAGCAACTACTGAATTCGGTTTAATTTTAATCGCCCCAATGTACAGCTCTTCGGCTTTGTCTAATTCGCCTGACCCGCGGCAGATTTCCGCTTCTTTTAAAATTTGTTCTAGACGTGTTTCTTTTTCTTCGCTACTCATTTCCGCTCGAGCCTTCTTTTCTTCCAAGCGCTGCTCGTGGTGCCATAAACGTTCCATCTTCCCCACATACACACGGAATTTAAGTTGCAACAACCCCCAACCGTGACGGATCGGTCGAAACAGGGGACCTAATCTTTTTTGTAAACGCCGACCCTGTTCATCTATCCGCTGGTTTAAAATCTCTTTTTTCTTTTTAGATTCTTTTTCCTCTGGTAAATTCTGGACATCTAAATTGGCCAGTTGAGGAAATTTACTAACCACAATATACCCCACCGCAACGAGGCAAACAACGATTATACCTAAGGCGATGTAAAAAATCATAAAAAATTCTAGCGAGGTATAATTGTAGCGTTTTTTACAATTTCTGTCCAGCTTTCTATTTTTGTTGCCGCCCCACCAACCAAGACCCCATGAATAAGAGGATATTTTAAATATTCCATCACATTGGTATCGCGCACACTGCCACCATAAAGAATTACCGGTGGATGGTCGGGTACTAAACCTTGAACGATACGGCTAATAAACGAATGCATCTTTTCGGCTTCCGCCGCGTCACACGATTCACCGGTACCAATCGCCCAGACTGGTTCGTAGGCAATAAACAAAGTGAAACCATTAGAATATGTTAAACCGTCCAAACCAGAACGCAACTGGGCTTCGACTACTTCTTCCGCTTGGCCTTTTTCGCGTTCACCCAAAGTTTCACCAACACATAATAACGGTGTTAGACCAGCCTGTATGACGGCTTCCATTTTCTGTCTGGTTTCATGATTAGTCTCATTAAAAACATGGCGCCGTTCAGAATGGCCAACGAGAGCAAAGCGAGCTCCCAACGCCTTAAACATTCCCGGGGATACCTCGCCGGTATATCCTCCCTTATCTACCCAATATACATTCTGAGCACCGAGTTTTACTTCACTTTTCTCCAATGCTTCCCCCACCCCTTTAAAAGCCAGGGCACTGGGAAATACCGCCATTTCGATACTACCATTCAAGGCCTTTTTTAACTTGGTAAACTCTTTGGCCAGTGCCACACTCTCGTCATAATCCAAATACATTTTCCAGTTAGCAAATAAATATTTTGGGTTGTTCATATGGATTAATTTAAGAGTTAAATTTTTGGTAAAGCTTTAATAACTTCCTCTTTAGTCATTGGACCAATCATGGCAATATGTAAATTTTTCCAAACTAACAGTTTTTTAGCCAAACGACGAATATCTTCGCGGCTAACTTTATTAATCTTCTTCAACACATCTTGGTAAGTTTCCACTTTTGGCGAAAACCAAAATTGTCGGGCGAACCAATCGGCTTGGCTACTGGAATCTTCCATGGCCAAGCTAAAGCGGCCGGTAAAATTAGTTTTGGAATCGTGTAATTCTTTGACACTAACTAATTCGGTAGTGAGACGCTCTAATTCTGTTTTAATAACCGCTAAAGCCTCGGCTAAACGTTTACTGTCTAAACCAGCCTGAACTTGGACAGTTCCGGTTTCCCGAAACGAGGAACTACCAGCACCGACCATATAAGCTAAACCACGCTTTACTCGTACTTCCTGAAATAGTCGAGAACTCATACCCCCACCCAAGATTCGTAGCATGAGCGCCTGGGCGTAACGATCCGGATGGTTATTAGATAACCCAGGAAAACCGAGGATCAGATGAGATTGATCAACTTTTCGAGTAGACACCTTTACTCGATCTTTCCAAAGAGGCAACCGCTTCGGCCATTTAAAACTAGAATACTTTTTCACGCTCAATATCTTCTTGAAATTATCCTCTCGACTAACCTGGGTAAAATAATTAAGAAATTTTTTTAATTTTGCTTCTTCAACTTTTCCGGCGACCACTAAAACCATATTTTCCGGGCGGTAAGCGCTGGTGTAATAACCGAGGATTTCCTCTCGGGTCATTTCCTTGACGCTTTTGACTGTCCCGCCAATTTCCCAACCCAAGGGATGGTTACCGAAGATCAGGCGGTCAAAAAGAGCATCAATCGCCATGGTCGGATTATCTTCATACATCCGTAGCTCTTCGGCAATGACCCCTCGCTCCTTGTTTAGGTCTTCAGGATTAAATACGGAATTAAAAAGCATGTCCGAAAGAATGTCAAAGGCTCGTCCCTGTTCTTTCGCCGCGATCTTAACATAGAAAGACGTATAATCCTTACCGGTAAAAGCGTTATAGTCAGCACCTTCAGCCTCTAGTTCTTCGGAAATACTCAAGGCATTCGGTCTATTTTTAGTCCCTTTGAATAACATGTGCTCAATAAAATGGGATACACCAGATAGACGAGCCGTCTCGTAACGCGAGCCAATCGGGACCATGACCATAACAGTCGTCGCTTCGGTCCCTTTGACCGGGATGGTAATGAGAGTTAAATTATTTTTTAACTTTTTAACTTTATACATAATTTAGCAACCCAATTTATCCCAAAAATAATCTTTTAATTCACCAACCGCGATTCGGTCTTGCGCCATAGAATCACGATCGCGCACGGTCACTTTCTTGTCTTCAAGCGAATCAAAATCCACGGTCACACAATATGGCGTACCAATTTCATCTTGCCGGCGATAACGCTTACCAATCGAACCGGTTTCGTCATACTGAGTCAGCCAGTTGCCCCACAAGTCTTTTTGTAGATCTTGGGCTAAAGCTTGCAAGGGTTCTTTTTTAGACAATGGCAGAATAGCGATCTTAATCGGGGCTAAATCTTTATGCAATCGTAAAACCATTTCTTTTTCATGTTTAGCATCATCTTCGCCGCTTCGGGCTTCGACCTCTTCGTAGGCGTCGGCCAAAAAGAGCAAGAGACTGCGATCACAACCAAAGGAGGCCTCGATAATATATGGAATAAACTTCTCCTTGCTTTCCAGGTCAACATACGACAAGTCGACTCGTGAAAATTCACTGTGGCGACTCAAATCCCAATCTCCACGATTGTGCAATCCACTCATCTCTTTCCAACCAGCCCAAGGCGTGTTGTATTCAATGTCCCAAGCATCTTTAGCATAGTGGGCACGTTCATCTGGAGCGTGCTGACGCCAACGCATCTTTTCTTCTTTAATACCAAGACTAGTATACCATTTCCAAGCTTCCGACTTCCAAAAATCATAATGCTTTTCGGCTTCATGGGGTCTGACAAAATATTGCATCTCCATCTGTTCAAATTCACGGGTGCGGAAGATGTAATTCTTAACGGTTATCTCGTTCCGGAAAGCCTTACCGACCTGGGCGATACCAAACGGTAGTTTCTTACGCATGGTATCTTTAACATTCAAAAAATTGTAGTAAATACCCTGACAAGTTTCACCGCGCAAATAGGCCTCATCTTTTGCGCCTTCGACCGCGCCAAGTTCAGTTTTCATTAACAAATTAAAATTGCGCGGGGCGGATAAAACACCCCCACAATCTGGACAGACAATATCTTTTAACTCGATTGGTTCCTCTTTCAAATACCCGGGTTCGGCCGCTTTAGCTTCCAAAAGATGGTCGGAGCGAAAACGATGATGGCAAACTTTACATTCGACTAACGGATCGTGGAAACTTTGCATGTGACCACTCGCTTCCCAAACAATCTTCGGGGTAAGGATAGAGGAATCTAAACCAACCACATCCCCGCGGGATTGAACCATAAACTTCAGCCAAGATTTCTTGAGGTTGTTTTTAAGTTCGACGCCCAAAGGGCCGTAGTCATAGCTCGCCGCTAGACCACCGTAAATTTCGGCGGTCGGAAAAATAAAACCACGGCGCTTGCACAAAGCCACTATTTTTTCTAAGGAGTCATTAGTCATATGCGTATGGGTTAAGTATACCAATAATTAAGTAATTAAAAAAGGCCAAAAATTTGGCCTTGGGTCCCCCGAGAACAGCGGAGGAGGTTCCACCCAAGTTCCCGGAACTAGCTAAGATAGATTTACAGTCTAACCAGCTAGTCCCGAGCACTTTAAGTATTATTTGTTATTTTAGCTCCGAGGGTGCCTTCCCTCATCAACGCTATATCTAGCGTACTCTTCTCCCTAGATACTGTCAAGACAGGTCTAGACCGTATTAATCTCCGCCTCTTTATTATCTCCAACTTCTTTTATTTTATCATTATAATCTTTAACCATCTTCTCCAGTTCTTCAAAAGCACGGAATTTATCATCTTCGCTCATACCGCCTTCTTTTTCTTCGGCTTCGATCAGATCTCTTGCTTCTTCACGTACTTTGCGAACCGAAATGCGAGCTTGTTCTAATTTTTGGTTTAAAATTTTTAACAACTCCTGACGACGCTCCGAGGTGAGGTCGGGCAACACTAATCTGATAAGCCGACCGTCGTTGACAGGGTTAATACCAAGACCAGAATCACGGATAGATTTTTCAATTGCTCCCAATTGACTCTTGTCCCAAGGATCAATGGCCAGTGATTTAGCATCGGCGACCGTAATTGAGGCCACGGCTTTCAAAGGTTGTTTAGTGCCGTAGGCTTCGACCGTGATGCTATCCACCATGGCAGTCGTGGCCCGGCCAGTCCGAAGGCCAGAAATGTCTTGCTTTAAGAACTCGACCACCTTTTCAAAATCTCCTTGAAAATCTTTTACATTCATAATTAAAATTAATTATTATAATGTAGTAAAGCCAAGATATAAATAGGTTGGATTATCTTTATGGATTTCCATAATAACAGGAATCGTATTGCTTGGCAATTTCTTTGTCACCCAATTAACTCCACCGTCAACAGTGCGATAAAACGTCGAACGAACATGGGCATTCTCTTCCCCTAAAATTGTACCAGTATAATACATTTCTTTTTCGTTTTTCGGATTAACAGCAAAACCATAAATCTTCACGCTACCCGGCGGAGTCAGTAGTTTAATATCTCTCCAAGTTTTACCAAGGTCGTCAGACTGTAAAATACCATAGGTGGAAATCCAGAACAGACTATCTTTTTTAGTGGGGTTAATTTTCAAACGGCTAAATTCAAAACTACCACTATAACTTCCTAGTCCTTCATTTAAGTCAATCCAGTTCGCACCAGCATCATCGGTGCGATAAAGTCCCTGGTTGTAAGCCGCGACATACAGCCGATTACCTTTATTCGGATCAACTTCAATTTCTCGCAATTGGAAACCAAACCGCTGGACAACTCGCCATTTAGTACCCCCGTTTTCACTGACTAATATATCTCCACCCGTAAGGGCGGCATAGATAAGATTGGAATTACCATAATCCACCTTAACTCCCACTAAACGTTGGTCGGGACGCTCCTCGGTGTAAATAGTCTTCCAGGTTCGTGAGCAATCTATAGATTTGTAAATATTGGGGCCGTCGCTCGCATACAGATTACACTTGTCCTTAGGGTCAATCGCAAAGCCATAGATAAATCTTCCGTTCATAGCGCTAACTGCTTGCCAGCTATCTCCGCGGTCATAGCTATAATACAAACCCTGCTGGCGCGAGGTCACATAAAGCGCATTTGGATCAGAGGGGTCGGGGAAAACTCGGTAAACCTTCAAGGTGGAAAGACTTTTAATACCTTGAGCAGTCAAAACAGTCGCGGTCGGTTGCCAGGTGTCCCCCTTATTAGTCGAACGATAAATTCCCATCGGCCCTTTAGCGCTACCACCCCGGCTAATACAACCCTGGCCGGTTAAGATTACTAAGAAGAGAATGGCCAGTCCTAAGAAATATTTTCTTGGCATATTTTTAATCTAAAAATTGAGAATAATTTGTTCTAATAATAAACGCGGTTGGACGTTGGTTCTTAACAAACCCCGGGTTTGTTGCAAAATTTTTAAAGCCTGAATTATCTTTCCGCTGTTCCACGTGCTTTTAGAAAAGTTTTGCTCGTTCGGATTTAAGAGCATCCCCCGAAAAATTACTTGCCAAGAATCGATAAGCTCTTTAACCATTTCCTTTTCTCGTGTCATTTCTTTTTTGTCTTTAAAGATTTTTTCAACTGTGGAAATATTTTCCTGTAAAGTACTACCCAACATCTGTCGCAACATTCCTTGTCTTTGCTTTAGCGCCGCTAATTTTTCGGCATCTTGTAAAAGTTCGATGGCCTTCCCGGGTCGGCCAAGCGAGAGCGGCACAACTTCAGCTGTGGCGGACTTGGGAAAATTAAGTTGTTTTAATCCATTTTTTAAAATCTCCTCACTGACCAAGCCAAAACGCATTAACTGCGATCGAGAACGAATTGTGGGAAGAACCATTTCTTCGTCAGTGGTAATTAAGAAAAAAATAGTTTTTGCTCCCGGTTCTTCTAAAAGCTTAAGGAGTGAATTACCGGATTCTTCATTTAATTTTTCGGCTTCATCAATTATTACCACTTGGTAGCCTTTAAGCCAAGAACCGTTCACCAGTCGCTCGCGCAATCCCCTGGTTTGTGAGATGGAAATATCTTGTTTTAATTTACCAGTCTTCTCGTCTTCAACACGAGCAAGGTAATAGAAGTCGGGATTAGTAAAAAGCTTTTCCACTGGGGTGTTTAAGAGTTTAGAGCCAATATTCAAAGCCAAAGTTTTTTTACCAACTTGGTTTGGTCCAGACAAAATATATGAGTGAGACAACAAACCCTCTTCAGCCGCTCGGTTAAAAAACTCCCAAATTTTTTCGTGTCCAATGATCACAGCTCTTTAGCTTAAAACAGGTATATTATAGCAAAAAAAGTTAAGGCTGACAATTGCGAATAATTTCCCAAATACCTAAAGCAGTCTTGTCCCACGAAAAATCCTTAAGACGAGCACGGCCTTTTTGTACCAGTTCGTATCGCAAACCAGAATTTCCAAGCAGTTTAGATAAACCATTGGCTATTTCTATGACACTATCCGGATCAACGGTAAGTACAGCGTTACCGCCGACTTCAGCGGCACCAGTGCCTTTAGAAGTTAAAACCGGGATGCCAGCGGCAAACGCTTCCAATACTGGTAAACCAAAACCTTCGTAAAGCGAAGGAAAGGCAAAGACGGTTGCCGAGGCATAAAAAGCTGGTAAATCTTCCTTAGCAACAAACCCTAACTCTTTAATATCTTTCTGGTATTGGCTTTTAGTTATCTCGTTAGCTATCTTATCATGACCAACCCGCGGTTTACCAACCAAAACCAATTGGCAGATGGTTTTAGATCTAACCTCGTTATACGCCTGGACCAAACGAATAATGTTTTTCTTTTCCTCTACCCGCCCCACATACAAAATATATGGTGATTTAACATTATACCTATCTAACACCGCTTGATCCTTTTTAGCTTCGTTAAATTCAGTAGAAAAACCTAAAGGTACGACACGGACCTTGTTATTTGCTTTCTTTCCATAAAGACGCATTATTTCGACTTTGTTAAATTCGGATGAAGTAACAATGAATTTGCTCGCTCGAATAATCTGACGATCCATTAATTTTAAGTATTGCCGCCCCCAAAAATTATATGCCGAGGGAAAGACTCGAAAAGCACTGTCGTGTAAAAAGGTAACGGTGTTTTTGGGGGTGTAGAAAAAAGGCACTAACTGCCCAGGAGCAAAATATATGTCTGGTGGATTTTTCCAAAGTTCAGACGTGAGTCTAGTCTGACTCCAGAGTTTTCCAAGCGGCCAAGGTAATATTTTTGACTCCCAGTTTAGAGGGAGAATCCCCAATTCGCCCTTTAAAGGAAACCGGGAATACAAAATTACGCGCACCTCACTTGGTACGACTTTTTTCAAATGTTCAATTATTTGCCAACACACCGCTTCGACTCCTGTTCGCGGTTCTTTGTTAGCGTGATCAGCTTCAATGCCTAATACCATAACCACTCCATTTTACCGCACACCCCACTTCTTGACAACTCTCTCTCTTTGCTAGTGTGTAGTGTTCGTTCCGATGGTCGGAGCGAAAAGCGCGCCCCGGCTGGTGCGGGGTTGGAGAGTATTACATGAGCAAGCGAAAAAAGTTCTTGTTCGTGCTGGGATGGATCCTCTACGGCGTGGCGATGGTTTCCATCTCCGCCAACCAGATTTACATGAGTCTGAGAAAGACCGCGGAGGAATCGATCGCGAACGCGGTCTACAGGGCCATCGCGCAGAAGGCGGAAGGCCGGCGCATCGTTGACGCTAAACATCAGCGACTACGAGAGTGCGAGCAACTTTGTTCGTGCTCACTCACCCTCCCCACCACAGACCACCCCGCGGGCTTCTGCCGCGCCATTGACCTGCTACCGTCCGAGCAGGTCCCTGTCCGCCGGCGTCCCGGCCCGTTCTGAACGACATGCGCGTGGGCGCGGAGACGGCCGCGCAGTACCCGGCGACCAGATCCTGGGGTAACAAAGTATTTGTTGCTCAAGGATCGCCGAGTACGGTAAAAAAATAAGACACCCTGTGAAAACGGCGTGTCTTTTTTGTTTTTGTTTCTATTTTTTTAGTTCTTTACTTTGTCGCTAAAATACTCCGTTTGTAACTCTCGAGATTGTCGAGGGCAATACCGGTTCCTTTCGCGACACAGAGCAACGGTTCTTCGGCGACGTAAGTCGCGACACCAGTCGCCTGGGCGATTAATTCATCGAGGTTACGGAGCATCGCTGAACCACCAGAAAGGATAATGCCTTTGTCTATAACATCGGCGGATAATTCTGGCGGTGTTTTGTGTAACACTTCTTTAACAGCTTCAATTAACATTTCCAGGTCGTGTTGTAAGGCTTCGGTAGTGTCATCAGAATTGACGCTTAAAGTCCGGGGCAACCCGGTGATCATATCGCGCCCCTTAACATCCATGGTTAAAGGTTTTTCCATGTACATAGCGGAACCGATGGTAATCTTTATTTCTTCGGCGGTTCGTTCTCCAACCGCCAGGTTATATTTATGTCTAACATATTCAGCAATCGAACGATCGAATTTGTTGCCACCGATTCGAGCCGAGCCACAGGAAACTATGCCACCTAAAGAGATGACGGCAATCTCGGTCGTGCCACCACCAATGTCAATAATCATGTGCCCAGAGGCGGAACCGATCGGAATGTCAGCTCCGATGGCCGCAACTAATGGTTCTTTAATAATATATGCGGCTTTAGCCCCAGCGGCGATGGTCGCGTCAATCACGGCACGACGTTCAGTCGAGGTAATACCCGCCGGCACAGCCACCATTACTTCCGGACGAAATAACCGGACGCCTCCCAAAGCTTTGTTAATAAAATACCTGATCATCGCTTCAGTCGTATGGTAATTCGCGATCACCCCTTCTTTAAGCGGACGCTCGGCAAGGATGCTATCTGGCGTGCGACCGATCATGTCTTTGGCTTCCAGTCCAACCGCCAAAACTTTGCCGTCCACTTTCGAGACAGCGACAACACTTGGTTCATTAATTACAATACCGCGGCGCGGGACATACACGAGCACATTCGTGGTACCAAGATCAATTCCAATTTTTTTAATAAACATAACTAGGGAAACTACGGATTATTTAGTTTTTACAACAAAAGTACGATCCTCACGGAGGTCGGTAGTAAAGGTATATTTTTTATCGCCAAAAAATTCTTTATCCTCTCCGGGTTGAGCAGAATAAACCTGGCGACCAAAATCCAAATTCAATTTTAGCTCATTAGCGGGCGTACCAATTTGCTTTTGGGCCAAGAGCTCATAATCGCCAGACACAATTTTCTGCACTACCGCCGAAGGCAACAGGTACTCAAAGGTTAAATCTTTTTCCTTCCCCGGCTCGATGACGATGAAAGCCCCAAACCAAGCCCTGCCTTTTTCTTCACCAGTCGAAAAAAACGGATCTTTAATACCTTTCTCAACACTCTGTCCGTTCACCGTTAGAACTTTACTGCCTTTTGGCACATACAGCCTGGCGAAAGTCTGGTAACGAGTAGTACGCCAGTCATAGACACCATTGTGGTCATAGTGCATAGTAACTTTAGCCAAATATCCCTGGCCGTCCGGCTTTATCTCGTAAGTCAGGTTTCGATCAACCGCCAGATCGGTCTTTAACGACCCGAGGTTAGCATCAGCCCAAAGAAGATAGTCGACCGGAGATTCTTTCAACTCGCCGGCGAGACCCTTACTTAAAATAAATTTTTGTAAATCGGGATTTAGTGAATAAGCGACTACTTGTTTTTCTTTAATCATTTTGTCCATAAGACTCAAGTACTCCGGCCACTTGCGATACATTTCACGCACGCCTTTACGTAAAACTTCATAACTTAATTTAGAAAGCATTTGTTTACGATCACGAAATTCAACCCCTTTTTCGGCATAACCATATTCTACTTCAAACTCTATTTTCTCCAAGAAGTTCTGAGCGTTAAACTCTTCCCCTTCCACTATTACCGGACCCGTAATGCGGAGCAGGTCTTCGATCAAAGTCGGCGTAAAACCAATGACTCCATCAATTTCGTTGGCAGACAATCCGTTTTCCATTTTATACAATTCCAATCCTTTGGCGGCCGATAAAGCAAAATCCGGATACCAGTTGCTATCACGAAAATTCCAACGTTTAACTTTGATCAATTCTTTCATTTCTTTCGGTGGCTCAACTTGGAAATCTTTAGGGGCGGAATTATCTAAAATTTCTGTTCCTTCTACTTTTAAAATTTGCGGATGCCCATCTTTAACTTGCAACACGGCGTAAGTCCCAAGAAAACCGCCGCCGGGACGAATTTCGGTATTATTCATGAACAAGACAAGATAGGTTTGGGCCTCTTTAAAACCCAGAGCTTCGTGTAAAAGAGGCAGACCTTCTGTGCCGCCTAGAAATCTTTCCCCAGCCCGATTGACGGCCCAAGTAGTTAATCCCCCACTTTTATACCACCAATACCCGACCCCACCGCCAACTAAAATTAGACCAACGAGAATGATGAGAATTACTTTAAAGGTTCGCATATATTTATGAATAATTGGGTTGAAAACGTTTTTTTGTAGAAACATTAAAACCAAGATACTTACCGAACATTAAATGAGTTACGGCATCAATACAAGGAATGGCCGAGAAAAAAACCAGGGAAATCGGAAGCAAGAGCCATTGCAAGATCATATACAAATAACGATAGGGTGAATAACCATGCGGCCGCGTTGGCATGATGAGCATACTCATAATCGCCGAAGTAAACAAACCAATCATGGCGAGCGTCATAAGGAGTTCCAAAACATGGGGCGTGTTAAAAAACAAAGCGCTCTGACGCAATTCTTCGCCCGCAAACCACAAAGGTAAACGGCCTAAAATAGTAATCATAATCGCGACGACTCCCCAGCTCCACTTGCCTTCCCATTCAATGAAAATTACTTTTAACTTTTTGTACCAAGGAATTTCCGGGCGATGACGTAATTCCCAAAGCAAGTAAGATAAATTTTCCGCCCCCCAGGCCCAACGGCGTTGTTGCAAGTATAAATTTTTTAAACTTTTCCACATACTAACATCATTGACAGTATCCATCGAAACCGGGATATACAGTGGCGAAACTTCATAATTTCCGTTATAACGGAGCCAACATTGATAAAAAATACGGGAATCCTCACTCACTATATCTTTGGCGTGCCCACCACAATCCAGGGCGGCTTGAAAACTCATGCTGTGCGAAGAAAAAGTTACTATGTTATCTAGCCGGGCTAAACTGAAAAGCATCCAGAAACTCGTACCAAACGCCATAATGCGCAAAGGCGCTGGTGAATCCCAGAGGTTGTTGTTATACAGCGTGACCGGCTGAAAAGAACTGCGGGTCGGATTAGGATGGTTTAGATACATGTACATGAGGTGAGCAAAATATTCTTTATGGACAACTGTATCAATGTCAAAAACCGAAATAACCACGTCCGCATAGTTCCACCCCCGCTCGTCGGCATACTTTTTAAACTGCCGTTCGGCGTGGTGAATGTTTGACCCTTTACCCACGATTTCTCCGGCTAATCCCGAGGGATGGGTATAAAATATTAAATCAGCGAAAAAATCAGAGTAGTTCTCTTTAATTTTTTCCTGTAACCCCTGCCAGTGGACAAGCCGCCTTTCCTCACCAGATAAAACAACAAAAATTTCTTTGGTTGGATAATTAGCATTCAAAAGACCGTCGAGAGTGGCTTTAACAATACTCCACTCTTCATTATATAAAGGCAAAAATACGACACACTTTTTCTCTCGCCAAGCGGGAAATTCCGTGGTTAATTTTTTCCACCAATTTTCGGCAATCGCCTTACGGAAACGACGCCAGGACATGACAAGATAAAAAGAAAAATATATTACCCGTAAAACCCAATAGACATCAAAAACTAATACGGCATAGATCATCCAAAGTGGCTGAACAAAAGATAAAATAACTCCAAAAACAAGCGTAAGCCAAATACTTAAACCGGGTAATATTTCATAAATTCGATATCGCTGATAATCCGAGAGCATAATTCTATTCTTTCTTTTTCCCGATATTAGGTTCGCCGCTATAAGTGGCGCTCACATATATTCCCGAAGTTTGTTGTTTAATTCTTTCCAAAGTGTTTTCCTTTAACTCCCCGACCCCGACAACTGGAATATTTAAAGCATAGGCTAAGGTATTGGCTACAGTTACGGCCACTCTTGTCCCGGTAAATTTTCCTGCTCCAACCAGAACGGCTAGACCTTGTAAATCACCTAAATTGAGATTTTCTTTATGTAAAACCGATTGCAGGGCAAAAAGCAAATCACCAGACTCATTAATTATTTTTTCTTCAACCGTAAATTGATCGTTTTGCCATTTGTAAAAGATTGCCTTGCCGTCAACGCTGTTATCGATTCCTAAATACATAAACCGTTATTAAATAGTGTTTAACTCATCGTAAATAATAACGTGTTTTGACTCAAGAATTCCATATAGAAATTTATCCCCAATTTCCTTTCGTTCGTGATACTCGTCTTCACTCATGATCGTATAGCGAATTGGGCGGTCGATCGCCTTTTCGTAATCACGGATGATCTTGGTGGTCGAGACCGGCTTTACTTTTCCGACCAATAAAATATCGGTGTTGGTTTGGGGTTCATCGGTAAAAATTCCGGTAAGAACAAAATATTTGATCAATCCACCTTTGGCTTTGAGTTCGGAAACAAAAGCTTGTTCTTCCATCAGCTGTGCTTTGAGTAAAAGAGACTTTAACTCGCCAAAAAGCAAAAAATCTTTTTGCAACCCAAAATATTTTGCTCGCTCACTTCCCTGGTCATATTCAGGCACTTCTTGCTTGTCGGTAACTGCAATAATACCCAGGGTTTCTAGATTGCTCAATTCACGACGAACCGCATTTAAGTGCGAACCGACGGCTCGACAGATTTCACGAACAAAAAAAGCCCGATCCGGGTGGCGAAAAAATAGCTGTAAAAGCTTTAATCTAGTTTTTGAACCAAAAAGGTGTTCAAGCATATTTTTACTTCTTTTTTCCCCTCTTCAGCTACCTTCTAATATCTCGTCTTATTTGGCAAAGATTTGGACTTTTTTTGGCCTTTGTAGTATACTATTAAGAGCAACAAAAGTCAAAACTATGGAGCATAAATTACAGATCCACGAATTTTTTGTCGAGGGGGGCGAATCCGAACGTTCACATGTACTTTTGCACATTACCGAACCCTCTACTCCCGAAGAACGGGAAAAGGGCTATTTTTTTGCCGTCTGCGAATTAAATGGAGCGAGTAAAGAACAAATTATCCGCTTACAAGAAATTATTGACCAGATCGAAAATAATTATTATGTAACCGAAGATGAATTCGGTAAATCCGCTTTTGAAGTCGTCTTGGAAAAAGTCAACCACTCTGGTTTCGTATTAACGGAAGAAAATTTAGAAATACACTGCCTAGTAGGGGTGATACGTCAACCGGAAATTATCTTCAGTTATTATGGCGAGCCAACTCTAAATCTTTTTTATAAAACAAAAGATGGCCTATTTAAGGTCATGGAGCTCGTAAATACAGACGTAACCGAAGATAAAAACGATAACCAGCTTTTTTCACAGGTAGTTCAGGGTAAGATCAGCCCGAACGACTTCCTTTTTGCGGGCACTCCAGACATTGCCGAGACCTTTGACGCCGACCGTTTGAGTAAACTTCTAACTTCCCGACCGCCACGCTTGAGTGCCGAGCACTTGCAGAAAGTTTTGACAGAGATTAAAAACGGCAACTCGTTTGGCGGGCTTATTATTAACTATGTTCCAACTATTGAGGAAAAACTAGGACCAATTGTTAAAAAATCTCCGGTTGCTAAAGGATCCGGAGCCAGGTCCCTGAATCACCTTTTCCGGACGGAAAAAGATACCTCACAGACTCTTTCTTCCTCTTTTTTACCACGTTTAAATGAAAGACTAAAAAATGTCTGGCAGGAAAAACCGGAAGAGGGAGACCCACAACCTATAATAGAGGAGAGGCTTCGCCCAGAGACTGCTCCCCCCGCCGATATACAATCAACTCACCGACGTCCTTTTGTTTCTGCCAACCCACATAATAACATAACAAAAAGGCATGAAAACTCGGATTGGGGTCGTTATCTGGTCTATTTTGGAAAAGGGTTAAAAACGCTTGGTAGAATCTTACTGTGGCTCGGGATGTTCATCTGGGCAGTTCTGTTGGCTTCTGGTAATTTATTAGTCAACCTATTTTACCTGGCAACCAACTTAAAAGGCCGCCGCCGAGAAGTGGCGGAAAATTTTAAACGACAACTAGACCACCAGATAAGAATGATTAGGGATTTGCCAATTTTGACCAAGGTTCTTCTTGTTTTAGCAATCGCGGCCATAGTAATTTTCGCTGGCAATATTATTTATGCTGAAAAAAAATCAGCGAACGAAGCCCTGGCAGCAGAATTTAACCAAAAAATTACTCTCATTAGAAATAAAAAAGACTCGGCCGAAAGCGCGCTAATTTATAATGACCAAACTGGGGCACTCAAAGAATTACAGGAAGCCAAAGAAATCTTTACAACGCTCACCTGCGACAATGAAAAAAACACTGCCACCTGCCAAGGGCTATCGACTGATTTAGAAAATCTTAGCTTTAAATTACGTAAATTAGTTGTGGCGGAAACGGAAATTATTTTTGACTGGTCAGGACAAAGTGAGGGACAAAAACTAGAACAAATAGTAAAAATTGGAAGTAAAGTCATTGGCTTTAGTTCCTCGACAACCAAGCTCTTTGTCTTTGATGAATTAACTAAAAAGGGCGAGGTCTTAACTGCGGCGACTACCGCCGGATTTACTCTAGGGGCGGCTCCGAAAGAAAATGACTACGCCCTGTTTGTTTATAATAAAAAGGAGCTAATAAGATTCACGCCGGGAAATAATGCTTTGGAAAAAATAGACGTGAGTTTTGGCGAAGCCTCGCCTGACCTGGGTGGACTGGTGGTATATAACCGCCGACTTTATACTGTCGATAAATCAAACGGCATGATTTACAAACATGACAGTATAAAAAATGGTTTTGGAAAGGGTAACAACTGGCTGACTAGTGCCGCCGCAAATTTTGAACAAGCGATTGATCTTACAATTGATGGCGACATCTTTGTACTTCAACAAAATGGTGACATCCAAAAATTTACTAAGGGACAAAAACAAAATTTTGTAGTTGAAGGACTAGAGCCAGCCTTAAAATCTCCCCAAAAAATTTGGTCATATAATGATCTAAACTACATTTATATCATTGAACCGTCAGAAAAACGCATTGTCATGCTGGAAAAAGACGGCCGCGTCAAACAACAACTAACGAGCAAAGAATTTACTAACCCAACGGGATTAGTTGTGATTGAAGAAGACAAAACCTTATACACTCTGAACAATAATCGCCTTTTAAAACTAACCTGGAAATAATTTTCAATTTTAAAAAATACAACAAAAAATCCCCCGTTTGGAGGATTTTTTAAGTAAATTTTATTTACTTCAAGTTGACTTTACCACCAGCTTCTTCAATCTTCTTCTTCATCTCTTCAGCTTCTTCTTTTTTGACACCCTCTTTAATCATCTTTGGAGCACCGTCAACTAGGGCTTTAGCGTCAGCTAAACCAAGACCGGTGATTTCTTTAACCGCTTTGATCACGTTGATCTTATTAGCACCGGCTTCAGCTAATTCAACGCTGAATTCAGTTTTTTCTTCAGCTGGAGCGGCGGTAGCACCAGGAGCAGCAGCCATCATCATAGCTGGAGCGGCGGCGGAAACGCCAAACTTGTCTTCTAAAATTTTAACAAGTTCAGCCAAGTCCAAAACGGACATCTTCTCGATTTGTTCGACGAGGGCCTTGAATTTCTCTGGCACCTCAACTACTTTTTGTTCGTCACTCATAGTATTAAATTAAACTAATTATTTAAGCTTTGGCTTCTTTAATGTTATTAAGAACACTAACCAGGTTACGCAGGTTGCCAGATAAGACATTGACAAAACCGGAAACCGGAGCGTTGATTGAGCCCACCACTTTAGCGAGTAATTCTGTCTTACTGGGCAGACTGGCGAGGTTTTTCACCATCGCGGCGTCAATGAATCTACCCTCGAGTACGCCACCGAAAACAGCGACGACTTCGTGGGTCTTGGCGAAAGTGCTCACGATTTTAGCCGGAGCAACCTCATCACCAGTACCCATAAAACTAGCGACGCCACCTTGGAATAGGGTTGGGTCGGTATCGGTAAGGCCAGCTTCAGCGAACGCACGCTTGAGCAAGGATTTCTTAGCTGCGAGTACCTGGATGTCGTTCTGGCGACACAAACCACGTAATTCTTCAGCTTCGCTTACTTTTAAACCTTGAAAGTTGGCGAAAACCACGGCTTTAGCGCCTTTTAATCCTTGGCCTAAGCTCTCAA
Source organism: Patescibacteria group bacterium (assembly GCA_035289165.1). Lineage (GTDB taxonomy): Bacteria > Patescibacteriota > Patescibacteriia > Magasanikbacterales > GWA2-37-8 > DATDYA01. Next base: position 33,610 of record DATDYA010000052.1, read on the forward strand.
TGGTTTCTACTTTTTGTTGTTTGGATTTTGCCATACAAAAAATCTGTGTTAACCACAGACTAATAAACAGTACAAATCGACTTGGAAACCCTTACTTAAGGGCTTTTTGCACCTCGGCAGGAGATTAAGGTTCGGGGACTCCGAACCACCTGCTGTCTATGGTGAATAGATAATACTAAAAATCACCCCTTTTGTCAAGGGGTGATCAATAACCAAAACTATGTTTTTTGGTTAGCCCATTCAACTAAAGCTTGAAGTTTTTCTATCTTGGTCTTTTCCCACCGTAATACCGCACGTGGGTCCTTCGCTACTTCACCAGTCCAGGGAGAAAATGCCAATTTGGCAGTAATTGTTTCAACTAATCTTTGTTTTTCCGCTTTACGATTATAAACAGGTTGTGAATCGACCCGCTTCTTTAATTCATCGAGTATTAAATTCCACTCACGGTCCCATTCTTCACTATAGTTACAAAAATCTGCAATGACTGTTCTCTCGTCTACGGGGCAGTCAAGAACTTTGTTATCGCGGCTTAATTGATATTCTGTCTTTCTTATACTCCTTCGCTGGTCTTCATTTATACCAGAGTCTCTTTTACCAATAACATAATTAACTTCTTTAGCTAAACGAAAAACCAATTCACTTGTGTTAGTATCTGCCGCCGAAGCTTTTCCGGCGCTTTTTAATATCATTACAATTTCAGTAGGGCTACAAGATCGCAAAATTGTTTCGTTCTGAAAAAAATCAAGACCAGCTCGCCGTAAAAAGAGGCTCTTCGAACCACGTTTTTCAATCAACCGACGAAGGTTTTGAAGAGCGTTGAAAGTGGTTTCTACTGTCCCGCTCCCCCCCCTTATTTTATCAATAACTCCGCTCATTTCACCCCAATCCGCTAGTATATTGATCGTAACGAGTTCAGCACCCTGATCATCCCCTTTTGTACACTGGCTATTTAGTAAAAACTGACGCAAACTTTCATATCTCTTAAGTAGGAGAGCGGACTCGCTACTTTCCCCCTGCTTTCTCACTGAGTCTCTTAATCTGTCTCCCAGTCCCTGTAGATAAAAAGATGCTAATCTGGCCTCGCTATCAGTCTGAATTATAGCATCAAGATTCAACTTTCTAACTTTATTGTCTGAGGCAGCCGGATTCTTGGCACCGCTCATCATGTCAATTTCTCTGTCAAAAAAATCGGACAACCTCGCTTGAAGGGTGTGGTCTAGATTTCCCCAATGATCTACCTGATCTAACTTTATTTCGTCACCATCAACAAAAACGTCTCTTTCGTCTTCGTGTTTAATAACATCTTTTAAAACTTCCCCCCAACGCCTTACACTCAAGGACATTTCACGTTTTATACCACCTTCCACTTCAAATGGCTGACGTTGTTTTAATTCTTCCAATTCCGCATGGTGTCTAGCCATGGCCACTTCTAGGGCTTTTTTACCTTGTTCCCTCGCTTGCAGAGCTTCTCGAGCTAGATTAGCCCGAGCCTCAGCCAAAGCTTGCTCTAAAGGTGCAACCGCCGCCTCACCCGCGTTCATTCCCCGCAATTTTTTAATGGTAGATTCGTAAGTATCTACAACGGTACCTAAATTTTCTTGCCTTAAGGTGCTCATTGCATCCAAATCTGTTCTTAGCTGTTCTACCTCCGGAATGCTACGCCCATGAAGCTGCACTTCTTTATTAGATAGTTCACGACTGGTCGGATGTTCTCTCTTGGCAGAGCGTAGTCTTTGACCAAGATGTGAATCTGGCACCTTAAGCCCTGTACTAATAAGGGCCTTCCGGGAAGCAATGAAATTTGATACTAATTTTTCCGCCATCCATTCTTTAAACCCTTTATCATCTTTCAAAACTTCTTCGTACTGTTTTGCAGATAACTGATCCACAGTAGTACCCAACTTCCTCGCTCGATCTTCCATATATTCATTCAAGTGTTCTGGTTGCGCCCCACGATAATTTTCAAGCAGAGACAACATGGGTGTTTCTAAAGTTGCTTCTTCTCGCGGAGGTAACTCGGTTGTTTCATCATCACTATCCCGACGTTCGTCTTTTATACCGAGACTTTGGACTAAAAAATCTTTTAGGGTGCGTCTAGCGCCAACCTCACCAACACTGCTCTTGTCTTTTTGTAAAGTCGGCCTTGTTTCTGGCTTAGATTCTACCTCAATTGGTGGTTTGGCTTGTCTTTCTTTATTGGTCATATATAAAAAAATATAGTAATCCTTGTGTTAAATAAATTAATTTGATTCCATAATTTGTTTCTTCACTTCCGAAAGTAGCGGCTGATCGCCATATGGTTTTAAAAAAACACTGCTTAACCTTTCAATTCCTTTCAGAACAAAGACTTCAATTAACGCTAGAATAAATCTTTGAAAAGCAGAGATTACTTGAGCCAAGGTTACTCCCTGGTATACAGCTTCGCATTTGCCTTGTTTATCACAATTCAACCGTATTTTCATTATTATTAACTTAGCACTAAAGTATGCTTCAGTCAACTTCGTTCTTAACTCGTCGTCTAAAATCGAATAAATAAATTTAGTCAGTGATTCGTCTTGGTTAAAATCTGCCCAGAGGCTAGGTACTTGACCTGAACCAAGGTTAACGTCAGTGCTTTCAAGATATTTTCGTTTTCCTGCCTCACTGGGAGAATCTTGGATGGCTTTGTACATAGTCAAGTAAAAATCTAAACAATACATCATGCCTTCATGCTGAAAAAGTTTTAAATCATAGGCTTCCTGCTCTTCCGGAGTCAGCTTTTCTTTTAAACGATTACGGGATTCAGTAAAATGTTCGGCGGTTTGGGCTAAGTGGTAAAATTTTTTGACTGCAGACAAGTAGCGATCGACTAATTCCTGCTCTTCCGGGCCCATCTGACCTTCTCCAGCAAACAAAGAAGAAACGTACATCAATTGTTTAACGAGAACAAACTCATTCGGTGTACTAGAACGCAAGGCGGTGATCAGGCCCTTAATGTTTTTGGAAGTTTCGGTACCCTCTTCAATACTTTTCTCGACAACTTCGAGTTCTGGCACAATCTCCATTGCTAACACTTTATAATCTTCATACCACAAAAACAGTGGCCTTTCCGCTCCCCTTTCTGCGATTTCAACAAATTTTTCTAAAAGCATATATTTTACTCTTGTTACTCCTCCACTACCATAATCGGAATAGAATTGTCTGGTTTGGCCTTGGGGAGAGATATTGTTAATACACCATGACGATATTCAGCTCTGGCGAGTTCAGGCCGAACATCCGCTGGCAAAACAATAGTGCGGGAGAAACTACCCCAGAAACATTCCGTAAAGTAGGGTTCAAAACTGGGTGAAGCCGGATTATGCCGGTGTCCTCGAATGGTCAAGAGGTCGTTGTGTAAATGAAGCTCGATGTCTTCTGGCTTAGTCCCAGCCATCGTAGCGACAATCGCAACCTCTGACTCACTCTGGAGTACGTCAACGCTTAGCTTACCTTCGCCTTCAAGCGTATTTGGTGCTTCCCCATTTGCCTCTAAAGCCAAAAAGACTGTTTCATCCACAGCCGGCTGATCGAAAAAATTGGCTTTTGCATCTTGCCCGTTAAACATAACTAATAGTGAGTTATTTCAAATTTTGACCTTAATTTAGCAAAAATTTCCTATAAAATACTGGCCACTCTTTTTTTGGAATTTTTATAAGTTATTTGGCTCTAATAAACCAAGAATAAACACTTTTTGAACGAAACTCTGTATGAGTTCACATACCGATAGTATACCAGAAACTGAAATAAAAATGAACTAACTATTCAATTTTTTCTTGCTTTGCCAATTTGGTAAAAAATTCTTTTTGCTGACCACTTTTTTACCAGTCTCTTTCTCTAATTGTTTCCGCGCCGTCCCAGCGACACCACCACCCCGCCGCGAAACCTTACGGTTTTCCGGTAAACCAACCGGGTGTTCGGTTTGGGTTATTTCTGTCGTCGCCGCTTCACCTAACATGGAGAAAATCAATTCCAAGTCAGTCATATGATCACGAAGATTTTCTCTTTTCAACCCTTTAACTTTCTTATGCTGGCTAGGTGTTAGATCAAAAGTAGCTTTGGCGATTTCAGCGGTTAAAATTTGGAATTCTTTGTTCTCCTTAATACCATGTTTTTGCCATTCGTCAGTTAGTGTTTCGCGAACGGCAATACCGCGCATTCTTTTTTCTATCCAACTATCTGGATAACCTTTCAGTTTGTACAACATTCTCGTGCGCTTGGTCGCCAGCTCAGGGTTTTCAATTTCCTGTACCCGTTCGTAACCCACCTTAGCCAACCAACGTTTAAAAGGTTCGGCTTTTGGCGAAGGAACGGACTGGATGATACGAAAAATACCTTCGGTGTTGGCACAGTCAGTTTCGTACTTTTTACCATCGGAAGAAACAAGTTTCAGTTGTCGACAAATTGTCGATAACTCAATTTTTTCCTCTTCACTAACCCGAATTTTCATCTTATACCAATAATCTTTAGCATCCACACTATCTGTCAGAGCTGCCACTACATCTACAACTGAAAACCACCATTCATTTTGGAATAAAACCTTACGAATTTCCTTATTTTGAAAAACCGCTATTTTTGTCCCCTCCATATGTTTAAATTAAGTTAAAAGTTATGTGGTGATTATACCAAAAAACAAGATTACCAACAACCTTGTTTTTAAGAAAATTCCGGTGCGGTATGTTCTGGACAAAATTCGAACCTTTTTTGAAAGCAATCCCGACGAGGAAATCTGAAACAATGCGGACGAAGTTTTGCGGAAACAATTTTCTGGGGAAAGGATTCCGCAAAACTTCGGCTGATTCCTTTTTTCTGAATTCGGATGTCGCA
>DATDYA010000053.1:0-8564 GCA_035289165.1 Patescibacteria group bacterium
ATTGTTTATTACCCCAAACGGCAGAGCAGTGCCAATCCCAGTATCTGCCCAAGCTAAACCAATGTTTTTAGTACCAAAATCTAAAGCGAGAATGTTCATACCAATTCCTCCGGACGACGGGTAATAACTTTACAACCTTTGTTTGTTACCACTACCGTATGTTCGTAATGAGCGCAGAGTGAACGGTCTAAAGTCTCAATAGTCCAACCATCCGCGCCAGACGTTATACGGTGGTCGCCGAGGGTAATCATGGGTTCAAGGGCTAAAACCATGCCTGGCTGGATGAGCCAGGTTTCTAGACGCTGGTCATAGTAATTAGGGATACGAGGCTCCTCGTGCACGGCATAGCCCACACCGTGCCCTACCAGGTCACGAACAATACCATACTTCCCTCGGCTTTTTACATAGTCTTCTACGGCCTTACCAATACTCGCAATGGTGTGTCCGGGTACAACGGCTTGAATCGCAATTTCCAAAGCTTCTTGTGTTACCCGCATTAATTTCGTAACTTTTTCATTAATGTCGCCAATTGCAACGGTGATCGCAGTATCGGTATAGACACCCCTCTTTTGTTTACCGCGAGTTTTCTTTCCGTGCGGCCACTCCATGCCGATGTCGATGGTAAAAATGTCGCCATTTTTTAAAACAATTTCTGGTCTTGGAATGCCATGAACAATTTCATGATTTAATGAAGCACAAATCGTCCCCGGGAATGGAGTGTCAGTCGAACTAGCACAATAGCCTTTGAAGGCGGGGCGACCCCCAGCGTCAAGGATCATTTTTTCGGCGGCGGTATCAACGTCAAAAGTGGAGACGCCAGCTTTACACATTTTTCCGAGTTTGGAAAGCACTTCGCCAATGATCTTGCCGCTTTTTTCGAGAGTTTTAATGTCTTCTTTGGCTTTAATTAACATGGAACAATGTTAAATTTACCTTCTTACTGTAGCACTTGTTCGATTTGTTTGTCCACCTCGGGGATGCTAACAGCTCCATCCACTCTTTTTAAGACACCAAGTTGGTCGTAATACTCTACGATCGGAGCCATCGCTTTGTTCCCTTGGCTTTCGATACGTTTTTTAACCGTTTCCGGATGATCGTCCATGCGGATAACCAAATTCCCACCACACTTAATACACTTTTCTACCTGGCCAGTAAATTTAGTCCAAGTAACAATGTCGCCACAGCCATCACAGACTTTGCGACGAGTAAGACGTTTGTAAGACTCTTCATCAGACAAGGTAATTTCAATCGCCACAACATCATTAGCTAAATTTTTGTTAGTAAAATATTCTTCGTATTTTTCCGCCTGAGAAGTGTTACGAATCGCTCCATCTAACACAACACCTTTTTCTTCGTCCAAAAACTTATCCATTTCCGCAAAGGCGAGTTTGTAGATAAGCCAATCCGGGGCTAATTTGCCACCCCGCACTTCTTCTAATATTACTTCTTCTTCCGGCGAATTATTTCCACCGGCCATGAGGCGACGTAAAAGATCGCCGGTTGATATATGCCCATAACCAAACTTACTAGCCAAGCGTTTCGCCTGTGTACCTTTGCCTGAACCAGGTGGGCCGATAAGAATAATGATTTTTTTCACAGTACCGAATGTATAGGAATTAAAATGCCCCTGAAGGGGCAAGGCTTAAGTTAGCCTAATTTCACACGAAGGGGATTATACCATACTATTTTTACCTTGACAACTCTCTCTCTTTGCTATACTGGCTGGTTCCTTAACAACGGAGCGCCTGTGTGGCGCGTGGAGCCACGTAATGAGACGACTGGTGAGAGTGGTGGGGACGCTGGGCGTGCTCTGGTTCATGTTCGGGTGGTTCTGCCCCCGGTTGTTCCATCAGAACACGTTTCAGACCTTCGTCCCCCAGGTGGAGGGGCGTCTCGTGGTCATCAAATCCTACTGCGAGAGGGGTGTCTTCTACGCAGTAGCGACTGGCTTCGACCGCGTCGCGGAGATGTACAAAATCGACCCCCAGTGCTTGCCCAGCTGCACCGACAGCGCAGTTGAGGTCTACCTCTCCCGCGGCGATCAGTGCATGTGGCTCGAGCTCACCAGTGGCTCGACCTACTTTCCCTACCGGGACGGAATCCGCAACAACTTGCGGGAGAAGCTCGCCAACACCCCCCTCCGGTTCTGAAACCCGATCCTACATGCGCTAGGGCGCGGGTCGGCGGCGCTTCTCGGTGTCGACTCTGAGATAATAATTTACTTGTTATTTCAGATTCACTGAGAAGCGTAAAATAAGGAACATATAAAACACCACCCTTTTGGGCGGTGTTTTTGTAAATTTGTAAAATTTATTTTTTGGTCTTAATTTTCTTTACCGTTATATCCTATCGTACTCGTGCATGGTCACCTGGGCCTCGATTTGCTTCGCGGTTTCAATGGCTACAGCCACGACGATGAGCAAGCTAGTACCACCAATAGCTAAACTCTGGGTGCCAAGAGCACCTTGGAGAATGAGCGGTAGGATAGCGATGAGACCTAGGAACAAAGCACCGATCAGGTTAATACGGTTCATGGTACGTTGTAAATAATTTTCAGTTTCTTTACCTGGTCGAATTCCCGGAATAAAGCCGCCTTGCTTTTGCAAATTCTCGGCAATCTTTTGGGGATGGAAGATAACAGCGGTGTAAAAGTAGGTGAAACCAAAGACTAATAAAAAGTAAGCGACAGCATAGAATACTTGGTTCTGGAAAGTGGTAATAACCCAACCAGCAAAATTAGCCACCCAAGCGGTTCGGGCATTAATGAAGAATTGAGCGATCATTGGTGGGAACAACACCAGAGAGATAGCGAAGATGATTGGAATTACGCCAGCCATATTCACACGCATTGGTAAATGGGTGTTAGAACCACCATAGATCTTATTACCTCTCACCTGTTTAGCATAACTGACCGGGATATTACGCTGACCTTCGTTGATGAAGACCACGCCGACAACCGTCAATACAGCAATAGCGGCGAAAAGGATAACGGTGTAAAGATCGGCTGAAGAATAATTTAAAAAGACGTTACGGATAGTACCAGGTAAGCTAGAAACGATACCAGCAAAGATAAGTAAGGAAATACCATTCCCTACTTTCTGTTCAGTAATGATCTCACCCATCCACATTAAAAACATCGTGCCAGCGGTAATCGTCAACATGACGGTAATAAACTGAAAGGAAGACAAATTACCAATGATTGGCTGGGAAGATTGACCCAGAAGCTTGATCATGCTGAAAGCCTGTAAAAAAGCCAAAGGCACGGTCAACCAGCGAGTATACATATTAATTTTCTGTTGGCCAGATTCACCTTCTTTAGTCATTTCCTCAAGCTTTGGTACAATCATGGCCAGTAACTGGAAGATGATCGAAGCAGTAATGTAGGGACCAACGCCAAGCATAACAACGGAAAAGTTTTCCATTGTTCCACCAGTAAAGGCGTTTAAGAGGCCGAGTAATTGGTTGCCTTGAAAAAAATTACGAAGATTTTCAACATTAACACCGGGGATCGGGATATGGGCGACTAAACGAAAGATAACAAGAAGCGCCAAGACAAATAAAATCTTGTTGCGTAATTCCTTAATCTGCCAAACTTGTTTAAATTTTTCCCACATAGTAATTAGATAAGGAAAAAGGGGAAAAAGATCCCCTATTTAACTTCACCGCCTAAACCTTTGATAATTTCAGCGACAGTTTTAGTTGTTTTGATTCCTTCCAATACCAGTTTCTTTTTTAACTCACCAGTATTCACCACCTTGGCGGCGGCAACAGTTTTACTAATGACTTTTTTCTCGTGTAGGGAGGCGACGGTTACGACATCTCCGTCGTTAAAGTTCTTTTCCAAATCGTCTAAAGTTAAAGTCATTGGCTTAGTCGCGAGACTCTTGAAGCCACGAAGTTTCGGAGTAGATTGCAACAGCATCTTGAAACCTTTTAACTTCAGACCAGCGTTACCACCAGAGCGAGCAGTTTGTCCCTTACCACCATGACCGGAATAGTTACCGTGTCCCGAGGCATTGCCACGACCAACACGCTTACGTGAATGGCGGGAGCCGGGAGCAGATTTCAAGGTATGGGCTCGTAAAGTCATAATAATTATTTCTTAAATAACTGCAAAGCTTCAAAAGTAGCTTTGGCAATCGTAATCTTATTTTTTGTTTTACCTAAAATTTTGGAGGAAACGTTTGGTACACCAGCTAATTCCAATACGGCACGGACCGCACCACCAGCGATAATACCAGAGCCTGGTGGGGCTGGTTTTAACATTACCTTAGCCGCTTTAAATTTCTTGATCACGGCGTGAGGAATGGTTTCTTTTAAAATTGGTACACGAATCATGTTTTTCTTAGCCTTGTTCACGGCTTTTTCTACACCAAGCTGAACGTCCTTACCTTTGGCGATGCCGATCCCCACCCGGCCCTTGTGGTCACCCAAGACCACACAGGCGCGGAAGCTCAAGTGTTTACCACCTTCGGTGACACGAGTGACACGCGCCAAATCCAGAATGTTTTGATCAAACTCGGGTTTTTCCATTGGTCGGCCGTCGCGGCGTCCTTTGCTAAAAGGTTTACTCATAGTTCAAGATTATTATTAGAATTTTAATCCGCCGTCACGGGCACCGTCAGCTAAAGCCGCCACGCGTCCATGGTAGCTGTAACCACCGCGGTCAAAAACAACTGACTCAACACCTTTGGCCTTAGCTTTTTCGGCGATTAACTGACCGAGTAAAAAACTTTCTGCCACTTTGCCGCTTCGTCCTTCGATTTTCTTGTCCTTAATTTCTTTAGTGGTTGCTTGGCACAAGGTTTGTCCTTTGGCATCGTCAACCAACTGCACAACCATAGAACGAAGGCCGCGAAATACGGAAAGGCGTGGCGTTTCTTTGGTACCAGTAACTCGGGCACGCACACGATTGTGGCGAACCTGACGTAAGCTATTTTTAGTTTTGTTGAAAAGTCTTCGCATATATATCCTTATTAGTACCTAATTATTTAGCACCTTTAGCAGCCGTCTTACCAGCCTTGCGTCGTACCACTTCATCAATGTATCTGATACCCTTGCCTTTGTAAGGCTCTGGTTTCTTAAGACCACGGATGATCGCGGCCATTTCACCAACCGCTTGCTTATCTATTCCTTCAACAGTAATGACATTCTTTTCTACCTTTAAAACCGTACCGGGCATTGGTTTAACTTCTACTGGGTGAGAAAAACCGATTTCTAGATTCAGATTTTGACCCTTCATACCAGCGCGGAAACCAACACCGTTAATTTCTAATTCTTTTTTAAAACCTTTAGTCACACCATCCAGCATATTATTAACTAGGCTGGAAAAAGTGCCCCAGATCGCCCGTTCGTTTTTATCGTTTTCATTCTTAACGGAAAACTCTAAGTTCCCCTCATTTTGAGTAACAATAATCCGAGGGTGTAACTTTAAAGTTAACTCGCCTTTAGGGCCTTTTACTTTTAAATTTACTTTGTTGATTTCGACAGTGACTCCACTCGGGATCGGTCGAACTTTTTTTCCAATACGTGACATATTATTTTAGGTTAGTATACCTCACAAAGCAATTCACCGCCAACATTTTCCTTAATCGCTTCTTTGTTGGTTTTAATCCCGGCTGGTGTGGACAAAATTGAAAGACCATAACCATTCAAAACCGCCTTGATTTCGCTCTTTTTAACATAGCGGCGATGACCAGGGGTACTCAACCGAACGAGCGATTGGATAGCTGGGGTGCCATGGTTATATTTCAAAACCACTACCAAATTTTTTGGGTTTTCTTCGCTTACGTCGGCTTTTAAAATGTAGCCTTCGCGTACCAAAATTTCCGCAATCGCCAATTTCAATTTAGAAAATGGCATCGCCGTCTCTTTCTTATGAGCCATAGAGGCGTTGCGTATTCTGGTTAACATGTCAGCGATAGGATCGGTCAACATAACTTTAAGTGATTATATATTATTGCTTTTTAGAAATAAATTACCAACTAGATTTATGCACACCCGGAATCTTTCCTTCATTCGCTAACTCGCGGAAACAGATGCGACAAAGGGCGAACTTTCCAATCACGGCTCGGCCACGACCACACTTCCAACAACGTCGAACAATGCGAGTGGAATATTTTGGTTTGCGATTGGATTTTGCTTTTTGTGCTTGTGTCGCCATATCTTATTTTATAAAAGGAAAACCTAAGTGAGTTAAAAGTGCCTTTCCTTCGGCCTGATTCTTGGCATTGGTATTAATAACTATTTCTAAACCATGAACTTTGTCCAACTCATCCATTTTTACTTCCGGAAAAGCGACGTTTTCTTTAAAACCAATGGTCAAATTTCCTTGACGGTCAAAGCCTTTGGCGGAAATACCGTGAAAGTCGCGAACACGAGGGAAAGTAACCATTAATAATTTTTGTAAAAAGTCGTACATGCGTGGGCCACGGAGAGTGACGACAACGCCAATCTCCTGGTTTTCACGGATCTTAAAGTTGGAGATAGCCTTTTTAGCCTTGGTTCGGACTGGTTTTTGACCAGTAATCTTAAGCAAAGTTTTTTCAACGTTATCAATATAACTAGCGTCTTTAACAAATTTGCCGACACCCACATTAATAACGACCTTTTTGATCTTCGGCACTTGCAGGCGATTTTTGTAATTCAATTCGGCCATGACCGCCGGAACAACTTTTTCTTTATATTGTTGATATAAAATATTTTGCATAAATTTAGTCGATTACCTCTTTACATTTGCGGCAAACGCGCATTTTTTTGTCACCTTCAAATTTATAACCAACGCGAGTTGGCGCCTGGCACTTGGTGCAAACGAGCATCACGTTGCTACCAGTAATCGGAGCAGAAAGTTCAATCGTTTGTCCCTTCTCGCCTTGTTTTCTGGCGCGCAGATGTTTCTTAATCTTGTTCATCCCTTCGACGACCACTTTATTATCAGCACGAAAAACCTGAATAACCTTACCGGTTTTACCACGGTCTTTGCCTTGAATTATTTTCACTTGGTCGTTGGTTTTAATTTTCATATGTTTTTGTTTATAAAACTTCCGGAGCTAAAGAAATGATCTTCTGAAAACCTTTAGAACGTAATTCGCGGCAAACACCGCCGAAAATACGCGTCCCTTTTGGTTCTTTGGTTTTCTTGTCAACAATTACGGCGGCATTTTCGTCAAAACGGATGTAAGTACCGTCAGGGCGACGTATTTCTTTGTGTTGGCGTACAACCACCGCGTGCACCACTTCACTCTTTTTAACCATGCCGCGGGGGGCCGCTACCTTAACAACAGCAGTAAAAATATCGCCGACTTGGGCATAGCGCTTTTTGTAGCCACCTAAAACACGGATGCATTGTAACTTTTTGGCACCAGTGTTATCGGCGACATTCAACATGGATCGGTGTTGTATCATAGTTTTAGCTCTAGAAACTTTTGAATAATAATTATTTCTTCACTACTTCCTGGATTCTCCAGCGTTTGGTTTTGGACAATGGTCGGCACTCCATAAAACGAACTAAATCACCAACTTTAGCCAAACCGGTTTCATCGTGCACCGGGAACTTCTTGGTAGTTTTAAATTTGCGCTTGTATTTCAAGTTGGTTTTGACGCTTTCGACAAGAACAGTAATGGTTTTCATCATGACAGTACCCACCACTCGGCCTTCAAGCACACGGGTCATTTTTTTGTTTTCGATTTTTTCCATAATATAACAAATTATTTGGTGCGATGAATTAACGTATTAATCCGCGCGATCGTACTTCTTAATTCTTTTATTTTATGATTCTGTCGGTAGGCTCCTGACCGGGCGCCCGCTTTAGCGACGCGTACTTCTTCGCGCAAAGACCCAAGCATTTCTGTCAGTTCAGCGACGTCTTTATTTTTTAATTCAGTGAAATCCATAAATTTAGATTATTGCCTTTCAACAAATTTAGTTTTAACACCAAACTTGTAACCAGCGAGTTCCATCGCCTCTTTAGCCGAAGTTTTAGTAATACCACCCATTTCAAACAAAACGGTACCGGGTTTTACGACAGCCACATAATGATCCGGAGCGCCCTTACCACCACCCATGGGGGTTTCGTTGCCTTTTTTGGTGACAGGACGATCGGGGAAAATGCGGATCCAAATCTTACCGCCACGGCGAACATATCTGGTCAAAACACGACGCGCCGATTCAATCTGGCGACTGGTAATCCAACCATGGTCTTCACATTTTAAACCAAACTCACCAAAATCTACGCCATTAGCACGCTGGGCCAGGCCCAATCCACGTCGGCGGCCTTTATGCCATTTGCGGTGTTGTACTTTCTTAGGTATTAACATACAGGTAGAAATTATCTCTGTTTACGTTGTTTTTGGGCTCCCGCTTCTTCAGTGTTCTTTACACCAAATTTATCACGGCGTCCAAAAGATTCGCCTTTGTAAATCCAAACCTTGATACCAATCTTTCCGTAGATAGTATTAGCCTCCACAAAAGAGTAGTCAACATCGCTTCGGAGGGTGATCAAGGACATTTTACCCGCCCCCAACACTTCACGACGAGCGATTTCAACACCGTTCAATCGACCAGC
>DATDYA010000054.1:0-16175 GCA_035289165.1 Patescibacteria group bacterium
ACCCATTATGCAAAAGAGCGGAGCGATTTTGCATAACTACTTTTATCCCAACTAGTGGATAAAAGGGCTAAGGTATGGTAAAATATTTTAGAAATTAGGGTTATATCCCCATGGGGTATAAACTAAGTAAATAATAGCAAATAACTTTAAGAAGAGCAATGATTAAAAAGACCACCTTGCGGCGGCCTTTTGTATTTACTTAAGTACTATTTTATTCTTTTCTACATCCACCTTTACTTCTTGCCCGTCAGCTATTTTTCCTTCAATGATCTGTAAGGCCAGATTATCTAGAAGTTCGGTCTGAATGACGCGCTTTAAGGGGCGGGCACCATAGTCGGGATTAAAACCTTGTTTAGTAAGATAAACCTTGGCTTCCGCTGACACGCTTAACGTAATCTTTTTTTCTTGTAGTCGATCCATGACTTGTTTTAACTGTAGATCAACAATGTGTTCAATTTCTTTTTCACCTAAGGCATGGAAAATGATCGTTTCATCTACGCGGTTTAAGAACTCTGGTTTGAAGTTTTGTTTAAGGAGTTCAGTAATTTTTTCTTTAATATTCTTTTCACTGGCCGCTTTTGTTTTATTTTTTCCCGCTTCAAAACCCAAGCCACCACGCCGGTTGATATCCAGAATCATCTGGCTACCAATATTACTCGTCATGATAATCACACTGTTTTTGAAGTTCACAATCCGTCCTTTGGCGTCAGTCAGCCGGCCGTCATCTAAAATTTGTAGTAAAACATTGAAAACATCCGGATGGGCTTTTTCAATTTCGTCGAACAAAATTACCGCATACGGGCGACGACGTACTATCTCGGTCAGCTGGCCGCCTTCTTCGTAGCCAACATAACCAGGCGGTGAACCAATAATCTTAGCCGTACTATGTTTTTCCATGTATTCACTCATGTCGATGCGAACCAATGCTTCTTCGGTGTCAAACATGAATTCGGCCAAAGCTTTGGCTAGTTCGGTTTTACCGACGCCAGTTGGTCCTAGGAAAATGAAGGAGCCAATTGGCCGATTAGGTTCGGAAACTCCCGCGCGGGAGCGACGGATAGCGTTCGAAACTGCGGTAATCGCTTCTTCTTGGCCAACAACACGTTCCATGAGAACTTCTTCCATCTTGGCGAGCTTCATGGTTTCACTTTGTAGCATGCGGGCAACGGGAATACCAGTCCAACGGGCGACGACGCCGGCAATATCTTCTTCAGATACTTCTTCTTTCAAAATCCCATGTGATCTTTGCATTTCACTAAGCTTTTTTTCGTCTTGCCTAATTTCACCTTCTAAGTAGGGGATTTTGCCGTAGCGAATCTCGGCGACTTTTTGTAAATCACCACGTCGCTCTTCGATTTCGGCTTGTTGTTTCAATTTATCTATCTCACGTTTATGACCGTGAATACGGCTAATGATTTCTTTTTCGTTAGTCCATTGAGCTTCCAGTTCAGCACTGGATTCTTTGACGTTGGCTAAATCTTTTTCAAGTTTTTCTAGTCGTTCTTTGGATTCCGGATCCTTTTCTTTTTTTAAGGCGCGCTTTTCAATTTCCCACTTGATCATTTGCCGTTTCATCTTGTCCAATTCCTCCGGCATGGAGTTAATTTCCAACCGTAAAGCCGAAGCGGCTTCATCCATGAGGTCGATGGCTTTATCTGGCAAGAAGCGGTCGGTCAGATAGCGGTCAGATAGTTTAACCGCGGCGATGATCGCGGCGTCCGTAATCCGGACGCCGTGATGGACCTCATACTTTTCTTTAATACCACGGAGGATAGCGATGGCATCGTCAATATTTGGCTCTTTGACCATGACGGGTTGGAAGCGACGTTCGAGAGCGGCGTCCTTTTCAATGTATTTTTGGTATTCTTTGAGAGTAGTCGCACCAATGGCGCGGAGTTCACCACGCGCGAGCATTGGTTTTAACATGTTCGAAGCGTCAACTGAACCTTCGGACGCACCCGCACCAACGATGGTGTGTAGTTCGTCGATAAAAAGAATAAAGCGGCCTTTGCCAGCATTAATTTCTTTTAAGACAGCTTTCAGTCTTTCTTCAAATTCACCGCGGAATTTGGTACCGGCTAAAAGGGCACCAATGTCTAGGGCGATTATTTCTTTGTTTAATAATGAATCTGGGACGTCCCCGTTCACAATGCGTTGGGCCAACCCTTCGGCAATCGCCGTTTTACCAGTGCCTGGTTCACCGATAAGAACAGGATTATTTTTTGTCCGACGAGACAGGATTTGCATGAGGCGACGGATTTCATCATCTCGGCCGATGACTGGATCAATTTTTTCCTTACGGGCGAGTTCAGTTAAATTTTTACCATATTTTTCTAAAGAGTTGTATTTGCTTTCTGGTTCTGGGGAATCCACGCGTTGGTTGCCGCGGATTTCCGCCAAGGCTTCGAGCGCGACATCGTAATCCACGTCATACTTATTCAAAATGTCGCTAACGGGATTTTTGTTTTGTAAAAAAGCTAAGAATAAATGTTCGAGGCTGATAAACTCATCATTCATGTGTTCGGCTTCGGTCGTCGCCATTTGGAAAATGAAAAGCATGGCTTGGCCTAACATGATCTGACCGGTTAGGGGATTGGTTGTAATGGTCTGACCTTGTTTAGGCAAGCGATCGATTAAAGATTGGATATCCGCTTTGAGTGAAATAACATTGACGTTTAGTTTCAGCAGGATTGACAACACCAAACTATCCTCGTCCTCTAAAAAAGCAAAGAAAAGATGGGGCGGTTCGACTTGGCCCTGGCCATTTTGCATGGCGATTTTAGCCGCGTATTGCAGAGCCTCTTGGGATTTATTGGTAAAGTTTTGGGGGATCATAGTGTGTATTATGTGGTAAAACTCGTTCCGAAGTGTGTTAGCACTCTAAGGTTGAGAGTGATAATACTTTAACATAACCAAACGGTTTGTCAAGAGTGTGGTATAATCTCCTTAACTGATTATATTATAGCACAAATTTATGCGTTTATTTATTGCTTTTCCGCTTCCGCCAGTGATTTCGACCGAGGTCGAACGTATCCAAAGAGAGATTCAAAGATTTAATCCTCGAGCACTCGTGCGTTGGACCGATCCTTCGGTCTGGCATGTGACGCTTCTCTTCTTGGGTGAAGTGGAAGAGGGGAGCGTGTCGGTAATCAAAGAGGCGATTGACGAAAGCCTAAAAGGGGAGTTGGCTCCCTTAGTCGCTTTGAATGGTTTTGTTGGGTTTCCTAATTTACTTCAGCCACAGGTGGTTGGTTTAAGTCTTAAAGATATCACTGGGCGGGCATGGGTAATACAATCTAATGTTAAGCGACGTCTGTTAGTTAAGAAGATAATTCTCGATGAAAAAAAGTGGCAGCCTCACATCACTTTACTTCGGGTTAAAGATAGAATCTCTAATTTAAAAGGGCTGGAGGAAATATCTATACCAGAATTGAGTTTTACTTTTAACCAGCTGGTGCTTTACCGGAGCTCTTTAACCGCCAATGGTCCGGTTTACCAGGAGATCGTGACATATTCTTTGGGTCAGTAAAGTTTCCAGGTGCTTTTCGTTTGACTTGGTTAGTATGAATTGTTAAGATAAAGATGTAGTAGCGTTAGGTAATTATAATCATATGTTAAATACTACTTTAAGCGCGCCGGAATTTACACTTCTTGACCAGAACGGCGATGCCCAAAAATTAAGTGATTACCGTGGTCGTTGGGTACTGTTGTACTTTTATCCCAAGGATAATACGCCAGGTTGTACCACCGAAGCCTGCAGTTTTCGTGATCATTTCGCCGATTACTTTGCGCGGGGGATCCAAGTGGTTGGTGTTAGTCCGGATACCGTCGATAGCCACAAACTATTTGCTGGCCAGAACAAGTTGAATTTTCCGATTTTAGCGGATGAAAACAAGGATGTTTTTAGATTGTACGAAGCCCTAAAAGATGGAAAGCCGAAGCGCGTTAGTTATCTCATTAATCCGGCGGGATTAATTGAGAAGGTCTATAATGAAGTAGACCCACGGGCTCATGCCAAGGAAATATTACAGGAGTTTAATTCGGTTAAGGTTTAGGATTTTTTCGGGAGTGGCGGAGTCAAGGCTAATTTTTAAAACAGGCTATCGAGGCCTGTTTTTTAGTTTTGTCAAGTCCGTCTGGACTTGACAAGCGAGGCTTGAGATGCGACAGTAAAAGTGTACCAAACTAGTATGAATACGTATTTAAGCATAGAGGGGAACTCTTTAAAGTTAAGGATTTATCTGTGTGCTTAAATATTGGCCACAATAGCCCGCTTAAACCGGGCACTGGTCGATATTGCCGGTCAATATTTACACTTAAAAGCACATAAATAATAACGCTACTTACAAATATGGCAAATAATACATCTAATCGTGGCTTCGCTTCAATGGATCCAAATAAGCAAAGAAGTATCGCGAGTAAAGGCGGACAAGCGTCGGCGGGCGGGAATACTTCTAACCGAGGTTTTGCGTCAATGGACCCAGATAAACAGCGAAGAATCGCGAGTAAGGGTGGGAAGGCGGCTCAATCCAGTGGTCATGCCCATCAATTGTCGGATGCCGATCGTAGCCGTGGCGGTAAAATGAGCCCAGCTAATTTTGCTAATCGTCCAAAAGAAGAAGTCCAAGCCATTGGCCGTAAAGGCGGGAAGGCTTCGGGCGGTACCCGTCGGGGTAATAACTATTAGTGCTTATGACGATCCTAAAGTACCGCAGGCGACAATACTACTAAAATAAAGAAATCTCTCGTCTGCGGTATTCCCTTATTATTAATTCTTAAACTTTTTATCTCTCAAACCAAAGAAAGGTGGTGAAAAATATATGGATTTATTAACAATGTTAATCGTCGGTTTAATCGCTGGCTGGCTCGCTAGTTTAATTATGCAAGGACGAGGGCTCGGGATTGTCGGAGATATTGTGGTTGGTATTATTGGCGCTTTAATTGGTGGATATTTACTGGGTTTAGTCGGGGTATTTCCGGAAACTATCTTGGGCACAATTGCGGCGGCGGTAATTGGCGCGGTGATTCTGTTGTTCTTGGTGGGGTTGGTTAAACGAGAAGGTCGAACCGGCATGCGTGGGCCGATATAATTTTTGGTTTTTCAGACCGGCGACAATTTCCCCGCGCCCCAATGGGCGGGGGATTTTTTATTTGACGATCAGGCGAAAGACTGGCTACAATAAATACATACCCTTAAAGTATGTATTTGTTCTATGCCCAAGATTTACCAGATCATTCCAGAATTAAGCGAAATCCGCTGGACAGGTAGTTGGCTCATGGGCGGGTCCCATTCTGGTACGGTCGTTATTAGGAGCGGCCAGGTTTTGGAAGATAACAATGAGTTAAGCGGGGGGCAAGTGGTGGTAGACATGACGACGATTCTGAACACAGATATCCGAGATGAGGGTCGGCGAAAACGCTTAGAAAATCATCTACATTCGCGAGATTTTTTTGACACTCGTGAATATCCGCTCGGGGAATTGTTTATCTTTACCGTTGAGAAATTAGCTGAATTGCATCGTTACAAGTTTATCGGAGATTTAAGGATTAAAGATGTGACCCACCCAGTGGAATTTGAAGGCTATGCTCTGAAAGCCAAACGGTCGGATGAATACCATGCCAAGGCAACTTTAGTCCTTGATCGAACCAAGTGGGATGTCCGCTATGGCTCATTAAAGTTTTATCTTAACCTTGGTGATCGGGTCGTTAAAGATGAGTTTGAATTAACGGTGGATATTGTCGCGCGAGCTGGTGACGATTAATTATTTAATAGACACTCGTCCGGTCATCAATAGATAATTCGTCATGGGGCAACATTTGCCGGTCGTTAGTCATGGGAACACTCTGTTGGTTTAAGAATGGTAAGCGACTGTCGTCAATAAAGAATTCTGGGTAAGCGTTAATTTCAACCTCCAACATTAATGGTTCGTTGTTAAGCCTGACTGGAGTATCGGCCCCGGTTGGTTCAAAGACTTTCGTTTGTCCACGGTCATAATGCAACATTAAAACCGCGCTATTATCCATCCAGCTGGTTTTTTCTAATTGGAATACTGTCGATTGTCCGTCGTCATGTAACCCCACGTAACCTAGTATCTGGCCTTCGCTACCATCGCTCGTGTGTTCGTGGGCGACCAACCAAACATTGTCGTCGAGGTTTTTAATAGTTTCCATCCACTGATCCAGGCTGTTTTCATTGGCCAGGTTCGGAAGAGAGAGAATAATTTCGAGATTGGGTTCAATAATTATTTTATTGCCGTTTTCGTGGGCCGAGACGGTCGCGAGACCCCAGTGGGGTAGGCGATTGTAGCCAAAGCCAGTTAAGGCGATAGCGACAATGGCGAATAGGCCAAAGTATTTAAGATAAGGTATTTTCATAGTTTTAAAGATTAAATGAATTAATGACTTAATCTCTTATATCTTAATCGTAAGAGGCTTCCTTAGAATTAGTCAACGGGTCTAGACATTAGGTTTGTATTTTTTAGGCTAGGGATATTGTTTTTTAATTGTGTACTTTTCCACAGCCAGCTACCTTGCGTTGCATAGTAGTGGGTGATATACTACAACCATAATTATTTTCTATGGATGTTCCAACAACGGAAAATGCACAGGTACAAATGCGAAAGGGGCTTTTAGAATTTGCTACCTTGTTAATTATCTCCAATGGTCCGGTGTATGCTAGTGATATTCTCTTTGAATTAAAGCAAGATGATCTTTTGGTCGTAGAGGGGACGCTGTACCCACTTTTAAGTCGGCTGAAAAACGCCGAGCTTTTGAATTACTCTTGGGCAGAATCGAGCGAGGGGCCGCCGCGTAAGTATTACACCTTAACTGCCAAGGGACGGGAGACCTTGGGGATTTTATCACTTAGTTGGACTAAATTATCTAAAGCACTTAACTCTTTGCACAAAAAATATGCACAAAGTCGTTAGTTTTACAATTAATGAGCGGGTATTTAATATAGAGGATGACGCCTTTTTCGCCTTAAAAGATTATTTGGACGCGATTAAAAAAGGTTTGGGGACAGACGAAGCTAGCTTCGAAGTTTTAAATGATATTGAAGCGAGTATTGCGGATAAGTTTACGGAAAAATTAAAAGAAACGAATCGGACCGTATTGACCTTGTCCGATGTTGTGGAACTAAAGAACGTCATGGGTAACCCGGAAGACATCTCTGGTTCAGAACCGAGGACAGAGAAGGTTGATATAGATAATAAGGAAGAAAAACCAGCCAAAAAACTTTATCGCGATACGGATAACCAAATGGTCGGTGGGGTTTGTTCTGGTCTTGCTTCATACTTTAAAATTGACGCAGTTTTGGTGCGCTTAATTTTTGTTGCTTTAATATTTTTAAATGGGATTGGTTTATTACTCTACGTTGTCCTACTTTTAGTCATGCCGGCGGCCAAAACTCCCGCTCAAAAATTGGAGATGCAGGGTGAGGTGGTAAATTTAGCTAAGATTAAGTCCTTTGTTAGTGAAAAGGCTAATGAACTGAAAAGCGAAGGTGTTTTACAGAGAACCACGAAAGTGTTGCGGCGGGTGATCGGGGTAATACTACGACTAGTGTTAGTACTCTTCGGCTTAGCTTTACTAGTCGGGGCGATTGGCGGTTTAGTTGGTTTGACAATTGGAGCGGTGGTTTTGCTTTTTTCGGGATATGAAACGACCCTCCTGCCGTTTAATGTCGCCCCAGTTATTTCTTGGTCGGTGTATTTGCTGTTGTTAGTAGCGGTATATTTTTTAGTAATCGTTCCTTTGGTGTTTTTGATCATGGCCGCGATCACCATCCTTCGTAAAAAAAACGCCTTTAGTTTAAGATCATCGGTTGGTCTTTTAGTGCTATGGGTGTTAGCGATTGGAACGGTGGCGGCGCTTGGAGTAAAGTATGGTCCAATTGTCGAAAAAATAGTGAGAGAAGAAAACTTAAAAGGACAGAATATTCTCCTGGCCAGCCAAGATTACCGTGTTTATGATTACCAGGATTTTAAAACTGTTGATATTCGCGGGGCGTATATCGTCAATATCGCCAAAGGCGAAAGTTATTTAGTTGAGGCCAGAGGGGCGGATAGCCAGTTAGATCGCCTGGTCGTAACCAAAGATAACGGCGTGCTCAAGATTGCTTCCAATAATTTTTGGTGTTTTGGTTCGTGTGAGTATGCGACAGTTACTGTGAATATTACTTTGCCTATTTTAGAGGATTTGGCGGTTAATGGTTTGAGCCAGGTTAAAGTTATGGACGTGGAAGCGGATGATTTTAAGTTAAAAGCGGATGGTATTGCCAAAGTAACTTTTGAAAATTTAATGGCGCGAAAGTTTGCTATTGATTTAAACGGCCTGTCGGTTGTTGATTTGTCCGGTCGGATTGATCGCTTGGGAGGGAGTTTAAACGGGACGTCGCAACTGGATGCGCTAAAAGCGCCCGCGCGAACCGTCAATCTTGTGATGAATGGTGCCTCGATTGCGCGGGTAGAAGCGGGGGAGAGCTTAACGGTGCGCGGGGACGGGGTGAGTAAGGTGTATTACAAAGGAGTGCGGTTGCCGGAAACAGAATTAAAGGGGATGGCGAAAGTAGAGAAGTTATAACCAGTTAACTTTAGACCGGGGTACACCCCGGTTTTTAGGTTGTCTTTTTTCGTAAGATATACTAGAATATAGTTGCCCTATAGGAGCTCTTCTATAAGACTAAAATTAAATAAATTATACTTCAACTAACCCAAAAAATCCACGAGTTGGTTTAAAAGTTGTTATATAACATTTTCTATTTAAAATCCCTTTAATATAAATGTATGGACACAAACCACGCCAAACAAATCTCAATCGAGTGCGTCAAAGAGGCCGGCAAACTTTTGATGGAAAACATGGATAAAGTTAAAAAAGTCTCTTTCAAGGCAAAGAGTGATATTGTAACTGACATAGATATCCAGTCAGAAAAAATTATTATAGATAAAATTAAGGCTAATTTCCCCAACCACAGCATCCTTTCAGAAGAATCAGGGTTTGCCGACCAGCATTCGGAATATGTTTGGATTATGGATCCGATTGATGGCACTATGAATTACTATCATTCCAGCGCACCTTTCCGTGTCGCTCTCTGTCTAACATACAAACAAAAACCTATAATTTCAACAATATACAATCCCATTAAGGACGAACTGTATTTTGCAGAAGTCGGACAGGGGACAACTTTAAATAATAAAAGAATCATCGTTAATGACAACTTCGAACTAAAAAATTCAGTCGTGATGACTCATATTTCTTCAAAAAAAGATGCCCGGGCAAGAACAATACTCGCGCTTGACAGTATTTTCAAAAAAACACTCCACATGAGAATTTTTGGATCAGGGCTAGCCGCAATGTCATATGTGGCTAGTGGTAAGTTTGATGTATTTTTTAATGTAAAAACCTACCCATGGGACATCTTGCCCGGAGCACTTTTAGTTCAAGAGGCTGGTGGCGTGGTAACAGATATTGAAGGGAATAAAATCACAACTGAATCAACATCAGTTTTAGCGACGAACGGAAAGGTGCACGACCAGATGCTTCAACTGCTAAAGGATATATAATTGGGGATTTTTAAATAGAAAACATTACATAACAGCCGATATGCGATTCAAGAAAAAGAGTATAAAATATTTTCAGCGGATACTCTTTTTCTTTCTCCCATATTTCGCACACATTTAATTTTAATGGAATGTGCGAAACATCGCATATCGGCATACATTGTGCAAAATCGCTCGACTTAATTGATTGTATATGCCAACATTTACACAATTTAAAGAAATTGACTTGCGAGTAGGGGTAATTGTAGAAGCAGAACAACTGCCCAATCCCTCGTATGTGACGCATAGGGTCGTCATCGATTTTGGTAAAGAAATTGGAATAAAAGTCTCTCTTGCGAACCTCCGAAAATATTCTCTAGCAGATTTAAAGGGGAAATTGGTGGTCGCCATTATAAATCTTCCAGTAAAGCAGATTGGAGAACTATTTTCGGAGGTTTTACTTTTGGGCGCTCCGGATAAAGAAGGTCAGTGCGTTCTCATTCAGCCCGATAAAGAAGTAAATGTTGGATCTGAGGTATTTTAAGGTCGAGCGACTTTACATGACAACCGATATCCATCATGCTGGGGTACGACGGATCATCGGTAAATGTTATGTGAAATATATTTTTTTTACATTAAACATGTTACTTTTTAATACGAAATTGAATATTGATAAAATATCGTCATAATCAAGCTAAACATAAATTTATGACAGATACACAAAATCAAAGCCACCACATCGCCTTGTTTAAAGGCAAAGAAATAAGAAAAATCATCTATAAAAAAGAATGGTGGTTTTCTATTTTGGATATCCTTGGTGTTTTAACCGATAGCCCCCAACCAAAAACTTACTGGGCCAAGATGAAAGAACGTGACACCGCACTATCCGAACCGTTCCCATTTTGGGAACAGTTGAAAATGCCCGCCGAAGACGATAAAATGCGCGAGACCGACTGCGCTAATACAGAAGGTATTTTGCGTATTATTCAGTCTGTCCCTTCATCAAAAGCCGAGCCATTAAAACGCTGGCTGGCAAAAGTTGGCTATGAAAGAATACAGGAAATTGAAAATCCTGAATTGGCAACAAAAAGAACAAAACTGCTTTATAAATTAAAGGGTTATCCCGAGGACTGGATTGAAAAACGAATGCGTGGCATTGCTATTCGCGAAGAATTGACTGATGAATGGCAGAAACGTGGAGCGGAAAACGAGCGCGACTATGAAATTCTGACTGCTGAAATATCTAAAGCCACATTCGGGGTTACTCCGAGTGAATACAAAAAGATCAAAGACTTAAAACAACAAAATCTACGCGACCACATGGACGATTTTGAGTTGATTTTGACCATGCTTGGCGAAAGAACTACAACAGAAATTCATCGTACTAAAGACACCAAAGGTCTGCCACGACTTAAGGATGACGCGAGAGCTGGTGGACAAATCGCCGGTACAGCGCGAAAACAAATTGAAAGAAAAATTGGCAGATCCGTAGTATCAAACAATAATTTTTTACGCAATAAAGAAAAAAAGAAATTGAAATAGTTTTTGTCGGGTCGCAATTCACCCCTTTTGTTCCCCTCTTGCGTCCCGCCAAAACGGAAAAATCAAATTCGTTTTATAAAAAAGTGTTCCTAACGGATAAAAGGAAAAACATGCAACACATAACAGCATTACTTAGCGAGTATGATTCAAAAAAATAAAACTAAAAAAACAATCGCTACCGGTGTAATACATAAAGTACCTGACGATTTAAAAGAAACTTTAGTTGCCAAGCCAGCTGTACTTGAAAAATGGAATAGCCTATCACCTCTCGCACGCAACGAATGGATCTGTTGGGTGACAATCGTAAAAAAGAATGAAATAAGAAAAGAACATTTAATACGTTTGTGTGAAGATTTGCAAATGGGCAAGAAAAGACCTTGCTGTTGGCCAGGGTGTCCTCACCGTAGAGATAGTGCAAAAAAATGGTTCAAATAAGTATATTAAAACAAGCTATTTATGTCAGACCATTTTAGCGAGGGTGGCGAAGAAGGGGCGACAATATTTAAAGTGAATTTAAAAGAACGCCAGAAAGAGAGGGAGCGAAGCTTGATTAAATCTTTTGAGTCGGCTTTATCTGGCCAAAGCCCGGTCAATAAGGAAGCGCTAAAAACTTGGAGAGATATTAGGGACGCCATTAAGGGTCGAGAAAGGAGCGGGGCGGCTCGAGCTTTGTATTTAAAAATACGAGAGTTGGAGCCATTGTTAAGTGAGCGGGAGGAAGTAGTCGCAGAAAGTACCACTGGTGAACGACGTCGAGATTTGCTGTCGGCGAGAGCGCAGGAGATTGATCAAATATTTTTGGATTTTTTACGTTCTTATGCTCGGGAATTGGGGCTACGAAAAGATTTGACACCCCGGATTAGCGAATGCTTGAAAGATACGCAACAAGGCCTGGATGTTTTGGAAGGAATTTCGGAAACCAATCTTCAAGCGGATCATTTGGTTCCACTTTTCGTTGATCAAATGATTAGTTACATACGCGGGATACAAAAAGAGTACGTCGAGGGACGAGCACTAGATTTGCCGCTCATTGCTCGTCTAGCCGCTGTTTTAAAAGATATTACCGAGCAAGTTCGGTCTCCTAGACAGGGGGGAAAGGAAGAAACCACCTACGCTAATATTCCCAATTGGGAAGTCATGTCTTTGGCGAGAATGTGCGGGGTGCTTAACATGTATGCACCTAGGAAAGTTAGGGACAATGTTAAAACAGGGTTGGTACTTACCGATGTCAGCTCTTTGAATGAAATAGATCGGCCCGTTTTTATGGCAAAAGTTTCGTTGGGTTACCAGAGACTCCGTAACAGTTTAGGTGTTGGATTAAGAGATGGCGTGGAACAGGTATTGCCAGGATTTTCTGTTTTGCCCTTTGATTTAGATAGTTCATTGAATACTCTCATGAGTCGTTGGCCAGAAGAAGATACAACACGTTTAAAGTTATTAGCCTTAAAGCGGTGTTTACAGGTTTATGGGTTGGCTTCTAAAAGACGGGAGGCTTGTGCGGAAATTGTGGCGAGCAAGTTTGCGCCAGATTTAAGTGGGCGGGGAAAAACAGAAATGCAAATTGATCAAATGGGGGAGCGGCTAGTGACCGTGATCAAAGATCTAAATCTACACTGTGTTCGATTTGGCCAGGGCGGTAAAGCGGCCGAGCTGGAAGATGCTTTGACACCATCCATAATTAGTGAGTTTGAACAGCCCGGTATTTGGGGGTCAGTGCATACCCCTAATTGGTGGTGGGTTAGATTATATAAACACTACATTAGTAGTTAGTTTACGATTTAACGTTCAGTGTGGTATAATAGAATAAATAAAAAATTAAGTTTTTAACCATTAAGTATATGGAAAACGATTTAAGGGCCCTAGTCTCAGCTTTTATGGGACTATTCGTGGTTTTAGTTATTTGGTCGGCAATCTGGAAAGCGGTCGCGCTTTGGTATGCCGCTCGTAACGGCGACAAGGTCTGGTATGTTTTACTCATTATTTTAAATACAGTCGGTATTTTAGAGATTATATATATCTTTGCAGTACATCGCCGTAAACAGGATAACTTGACTCAACCGGGTCCTGCCTCCAACAACCCACCAGCCCAAATGTAATTATCAGCACCCCAAAACAATTGGGGTGCTTTTTTGATTGTAACTTTTTATTTAAAGTGGTGTATAATACTTCCGAGAGAGCAAAGTAGTTAATTTTTAAATTTTTAACATATGGCGAAAGGGAAAGCAATTTTATTAGGGTTAGTTTTGTTACTAGTGGTTTTGTTTGGTGGTGTTTTCACGGCTAAAGCCGAAGAGTTGGTCAGTACAACAGTAATCGCTACGGCTAACGCTTCAACAACGGTTAGCCCGACCAATACGACGGTTCTTGCGTCTTCTACTGCTTCTACTACGGTTAAAGTACCGGGGGCGTGGGGATTGTGGTGGAGTAGCCTAAAGGAAAAAGTTAGTTTGTTATTTACAACTGATCCAGTTAGCAAAGGAGAGAAACAAATTGCTTTTGCCGAAGAACGATTGCGCGTGGCCGAACTAATGGCGGCGAGCGACGACCCACGGGCGAAAGAAAAAGCCCAAAAGATGATTGAACGCGCTAATGAATTAATCCAGAAGTTTGCGGAAAAGCGTGAAAAGTGGGAAGAGAAACAAGATCAGCGAGTGGAAAAATTAAAAGAAAAAGCGGCTAATCATTTACTGCGCCGAGAAGAAGTTATTAAAAAGATTGAAGTTAAACTTGGTCCGGAAAAATTAAAAGTTATGGAGGAGCTTCGTTTACAAGGATTAGAAAAAGGGGAGAGGCTTTTAAACGCTATTAATAATGAAAAGATCTCACCGGAAGTCAAATCTCGTTTAGAGGCAATAAAAGTAAGAATTGAAGAACAAGCTAAAGAAATGAGAGGGCGAGTAGAATTGCGAGGCGAGGTGAAAACTGAAGTTCGTAATAATGAAGAAAATCGCGGGGAGCGGAGGAACGATCGAAAAGAAGAAATAGAAGCTGAAGTGGAAGTTGAAGTCGAGGCGAGTTTGTAAAAAAATTAAAAGCCGCTACGGTATTACGCCGGGCGGCTTTTTTAATTTTTAAAAATGTGCTAAAATAAGCGCATAATGTAACAAAAGGAGGTTTAAGCCGTCTTCTATGTATGGTCCTGTATACTTAAGGGATTAAATTTGTGAAAACCAACACCAAATTAACAATTAAGTATTACTGGCAGGAAGCCAAAAAGTATAAGGTGAGCGGAATTATTTCTCTTTTAACAATAATTACCGCGGCGGTTATTAATGTTATTGTCCCTTTATACTTTAAGAAGTTTTTTGATGCTTTAACTTCGGGCGGCACACGAGGTGAAATTGCTTCCACTCTGCTAGGAATTTTGTTTATCATTGCCCTCTTTGAATTTGCAAGTTGGGTACTTTGGCGTACAGCGCTAGTTACAGTGCCTTACTTTCAAGCTTACGTTAATCGCGATTTGAGCAATTTTTGTTTTGCCTATTTGCACAAGCATTCTTTTGGTTTTTTCCAAAATAGTTTTGTTGGTTCGCTCGTTAAAAGAGTGAATCGCTTTGTCCGGTCATTTGAAAATATTACCGATCGAATCTTTTTTAATTTTATTCGTCTTTTCATAAACATTGGGTTAATTGTCGCCATTTTGCTTTATCGTCAGGTGTGGGTAGGGTTGGGAGCGATTGTCTGGATTGGGTTATACATTCTTGCTAGTACGCTTTTTGTAAAATACAAATACAAATACGATCTGGAACGGAGTGAAGCGGATACGGCGGCCACGGGTGTTTTGGCGGACACCATTACCAATCACGGCAATGTGAAGTTGTTTAATGGTTATGAGCGAGAAAAACAAAACATGGCCTCGGCCAATGAACATGTGCGCAAAACCCAGCTCTTTACCTGGTATTTGGGTGGGGCGGCCGAAGCAGTGCAGGGATTTTTGACGATCATCCTGGAATTAGGTCTTTTTTATGTCGCCATTCGTTACTGGGAGTCCGGATTATTTACCGTCGGTGACTTTGTTCTTATCCAGTCCTACATACTCATAATTATTATGCAGATTTGGGACTTTGGACGAATAATGCAACGGACTTACGAAGATTTGGGCGATGCCGAAGAAATGACGGAGATTCTGAACCAGCCGCATGAAATTAGGGATATTCCCAATGCCCACGATTTAGTGGTTAAAGATGGTCAGATCGAATTCCTTAAAGTTATCTTTAATTACAATGAAACGCGGACCATCTTAAACAAATTGACTTTAAAGATCGCACCGAAAGAAAAGATCGCTTTAGTTGGTCCATCCGGCGCTGGTAAAACAACGATTGTCAAGTTATTACTTCGTCAGCATGAAGTAGCGGATGGTAAGATTTTAATCGATGGCCAAAAAATATCTAATGTTACACTAGATAGTTTATGGGCCAACGTTAGCTTGGTCCCACAAGAGCCAATGTTGTTCCATCGCACCTTAATGGAGAATATTCGCTACGGCCGACCGGAGGCCAATGACAAAGATGTCATCCGTGCTTCTAAGATGGCACATTGCCACGAGTTTATCACTGGCTTTGATCAAGGTTATGACACCTACGTTGGTGAACGTGGAGTGAAATTATCTGGCGGCGAAAGACAAAGAGTGGCGATTGCCCGAGCCATTTTACGTAATGCTCCAATCTTGGTTTTAGACGAAGCAACTTCCAGCCTAGATTCACGTTCTGAATCCTTGATTCAAGACGCCCTAAACCACCTCATGGAAGACAAGACTGTGATTGTTATTGCTCATAGATTATCAACGATAATGAAGATGGATCGGATTCTTGTGATTGCTAAAGGTAAAGTGACAGAAGAGGGGACTCACCGCGAACTCCTTCAGAAACCAGGTGGTATGTACCGTGATCTCTGGAAACTTCAGGCTGGTGGGTTTATTGAGTAAAGAAAACAAAACAAAGCAAAAAACAAGTAATAACCAAAGAACAAAAATATCCACTGAATTCAGTGGATATTTTTAGTATTATCATTTTTTTACAATACGCGACTCTCCAGAAGAACTAATTATTTTTTAGTTACTCTGGAGATCGAGTCGCGTATTGCGTGCGGCCCGAC
>DATDYA010000055.1:0-4683 GCA_035289165.1 Patescibacteria group bacterium
ACCCATTATGCAAAAGAGCGGAGCGATTTTGCATAACTACTTTTATCCCAACTAGTGGATAAAAGGGCTAAGGTATGGTAAAATATTTTAGAAATTAGGGTTATATCCCCATGGGGTATAAACTAAGTAAATAATAGCAAACTATATGAAGGAGGGCAATACTTTGGCTAATCTGGAACGTGAGTTACGAATACGGAATTACAGTCCCAGAACTGTCGAATCTTATTTATTACACAACCAACAGTTTTTAGATTATATTAAAAAGGATCCCCGCTCAATTACAGCAGAAGATGTTAAAAGATATCTAGATTATTTGGCCGGGAAATGGTCAGGGAGTACAGTCTCGGTTGCTTACAATGCTTTGTTATTTTATTACAAACAAATTTGGCATCGTCATTTTTTTATTAACTTCTCTCATCCGCGAAAGCCTCACCATATTCCCGTGGTGTTGTCTCGGGATGAGGTGTTTGAGATGATTAACATCTTAGTTAACCCAAAACATAAATGCATTGTTAGTTTGTTGTATGGAACAGGCGTCCGCGTAAGCGAATTGACACATATTAAAATGTGCGACATAGATTTGGATCGAATGGTTTTGAGGGTGTTTCAAGGCAAAGGGAGGAAGGACCGGCTAACTGTTTTACCCAGTTCATTGGAAGAAACTTTGACCAAACAGATGAGGCTTAAAAAAAGTGGAGATTATTTATTTACCAACGGTCATGGTGGACGACTGACCGAAGAAACTATCGCCAAAATTGTTGGGCAGGCGGCCGAGAAAGCCGACGTTCATAAGCGTGTCTCGCCGCATACTTTGCGCCATACTTTTGCCACTCATCTCTTGGAAAATGGGACAGATATACGGTATATTCAAGAGCTTTTGGGGCATGCCCGGTTGCAAACGACGCAAATATATACTAAAGTAGCCGTGAATAATTTACAGAAGATCAAAAGCCCTTTGGATTAATATGGTAGATTTTAAAGAAAAAATTAAAAAATTCCCCGATTCATCCGGTATCTATTTATTCTATAGTGCTTCCCACGAATTAATTTATGTTGGGAAGGCTACTTCGCTTCGTGATCGAGTAAAGAGTTACTTTCAGAAACGATTGAAAACTACTCGACCGATTGAAGAAATGATTCATGAGGTTGGGGATATAAAATGCCGGCAAACCGATTCAGTGCTCGAAGCGGTTATTTTAGAGTCGCTATATATTAAAAAATACCAGCCAATATATAACGTCCAAGGCAAGGATGATAAAAGTTGGAATTATATTTCTATCTTTCGTGACCCTTACCCAATGGTGGCAACGATCCGTGAACACGATCTGAAAGTGTTGAGGGTAGAAGGTGGGGTAGCATATAGACAGATAAAATATTTATTCGGACCCTATCCGCATCTAAATTCCCGGGCGACCTTGAAAACTTTACGTCAGATTTTTCTTTTTTCTACTTGTCAACCAAACCAAAAGAGACCTTGTTTGTATTATGAGATGAAGCAGTGCTTGGGAGTGTGTACGGGTGAAATTAGCCCGGAGGATTACCGGAAGGAAGTGATTCGACCACTCATCATGTTTTTACGGGGTAAAAAGAAAGGGCTGGTTCGTGTTTGGGAAAAAGAAATGGAAAAAGCATCCCATGAAGAGCGGTTTGAGGAGGCCGCTCGTTTACGGAATCAGCTCCGATCGCTTCGCCACGTGCAAGATATGGCGATGATTAACGAAAGTTTTGTGGGGGATGAGTCGGAAAACTCTAGTGTTAATCGTTATTCTCGGATTGAGGGCTATGATATCTCTAATCTTGGTATCACCGATAAAGTTGGAAGTTTAGTAGTATTCCGTAATGGTCGTCCAGATAAATCTTTTTATCGTAAATTTAATATTAAGACTGTTGTCGGACAAAGCGATGTGGATTGTTTGGCTGAAGTTTTAGAACGGCGTCTAAAACGTGAGGATTGGGGAACCCCGGACCTTATTTTAATCGATGGTGGCAAACCACAGGTAAACAAAGCCAAAGATGTATTAGAAGGACGAAATTTAACCCTGCCAGTAGTCGGTATTGCCAAAGGACCAGAGCGCAAGCGTAATGATTTTTTTCTGGTACCTTTTAACGAAAATCCAACGGAATTTTCTGCCTGGGTTAAGCATAACAAAAATCTTTTAATTGCGGTCCGAGACGAAGCCCATCGTTTTGCGATTGCCTTTAATCGTTCTAAAAGAAAAATACGTTTATGAAAATTCATCATTTTATTTTTCACTACGGTCAAGACGTAAAAGATAGTTTGGAGATCCAAGATAAAGAATTGGTTCACCAGATCAGCCGGGTCTTGAATTTGTCGGGAGGAGAAAAAATAATACTAGGTAACGGACAAGGAGAAGAATTAGATTGCGAAATTGAAACAGTGGGGAAATCGGTCAAAGTTAAAATTTTAACTAGACGGGAAGTAGAAGATAGTTTTTCTTTAACTTTGTACATGGCGGTTGTTAAACGAGATAATTGGGAGTGGGTCGTGCAAAAAGCCGCCGAGATTGGGGTGACTAAAATAGTTCCACTTATCACTGAACATACTGTAAAAACTAATCTTAACTATGCCCGTTTGAATAAGATTGTCAAAGAAGCGACAGAACAGTCTGGTCGCGCCTGGTTAATGAAAATCGAAAACGCGATCAGTTTTAAAGATTCTTTGGAAAACGAGGCGCAAGGGAAAAGTAACTATTTTCTTGACCAAGAGGGGTTTGGAATAGAAAAGTTAGGGAAAAGACGGGAGGGCGAGTTCAGTTTGTGGGTTGGTCCAGAAGGTGGTTGGAGCGAAAAGGAAAAGGAACTCGCGGAGTTAAAGGGGTTTAAAGTCCTAAGTTTAGGCTCCACGACCCTACGGGCAGAAACAGCGGCCGTCGTCGGGGCCTACTTGTTTAGCCAGTTTGAGCCACATGGTTGATCTAACCCACGGTCTAGTGGTAAGATATATAAGTTGTCTGGTCCAGGCTTGACAATTTCGCTTGTTTAGTATAATATTAAGCCCGTTGTATGCTCGTTAATAAGTCAGATGATACTAGTTGGCAAGAGGTGGTTAAGTTTATGAGCCGTTGTCCGATCTGTTCAAAAAATTACGAAAAGGAAACCGCTCGACTAGTAACCAGTAAGGGTAACACCAATCTTGTGCATATTACCTGTAGTTCCTGCCGCGGTCATTTTATGGCCATGGTTTTACATATGGGACAAGGTTTAAGCTCGGTGGGGATGGTGACGGATTTAAATTTTCAGGACGCCCACAAGCTCCATGCGGCGAAACCACTAACTTTGGACGAAATATTGGTTGGGCACGAAGAATTAAGCAATAAGAAATTTTTAGAAATTTTAACTTTAAGTTAGGAAATTTACGTAAGCGATATGGTTTATAAACTACAAGCAAAACTTAGGGAGGCCAGAGGAGACAAGTCTCGAACAGTACAAGATTTACCAGCGGTGATTTATGGTGCGGAAAAGGATTCGCAAGCATTAAGCTTGGGCACGAGTGAATTTGTTAAGTTGTACGAAGCGGCTGGTGAGTCCAGTCTGATCGATTTAGTAATCGATGGTAAGGAAGATGGAAAAGTATTGGTCCAGGATGTTCAATTGGATCCTTTATCCGGCCGGATTATCCATGTCGACCTGCGCCGCATTAACATGAACAAACCAATGACCGCGACAGTTGAATTGCATTTTATTGGCGAGTCTCCAGCCGTTAAAGCTTCGGGCGGTACCTTGGTTCGTACTTTAGAAGAAGTAGAAGTCGAATGTTTGCCAAAGGATTTGGTATCTCATATTGATGTTGATTTGGCGGTCTTGGCCACTTTTGACGACATGGTTAAAATTAAAGATCTTAAATTGCCAGAAGGCATTCAAATTATTAATCCTCATGCCGAAGATTTGGTGGTAAAGGCGACCCCAGCTATGACTGAAGAAGAAATTAAGAAAATGGAAGAAGAAGCAGCGGCCATGGACGTTTCGAAGATTGAAGACGTTAAGGAAAAGAAGGTTGAAGAGGGTGAAGAGGGGGCGGTGGCTACCGAGGGTGGGGATAAGAAAGAGGAGAAAAAGGAAGAAAAGAAGGACAAGTAACCGATTTTACGACCAACTAAACCAGAGAGTGCACAAGCCTCTCTGGTTTTTTATTGGTA
Organism: Patescibacteria group bacterium; assembly: GCA_035289165.1. Lineage (GTDB taxonomy): Bacteria > Patescibacteriota > Patescibacteriia > Magasanikbacterales > GWA2-37-8 > DATDYA01. The sequence continues at coordinate 4,158 of DATDYA010000055.1, forward strand.
CTGTGTTATTATGTTAATAATTATTGTTTGGCCTTATAGTTTTATGGTTAAAATTAATCGTCAGTGGCTTTATTACTTTTTGGGCTTAGTCGTGGTTGTCGGTATATATTTAGTGTATTTGGATTTTCTTTCAAAAACAGCTTGGAACGGTGTTAATGAATCGAACAGCGCCTCTTCCACGCCGGAATTTATTTATTTTAGCGCTTTGGATGGACGAGGGGTGACTAGCTCGGAAAAAGTAACACCACAAGTCGTCGCCGTCATGATTGATAACCATATTGATGCTCGGCCACAAAGCGGATTGGCGGTCGCCAGCGTGGTTTATGAGGTGCCGGTAGAAGGTAGTATAACCCGTTTTATGGCTTTGTATGACGGAGACGATTTAGTGGAGGAAGTTGGCCCGGTCCGAAGCGCGCGAGCCTATTATTTAGACTGGTTATCTGAATATGGTGATGCCCTGTATCTTCATGTCGGTGGGTCACCAGAGGCTTTGAATTTGATAAAAAAACGTAGTATATTTGACGCC
>DATDYA010000056.1:0-6665 GCA_035289165.1 Patescibacteria group bacterium
GTGGTTCTTCGAGGGTCATTTCAATCCCTTTTTTCCGATTGCGCTCTACCAAACTTTGAAGAGCAGTTTCCCAATTTTGGTATTGAGGATCGTCCCCGGGATTTTCGGGGGCAGGACCGCGGGGGTCGTTTTTGTTTACATAATGTAAAATGTCGTGTGGCAAAAGAAAGGTTTGTTCAATCGTTAGGTGTTCGGGGGTAGAGGAGGCGGCGATTTTACCAGTCAGTCGGTTGATTTTTAATTTCAATCCACCGTCACTGCCGCGTAAAATTGGTTTTTGAATATCTTCTTTGGTGGGCTCGGGGAATTTTTCGGCAGGTGTGTCTTTGGTCGCGAAGCGCATGAATTTATTAAAGATAATACCAGCCAAAGCATTTCCACCACCCTTCATTGGTGAGGGGGTGGTGTTGCCCACCCAAACACCGGTTGCAATGCTTGGGGTGTAGCCCAAAGTCCAGGCGTCTTTGTTGTCGTTAGTTGTACCGGTCTTAGCAGCCAAAGGACGACCAGGCAGGGTTAGGTTGCCGCCGCGACCAAAGACGTAGGCGCGCGCCGCATCGTCAGACAAAACATTGGTCGTGATGGCGGCGATCTCCGGTTTGATCGCTTCAGTTCCTTCGCTTTCTTTCCACTCGTACATTACACCACCAGAACGATCCTCCACTTTTAAAATACTGACCGGTGAGTGGTAGCGACCGTTGTTGGCTAAAGTGGCGTAACCATTGGTGTGCTCCAAAAGATTTACTTCAGCACCGCCCAACACCAAACTTAAGCCATAGTCACCGGTGAAAGTGGTATAGCCAAAACGCTTGGCAAACTCGATTGCCTCTTTTGAACCAACGAGATACAAGGTTTTGACCGCGGGGATGTTTAGAGAGCCTTGTAGAGCCTTACGCATAGTAACCAGCCCGTACTCTTTGCCATTAAAATTCTTTGGCGTGTAGTTGCCGCCGGTACGCATGTCGAAGTTGGTTAGAACATCATAGAGCATGGTTTCGGGGGTGAAGCCTTTTTCAAAAGCAGCGGTGTAAACAAAAGGTTTGAACGAGGAGCCGGGTTGGCGCTTGCCAAGAACAGCGACATTAAACTGTCCATCGATTTCATCGTTGTTATAATCCCTTGAGCCAACCAAGGCCAACACCTGGCCGGTTCGCGGATCAATCGCAACCAAAGAGGCGTTGTTAGCGTTGGCTTCTTTGGCTAGTCGGTCGCCCTCCTCCTTAACTATTTTTTCTGCCTCTTTTTGTTTGTCAAAATCTAGAGTGGTAATTACTTTTAATCCACCAGTGTCAACAACTTTTTCGCCGAACTGTTCGGCGAGCAATTGTTTGACATACAGAGAAAAATGGGGAGATTGCATGGAGCCGGCGTTTTTTTTCAAAGTGACTTCAGCTTTGGTGGCCGCAGAATATTCTTCTTCATTAATCATGCCCTGTTCCTTCATTACTTCAAGTACATAATCACGTCTCGTTTTCAAAGCATCCGGATTGTTGAGGTAGCGGCTCGGGGCTTTGGCGAGAGCAGCTAGCGCGGCCGACTCTGTTAGGGTTAAATCCTTAGCATTTTTATTAAAATAAGAAAGACTGGCGGCCTCGACACCATAGTTGGTTGAGCCGTAAGGAATTTCGTTTAAATACATTTTCAAAATTTCATCTTTGCTGTATTTTCTTTCGAGTCGGATAGCCAGGATTGCTTCCTTAATTTTTCGGTAATAAGAATGTTCGTCTCCGACAATGGCGTTCTTAATTAGTTGTTGGGTGAGGGTGGAAGCACCGCCCGCCCCCTGTCGGCGTCCAATTAGGTTATTAAATTGAGCGCGTAAAATACTTTGGACACGGATACCACTGTGTTCGTAAAAATGTTTGTCCTCAATTGCAACTGTTGCCTTTGGAATCCAGGGCGACATTTGATCCAATTCAACCATGGTCCGTTTTTGGTTTTGGAAGATTTCATAGAGGAGGTGAGTGCCGGTACGATCATAGATCTTGGTGCTTTGTTCTTGGCGTTCGCTTAGGCGGTTGGGGTCGGGAAGTTCTCGGCTAACCCAAAAAACAAAACCAGTAAACAAGATAAGGCCGCCGGCCACGGCCACCGCCCCGTATTTAAAGAATTTTTTCCAAAAAATACCACTTTTTAGTTTTGACTTCACACGAAGACGAAGTTTGTCTTGTACTTCTCCGTAACTACGAGTATCGCGACGCTTAAAGGTGGGGAATGGCATAGCTCGGTCGGCTTAAAAGCCCTTTAGTTAAATATTATTCTTAGATTATATCTCAACTTGACCCACTTGACAATTTGACCATTTTCTGGTATAGTATGGCGTTGATTAAAGAGGGTAGCCTAAGGGTATGGTTATCCTTTTTAATTTACCAATTATGACTATAACTAAGCCAAAATTTACCCAGAATTCGATTGCCCAAATTCTTCCATATATCGTTGTTTTAGCCTTTTTTGTTCATCTTTTGAACCCGGCCTTGGCCGAGGGTAAAACCGGCGAAAAGCTGGTGTTTGTCACCCAAAAGAGTGAAAAAGAACTAATTACAGATATTTTAGCCAAGGAATTGGTTTGGAAGGATGGTCGAATAGCCTTTTTTGCTAATGATAGCGAAAAGAAACGCATTCGTCAACCCAACAAGGTAATTAACGCGGTTATTACGGCGTATACCAGTACTCCTGACCAAACTGACGACGATCCTTTTATTGCCGCTACTGGCAAGCGGGTTCATGATGGTATGATTGCCGCCAACGGCTTGCCGTTTGGTACGATCATTAAAATTCCTGCTCTTTACGGTGAAAAAGAGTTTGTGGTAGAAGATCGTATGAATGCCCGTTATGGCTTTGGCCGAATGGATGTCTGGTTAGACACCTCGAAAGCCGAAGCCCGCAAGTTTGGTGTCAAGCGTCTTCAGGTAGAAATCTACTACCCAGAAACCAAACTTAGCCGTGCTGGCAGATAATATACACATTTTAAAAGACCTCTGTAACAGGGGTCTTTTTTGTTTTAGTTTAGAGTGTGTCTCCAGGTTTTTTACGGGTAGAAAGGATAATGTAAATTACAAAGCCCAACACAATCATTACATCGGCCAAATTGAAGACGCCGGTGTAAATAAGGACATAATCCACAGTATGTTGGTAAAGGAGGCGGTCAATGAGGTTGGAGAGGGCGCCAAAGAAGATGAGGGAAACAGCGAGATTATATGGTGATGGGTTGTTTTTTGGCTTAAGTAATGACCGAAAGATAGTAAAACCAAGAAGAATTAAGATCGGAAAGGTGAAGACAAGGACAATAAGCTGGGGGACCGGGAGGCTAAAGGCCACGCCCGGGTTAAGAAATGGCTTCCAGCCAATAAGGCCGCGGTAGGTATAATCAACATCAAAAGAGTTGAGAGCAAGATATTTAAACAGTTGGTCAATTAACAAAAAAACCCCGCCGAGTAATACAGTTACAGTTGGTCGGGATTTTGTAAGAATCATATAAATCACCTAAACCTCTTGGGTGATGGTTTTTTTACATTCTACACAAGCGCTTGATGTGGGACGAGCCAAAAGACGGCGACTGTCGATGGGTTTGCCGCAATAGCGGCAGGTGCCATAGTCGCCCTTTTCAAGGCGGGCGAGAGCCTTTACCACGTCGCGGTAAGATTTTTCTAAACTATCTTCAATTGTTAAGTTGGCGGCGTATTCGGCCACCTCATTAGCGTTTTCGTCTTCTTTGTCGCCATATTCAGGAAAGTTGGCGTTATCTCCATCAGTTGAAACGGTCCCAAGTTCTTTTTCCAGACGATTTTTTTCACTAGTTAGAACAAGGCGAATTTTAGTGATAAATTCTTCTGGGAAGGCGGTTGTGGCTTTCTTTACTTGTTTAGTCATACAGTATTGGTCAAGTGGGGCTAAAAAAGCCCCAGATTGGATATATGCTATCTTATTTGTTCTAGGTTGTCAAACAGAATTTTTTGAATAAAAAAAGGGCGGATGACCGCTAATAATGATTTAAAGGTCTCGCCCTTGAAAAAACTGCTTGGCGAGAACTTGACGCCCCTTTCGGGGCAACGCTCATCGCTTGAGCAGTAGATTCTCCGACCGCTTATGTGGGTATTTCCTCGGCGCCAGCTGATGCACAAAAGGCACGCGCTAGCTATATAATTTGAGGTTGCCCGGGAAGTAGTACGGATTTGCCACTATCCTGTATTTTTCAGGACTGTTGTAAATCCATGTACTTTTTTAGCAGTTCGAAGTAGGTTTTCAATGAACTAACAAATATATTATAGCACAGGGCGCTAGTGTCGTCAAGTATTGAGTTAAATGATAAAATTTTAGCTTAGTTAAGAATAAATAATGATGAAAACAACCCAAAATGTATCTTGTGTTTGTATACACTAGTCTATACAAACACAAGTTTTGCTAATTATAGAGAAAAAAATAAATAAAATAGTAAAACTTATACACATTTAGGCACCATTATACACATACTTATCCACAGTTTGTATAGACTAGTGTATACAAATTTTGAATTTTTCAGAAAAGTATTGTCGTCCTAGATAATCCATGCCCTTTACAAAACTTTTTTCTTTTGATAATATGTTCTGTCCCACGTCCGGTGTGGCGTGGTTGGGGGGGAAAAATGTGGATGGTTCCCTTTGGTGGCCAAGAGGCCACCCTGGTCTTTGTTCTCGTTCTCGCGGCCATCTTGGCTGTGGGGATGGTCACCCTTCGTGGAAAGGGGGCGTGATGAAGCAGGGGGAGACCACCGGCAGTACTCGGTCGAACCCTCAGATAACAAAGATTTGTTATCTGAGGATAACCGAGTACTTGCTAGAAAAATAAAACACCCCGAAATTATGGGGTGTTTTATTTATTGCGTAGCCAACAGTGTGTTAGTAGATTTAGAACTGCCAATAGATGGGGGTAGAGTAAAAAAGTTGTCTTTAATTGTAAGAAGGAAGCGGCGGAGAAGAGATATTAAGAGAATTGGTCCGGGCTGCGCTGGAAAAGGTGCGGGAGGTTTGAGTTGTAATTTTGTTAAAAATATATTAAAATTATTTCATAACTAAAATTTAATTTACAAGGAGGCTATGCAAAAAAGAATTTTTGTAATTACTGTTGGCATTGTCGGCAGTTTTTTTATTTTATTTAATTTTGTTCGCGCGGCGAATACAGATATTGTAATTAATGAAATCGGGGGCAGTGCCGCGAGCGGGCACGAGTGGATAGAAATTTGGAATAAGGGTGCGGAGCCAGTAGATATTGCGGCCTGGAAATTTTGGGAAAACGAAACAAATCACGGGTTAAGTGCAAGCACAACAGACAGTGTGATAGCCCCGGGGGAGTTTGGGGTTGTTTGCCAGGAGGCGGAAACTTTTCTTTTGGATTACCCCAGTTTTTTGGGTTCGGTGTTGGATTCTTCTTGGAGCAGTTTGAATGAATCGGGTGAGGAGATTGGGTTAAAAGATGAGGGGGAAAATTTTATCGAACAATTTACATATATACCCGCACCAAATAATTCTTTGGAAAGAATTAACCCACTTATTTCTGTTTACGATTCTACCAATTGGCGCGAACATGAGGGCGGCAGCACGGTCGGGGCTATTAACAGTGTTTACTCTATTCTGCCACCGGTTGTTCCGACGACTACCCCGGAAACACCAACAAGTACACCCGAGACGCCGACGACCACACCGGAACTTATTAATTTGTGGGGCTTTATTAAAATAAATGAATTTGTTTCCGACCCGGTCGATGGAAATGAGTGGGTGGAGTTTTTTAATACCACCAGTACACCATTTGATATGTCTGGCGGGCTTCTTTGTGATAACCGTGACACCACCTCGACTTGTAAAATGACCACCGGCACGATAACTGGCCCGGGTTGGTTGTATTTTGATCTTGGGACAAAAAGTTTTTTAAATAACGATGCGGACAGTGTCGTGTTGTTTAATGCTAATAGTGAAACCATAGACAGAGCCGATTACGCTGGCGTCAGCGTGCCCGAGAAGGGCGAGTCGTTGGCTCGCGGCAGTGATGGTGTTGGGTCGTTCGCAATCACCCGCTCTATTACGCTGGGGGCAACTAATGTTATTACCCCGCGCCCTGCTCCGAGCGGGGGTGGTGGAGGGGGTGGAACCACGACTCCGGTCCCAACAAAAACAGAAACCAAAACTGAAACAAAGACCGAGGCGCCGCTAAATATTTCTACGTCAACAATCGCGAGCGGTATGGTTATTAATGAGTTATATCCAAATCCTTCGGGCTCAGACACCGGGAGTGAATTTATTGAGTTAAAAAATACTAGTGAAAAAGAAATTAATCTTGTTGGCTGGAAAATCTTCGACACTACTAAAACATTTGGATTGAGTGGTGTAATTCAGCCGGGGAAAATAATTTACTTTAAACGTACGGTTACAAATATTTCTTTAAATAATTCCACCAAAGAAGAAGTGCGCCTATTAACACCAACTAATGTGTTAGCAGATTACGTAACCTATGACAAAGCCCCAGAGGGCGAGAGTTATAACCGTTTTGGCAATAACTGGGACTGGTCGAGTGAACCAACGCCCGGTGAAGATAACGAGGCAGTTATCGAGGACGAAACAAAAATTATTTGGAAAATAAAAGCACCAACTCAAGGCGAGCCGGGCGAAGTTTTGGTCTTTGGTGCAGAAGATTCG
>DATDYA010000057.1:0-7839 GCA_035289165.1 Patescibacteria group bacterium
AAAGACACGGCCGCTCAACTGACCGGGGCGCAGTGCGTCGCCCCGATCGACTTGCAGGCAACCCCGTGAGGAGTAGCCTGCGTCCCCCGGCGCTCTACAGCGCCAGGGTGCCTCCGCTTCTCGGTCGTGCCCTAGAGAATATATACTATGTATTTTCTAGAGCACCGAGAAATGGAGTAAACTAATAAGACACTTCTTAGAAATACGAAGTGTCTTTTTGTTATCCTCATTTATATGATACCAGCAGGGCAACTGGATTGACAAAACCTCCAAATGTGATATAATGGCTTGTCGCGCTGGAAATTCCGGCGGACGTGGCTTCGCCCCGGGCTAAAAATCGGGGCTCTGGAAGAGAGGTTACGATGACGGCTTTTATCGCAGTCGTGATCGTAATCGTACTCGCATGCTTCGTTGGGTGGGTCATGACCCACCCAACGAAGAGGCGATAGGATAAAGGCCGCGCCGCTTCTCGGCTCGGTCTCCAGACAAGTCTAGAATAGACTCTTCTGGAGAGCCGAGAAGTGTGGCGCAATAACTAAAAATATCCACGAATCGTGGATATTTTTGTTTTTAACCAAAAGGTAATTCGTCCGGAGTGGCGGGCTCGGGGGGTTTAACTGGCTCGTTCAAAACTTGGGGCATCTTTCTGCGAAGTGGGCCATCCATTGTCTCAATTGGCAAACCAATTGGGGGTTCAGCCGTTTTACTAATCTGCTTTTGCATGAGAGGTGTTTTAACAAACGGCAATGGGAAATGCCAAATGGTTGCTAGTTCTTCAATGTTTAAAATGTAGGGATTACCAAAAGTTTTGATCTTACGCTCCCGAACTGCTTTCGCGAATTTACGTTTTAACTCCAGGATGCGATGGTTTTTAAACCAGTAGGTCGCGCTAGTTGACTTGTGACCCTTAAAACCATTACGGACATTAATATTAAACTGATACAGGGCGCCAGAAAAACCTTTCAAGCATTTGGTAGGATTAAAGACTTCTTTACGGGCAATATACAAAACCTGCAACTTGGTTTTAAAGCCAATCTTGGAGATCTTATCTTCAATTGATTCCACAGTGCTTTTAGCGCCAGGAGTTAGGTCGCTTACTTTACCAGGCGGATCTTCCTTCTTTTTTTCTTCCTCCCCTCCCTCAAATGACCATTTAATAATATTAATCGCTTCCCCAACTATACCCTCAGCCGCTTTACCGAGAAGCGGAACTGATTTGGTTTCTTTTTTGTTAGCAACAATCTTTTTAACAAGCTCGATGCCCTTTTCTTTCCATTTATTATCTGTTGGTTCAATAATAATCTGCATCCATAAGTTTTCGCCATGACCGATACGACTGAAGTTTTCGAGAATGGCAGCCATCGGATCGCTGAATACCACGTCTTTGCTAAGGCTATATTCAAAACTAGGATAAGTCCGAATCGGGAAACTTTCATCATTAGCGAGTTTAAACTCTCCAGCGGCAATGTCATATTCTTCGTTAGGATAAGTTTTTGGCAGGATGTCCACATAGTCCTCGACTTCGGTTATTTCGGCTTCCGGATACTGAGCATAGACAGCTGCTTCCACCAAATCTCGAAGAGATTTCTCCGTTCGAATTAAAAACTGGATATACCCCTCAATACTGACGATTTCTAAACTAAAATATCTTTGCTTCTCACCCTGCCAATATTTTTCACCAAAATTCGGCGTGGATTGTACACCGCTTAAATGGGCAAAAATTTGTTCAACGGCTTTTGGTGTTTGAATGAATAGCGGTGGAATATCTACGGCAAGCAAAACCCATTCCCAGCTTTTAGTGTATTTACCTTGGCGAACTTTTAACCAAAACTCTTTAGCGATGAAAAAAAACAATAACCATACCACTGTCCAACCAAAGATCGCAAAAAGTACTTTAATTAGTTCGTTTTCAGGTAACATTAAAATACTCTGCCACAAGGAGAGATCGAGGCTAAAACCAAAGGGTGTATCGATTAACCAATAACCCATACTATTTGCTTATAATCCTATACACAGCGCCGTAAATAATTAGACAACCAAATATTGTCCACCACCAGCCGCGGGTGCCTGAAATGTAGCCGGCATAATAGGCAAAGCCTGTAATAAGCGTTGCCAAAATACAAACCAGATGCCGGGCGGTATTGTCATTCATAATTCTTTGATTTTAGTACAAAAGGTTTCTATGAATATTATATCACAAAGGAAGAATAACAAAAACCCCTCCAAAAGGAGGGGTTTAAAGCATTTAGGTTTAGGCCTTGGCTAACCGTCTAACCTGCCAACGCTCGACAACAGCCAATAAAGGACTGGCGATAAAAATTGAAGAATAGGCGCCGCTCGCGATGCCAATAAGAAGGGCTAAGGAAAAATTCTTAATTGTTTCTCCCCCAATGAAATACAAGGCTAATAGGGGCAGAAGCGTGGTAAGTGTAGTATTAATGGAACGCATTATTGTCTGGTTTAAACCGAAATTAACAGTTTCCCCAAACGTATCGGCTTTGTGGTGTAACAAATTCTCGCGGACACGGTCAAAGACTACGATCGTATCGTTAACCGAGTAACCCAACACAGTTAAAAGGGCAACGACGAAGGCGATATCCACTTCGGTGCCAACATAACGACCCAAAATTGCAAAAACACCCATTACCAAGAGCACATCGTGAATAAGAGCAAAGATAGCGATCGCTCCGTACTTCCAACTGGCGACCGGGCGGGATACTTTGCGAAAAGCGTAAGCAATGTAAGAAATAATACCTAAATTCACCAAGATAATCGCCCAGATGGCTCGCTCGCGTAAGGTTTTACTAACTGATGAACCGATGGTTTCAAAACGTTTTTCATCAACAGTGTTCTTTTCTGTACCAAATTTTTCTGCCAGGCCAGCCACTAACTGTTGATGTTCTTCTTCATTTAAAAAGGCCGTTCGGATAAGCAAGCCTCGATCTCCGGTAGCTTGTACTACAGCATTTTTATGCTCGCCTTCTTGTAAGTAACTACGAACAAGATTAACATCGGGCAGGGCCTCTTGAAATTCTACTTCCAAGAGAGACCCACCGGTAAAATCAATACCTGGTTTTAAACCCAAAATTGCCACGAGACCAATCGAAACAATCATGACGGTGGTGGTTATCGTCAGCCAAAGTTTAGAGTATTTTATAAATTGGATATTTTTCATAATGTATGGGAGAGGAATTATTTATTAACAATTGTTTCCGTTACTGCAGAATTATCAGTCTTGTATCCGACCAACAACCAGTTACCTTTTTCTGGCATCCAACCAAAAACAAGGCGTGCAATGATACGGCTGAAAACAAAAGCGGTTAGCATGCTAACTAAAATACCCAAACCTAAAGTAACGGCAAAACCTTGAATGAAACCTGTACCAAACCAGATTAAGAAAACACAAGAGATCAAAGTAGTGATGTTTCCATCCCGGATAGACGACCAAGCCCGGACAAAGGCCTCTTCAATCGCCACTTTAAGAGATTTGCCGAGTCGTAATTCCTCTTTTAAACGTTCAAAAACTAAGACGTTAGCGTCTACGGCCATACCAATAGAAAGAATGAAACCAGCAATACCAGAAAGAGTTAGGGTTACACCCAACAGCTTGGACAGAGCTAGAGTTATTGAAGCATAAACAATTAAGGAGGCAACTGAAATTAAACCCGGCAAACGATAATAGAAGATCATGAATAACATGACGGCGATTAGACCGATCATACCGGCTTTAAAACTCTTTTGCAAAGAATCGTTACCCAGGGTAGCGTCTACGGTCTGTTGACTGATTAGTTCTACCGATACTGGCAGAGCACCGGAATTCAAGCGTTGCGCCAATAATTTTGCTTCTTGGAATGTGAAGCCACCAGATATTACCGCACTACCGCTGGTAATCGCCTCATTAACTACTGGTGTACTTAATGGTTCACCATCCAGGAAGATGGCGACTTGTTTGCCAACATTCCGACCGGTAATTTCACCAAACAACTTCGAACCCTCGTCATTGAAATTCAAACTGACTTGGATTTGACTAGTTTGTTGGTCTTCCACTACTTCAGCACGTTGTAACTGTTTACCCGAGAGACCAGTGTTTTTCCATTGGTCGGCGGGGGGTAGTATGTCGGCTTCGGTTTTCGTACGCGCTAAAATACGCGCTAGTTCATATTCTTTTGGTGTTTCCTCACCGTATTTGTAAATTAGGTGATACCCAAATTGGGTTTCAACAACTTCAGAAATAGAATTGTTTGGCATTTCAAAAGCCACTTTTTCAAATTCGGGAACCATCTGACCTTTGCTAAAAGTTCCGAGTTCGCCATTACGATCCGCGCCACCGGGTTCGGTGGTATATTGTTTTACCAGATCACGGAAGTTTTGAATGGTAGCTTGGGATTTGATCTCATCGATTTTGGCCTTGGCCTCCTCTTTTTTGTACTTTGGGTCGTCACAGCCGGTCGCGCCTTCAAAACACAACAAGAGATGAGAGGCGGTAACTTTTTTTTCGCCATCCCGTTCGGATAATTTTTTTAAAATATTATTACCTTCGCTGTTCTTAACAGTCACTCTGCTGACTTCATTAACCTTTTTCCCGGTCGCCCACTTGTAAAGTTCCGGGGCATTGTCGGCAGTGACGAAACCAATATTACCACCTTTTTCTTTGATAGCAGATTCGTCATCGCTGTATTTATTCACTAATTCAGAAAAATCTTTGCCCTTTTTGGTTTCGGCCAAAGCCTCTCTCGCTTTCTTGTCGGCTGCTTTATTAAAATCTTCTAATTGTTTCTTTTCTTCTTTAGTTAAATCCCGGGCCGGCGTATTGTTTTCTTCTTTAAATTCTAAAACCGGGGTTTCACCAATCATACTAATCGCCTGCTTAACGTCTGTTACACCAGGTAATTCGACGATAATACGATGTTCACTGCCAACTTGGTTAGTCTGAACCAATGGTTCAGACACACCCAAGCCACCGCGTACACGTCGCTCAATGACGTCCCGAACACCTTCAACGGCGTCGGCTTGTTGGTCGGACGGAATCTGCTCGGTATTGGCTTTATAGATGAGGTGGGCACCACCTTGAAGATCCAAACCAAGGTTAAAACCCTTGGCTGGTAAAGTTGGCACACCCAGATTGGTCTTATTGTTCACCCAGTTTATACCACGATTGGCATAAGTAGGGAGAATAACTAAAAGTGAAACCACTAACAAAAAAAGCACTCCGAGAGTCCTCCAACGCAGTTGCGCTCGGGTAATCCCCTTGGTAGCTGGCTTAGCGTATTTGTTTTTCTGCATAGATTAATGAATTTTTAAACCTGTAAGTGGGTAAATATTAGCTTATTTTTTAAGGTTTGGCAAGGGCTATCCCTCAATTTCCTTATATGACACTCCGGATTTGATTTGTTCCAAAACGATCCGGACTGGCTCAAACAGTGGCTCCGGTAGATTGTTTAAATCATACCAGCCAACACTCTCGATACGATCTGGCTCCATAATTATAGGTTCGCCAGAAATAATATCGGCGACAAAAGAAATATCCACATAATGTTTGCCATACTTAACCATATTTACACAAGTAGCAAACCGGAGGTTACCAACTTCGATTCCCAGTTCTTCCCTAGCTTCTCTTTTTACAGTTTCGGTTGGAGTTTCACCAAATTCTACATGGCCACCAAGTGATCCGTACGTACCTTCAGCATGAGCACCGTGGCGTTTGGTAAGCAAAGTCTCCCCATCTTTTATTATTACGACTCCAGCACCGACTTTAATAATGTTGTCTGACATAATTTATTCTTTCGTTTGTTTAAAACCAAGCCGTAACAAAACCGACTTCGCGCTATCTATGGCCTCAGCTTTGACCAAAATATAATCTTTAGAGTAAGTCGACACTATAAGTATATTCATACCAGCTTCCGCGATAGCCTGGCTAATAGTGGCGAGAAAACCAACGCAATAAAATGGGATTGAAACATTAAGTGCGATCAGTCGATAATCATCCTTATTCCTCTCAATAATATCTAATCCCGCAATATTTTCTTCCCTAGTCACCACAGTAATTTCATTGACATCTCGACTTACTAAGAAATAATTTTTCATGTCTAAAACTTCGGAAACTTTTGCATATATGTATCTACCTTCTTCTATCTTAAAACTGCTTTTTTGGATTATTTTATCGATCTCGGTGTTCATAAACTAAATGTTCAAAATACCTTGAAAAAGTCTCTAGCGGCGTTTCTCGAGTCGTATCCAGGTAATTTTCTTCACCGATGGTATCTTTTATGCCTTCAAATTCAGCCCGAACCGCGGCGATCCGCTCAACCCCAGTCGTCCAGCATTCACGCTCTTCATCTCTTTTAATCATTTCTTCCTGGCTCGGAAACAAGACCTTGATTTCTAACTTGTCGCCAAATTCTTTTTTAAACATTTCTAAAAATTCCAAGTAGTGCCCAAAAATAATATAATCAAGGACCACACTATTTTCGCCGTTATTAAAGCTTTTTTTAACTTCGTTAAAAATCTTTTGATGTGCCTGTTTCAATTTTTCGGAGTTTTCGGGACGCCAATGATAACCGTCGGGGAAAAACTCTGAATCTAAATGATCACCATCAACCCAGACAAAACCACTTTTCTCTGCTAATAAATTAGCGATAGTGGTTTTACCGGCGCCACCGGGGCCGGTTAAAATAAGTACTTTTTTATTTGGCTGACTCATAACCGCTTTGAAAAAATTACAGCAAAGCAACGTGGGGCTTTATTTTATGGCGCTTCTTGGGTTATTAAGATTGTTTTTCATCTGTACGTTCCAAGATTTTAAAACCATCCATAACAGCGTTGTAGAGATAATCTTCCAGTTGGCTTTGGTCATTTTTAGTCTGCGATTTGTAAAGATAAGTATAATAAAGCCGCTTCTGCTCCTGACGGATAATTGCCGGAGTAAAATTAGCCTTTAAAAGTATAGCATTCATGAGCAGACGACCAACTCGGCCGTTGCCATCGGAAAACGGATGGATCTGTTCAAACTTACTATGGACAATGGCTGAGAACTTAATTGTATCCTTGGGTGTCTTTGCCACCTCAACAAAAACCGCCTGCATTAATTTAGGCACGCTTAAATAATTGGCAGTTGGCAAGTTAACGCCAGTGATGCGGACACCGTGGCGCCGGTAAAAACCAGCGTCGGGGCGCACGCCGTTCATTAGAATGCTGTGGAGTTTTAAAACCAGGTCTTCATTAATTTTTCCTTTGTTGGCGAGGCGAAAAAATAAATAGTTCAGGGCTGTTTGATGATTCTTTGCTTCTAGGTGTTCAATTAAACTTTTGTTCGGTAGAGCGGCATTATCAAAAAGGATAGCCGCAGTGTCTGGCTCGGTAAGCGTGCTACCCTCAATGCTATTGCTGTGATAAGTAAGTTTCAAAATAAATTGATCACGGATATCCGGATTAGCCAAAATTTCCGCCAAAACATTTTTGTGTTCAGCTGATTTTTGCTTTAGAACCTTCCGTTTGTTTGCCAATTGCTGAGCAGAAATTACTTTTTGGCCAGTAACTTCTAAATACAATTCGTCGATCAAGGATTGCATTTTAGGACGGGGGATAGATTTTTCCGTCCACCAACTATTAAAGGCCACAAAAGACACACCAAACTTTTCGGCAAGTTTGGTTTGGGTAAGCCCGAGTATTTTTTGAATTATCTCTAGTTTTTGTCGCGTTGTCATATTATTCTGCTAATTACGTGCACACCCATTTTATCAAACTTTATAAAGTTTGTCAAATATAACTAAACTTTATAAAGTTCAAAAAATACACGGGCTCACTAGAGCTATTTTAAACATTGCCGTGACAACGTTTATA
>DATDYA010000058.1:0-13825 GCA_035289165.1 Patescibacteria group bacterium
AAATCACGGCAGCAGTGTTCTTTTAATTTTGGCCGGAGGGCTAGCGATTGTGGCTGGCGGTGGTGTGTTGTAAAATCGTTATAGAGAAGCGCGGGTTGTTTACCACAACGGCAATTTTAGTGTTATCGGCAGGTGCTCTATCCTGAGTGGTCCGTTGAGTAGTAGTGATTTTAAAAAGTAACCAGGTTAAACAAAAGATGGGCACTTTAAATCGTCTTTTGTAGGTTAATTCGTTAAAATAAAGGCCTATGACTGACTGGAAAACACCTAAATTAAAAAGGCTAAGTCGGGTGTTAGCAGGGATTAAAAAAGAGGAGGAAATACTGGTTTTTTTGCGTGATCTTTGTACGTTGGAAGAGCTGGAAACTTTGTCTTCGCGCTGGGAAGTTGTGGCGTTATTGGATAAGGCCCGGCCTTATCGGGAGATTGCTCAAAAGACCGGTGTCAGTACGGCCACTATTACTCGCATTGCTCACTGGCTTGAGAACGGCGAAGGGGGGTATAGGATAGCACTACGAAATTTAAAAAAAACTAATAAAAAATATCGTCCCTGAAGGGCGATTTTTTTATCCACAGGTATGCCTTGACAAGTTAATCAATTTGTATTAGTGTATTAATACATTAATACTATGGAAAACTACGTTATAACAATCCATCATAACAATAGCCTCGAATAACGAACGAGCCAGTTTGTTGTTTGAGGCCATCGCCAACTAGGGCGATTTTTGTTTTTTATGGTGACTATAGTGAAAAGGTTATCACGCGAGAGTGTGGTTCTCGCCTTGGGAGTTCGATTCTCCCTAGTCACCCAAGGCATCTGGGGTGGATGCCAAGCGCGCAATGGAGGGAAAGATGAAGTTGCGAAGAGCGGCTATTGAAAGAGGGTTGCTCCCGAAAGAGATCTATAAGGGGGCAAGTTACTTTGTGACCGAGCTGGCGCTCTTTCTTTCTGATCAAATTCGAAATGAGCTCCGGATTCTTCTGTCACGGCTCCTCAAAGAGGCTGGAGTAACGGAAGACGGCACTTTTTTTAGGATTGATGCTTATATTGATCCTGAGATGCGCCACCTCAACATCATCGAAGTGAATTCACACTTTGTGGATGGTTGGGGGGTGGCCTTGAACTTGGCGCGGGCCGCGGGTTGGCGTGTGGCCCTGCCAACAGGAGTTTTCCCGAAGTTTTGGACGTTGACTGACAACGTCTATCTCCCCGAGCTTGAACTCGCCTGTCAGGAACTTGAGTTACTGGCTGGTGAGAAGCATGATGTAGTATTTTGGGGGGAAGCTCTGGGTTTGCAACAGCCAGTCTATTGGTATGGGAGATTCCGGAGGGAGGGGTTCTTGCAGGTGGTCCCGAAGTGTGGTGCCCTCCTGGACGATAAGATTTGGCTTGCTCGGGTGGCCCGAGAATGGTCGCCTAATAGAGTTCTGGTTCCCAAGTGTTATTCGGTTGAGGAAACACCCTGGGAAAATCTTCCGACGGACGTTGTATTAAAAGTCCGTCGGAAGTGGGAGAATGAGAGGGCAAAGCCGGTCTTTAGGGCGGAACTCGTTTCCGGTAAAGGTACGAGGAAGGCGTACCAGCGGGGCGAACTGATCGCTCAGGAAGTCGTATCTACTCTGCACATTGACGATCGTCCGATTCAGGCGGTCATAATGTGCGCGGGCATCGAGCCGGTTGTGGGTTACATCCAACACGCCCATCATAAGGCGCGGTTCATCAATGACAATAGCGAGCATGGCCCGCTGTTGTTTGGAGGGTAAACGATCTTGGGGCGTCGCTTAGGCGATCCCCAAGATCACCTAAGCAAATCTATGAAAAAAATTATTTTATTTGATTTAGACGGCACTATTGCTGACGTCCAGCCTATCGAAAGACTGGTTTTAAAAAAGATTCTTGAAGAGAAGAATGTTATTTATACTGGAAATCTGAATTTTGGTTTTAACGATAAAAATTTTGTTAAAGAATACCAAAGATGTTTTGGAATTTTAAAGGAAAACAGTTTATTACCATCTCCCAAACTTTTGTTAGATGTAAGGAAATTTAAGTTCGAGGCGAGTTGTTCGTTAGGATTGGTGACTGGCGGTGTGA
Source organism: Patescibacteria group bacterium (assembly GCA_035289165.1). Lineage (GTDB taxonomy): Bacteria > Patescibacteriota > Patescibacteriia > Magasanikbacterales > GWA2-37-8 > DATDYA01. Next base: position 2,093 of record DATDYA010000058.1, read on the forward strand.
AGATAGAAACGGAGTGGGTACTAAAAAGATTGGGGATAAAAGACGTGTTTAGGCCAGAGTTATTATTTTGTCGAGAGGACTATACGGGGAGCAAAAAGGACGGTGGGCCGTATGTTAAAATAAAAAGGCTTTTTCCAGATTCTTTAGTTGTGGTTTTGGGGGATTCTGTCGCTGATCTTTCTGGATCAAAAGTGGTGGGGTTTGATTATTGTTTGATGTCTAGAAAAACGACGTTGGTTGAAAATGAACAAAAAGCGAGGAGATTTTTCCAAAAATATCAGATGTTGTCTGAATAGACAGAAGCATTATTTTTTGTTATATTATAGCCATAACTTTTAACTCAAAGTTATGGCTATCTTAATTTCCGGATCGTTAACTTACGACTACATTTTAAATTTTCCGGATAGTTTCCGGAATCATTTGAAACTAGAAGGGGAACATGTCTTAGACTTAAATTTTAATGTCGAGAAAGTCACTAAAAGCCGTGGTGGCACAGCTGGTAATATCGCTTATACTCTAAAACTTCTTGGTGCCGATCCGGTATTAGTTTCGGCCTTGGGTAATGATGGAAATGAATATCTAAAATTTTTAGGAAGTCAGGGTATTGAAACAAAGAATGTGTTGGTAGACAAAGAGGGAGGAACAGCGACAGCCTATATTTTAACGGACGCGGATAATAACGAGTTAACAGCACTGCATGTCGGCCCATTAACATTAACTCGTGAGTTTTCTTTGCATAATTTAGAAAGCAAACCAAATTTAGTAGTTGTGTCTTCCACCGATAAAGAAACGATGATCCGCCACCTAAAAGAAAGTGCGGAGTTGGGGGTGAAGGCCGTGTTTGATCCAAGTCAGCAGCTGGAGAATTTTACTGAGATTGAGCTTAAAAAAATGATTAGTCAAGCGTACTTTGTGATTGGTAACGACTATGAGATTAAAAGGCTAGAAGAAAAAGTCGGTTGGGATACCGAGGAGATGTTAAAAAACACTAAGGTGGTTGTTATTACCCGCGGAGCCAAGGGGTCGTTTATCTTAACCGCCGAAGGCGAAGAAATAGCGGCAGAGGCTTGTCCACCCCTGTCCTACGACGATCCAGCAGGTGCGGGTGACGCTTACCGTGCTGGTTTTTTTGTGGGATTTGAGCTTGGCTATCCTTGGAAGACTTGCGCACAGATGGGAAGCTTAGCCGCTTGTTACGCGATTGAGGCGATTGGTACCCAGACGCATTTATTTACCGAGGAAGAATTTAGAGGACGCTATAAAAAAGAATATAACGAAACTATAACTTTAGAAAGATAAAATATGTTTTTACCTATTATTTTAATCATAATTGGTTTGGTGATTTTAATCGGGGGAGCAGAATTTTTGGTGCGTGGCGCCTCGTCAATTGCAAAGCGCGCTGGTATTTCCGAGTTAACAATTGGTTTAACAGTAGTGGCCTTTGGGACGTCCATGCCCGAATTGGTGGTGAATATGATCGCAGCTTTTAAAGGTACGGCCGATATTGCGATTGGGAATATTGTGGGTAGTAATATTGCCAACATTCTACTTATTTTAGGTATTTCAGCCATCATTTACCCGTTGACGGTTAAAAGTAATACGGTTTGGAAGGAGATACCATTTGCGGTGCTGGCTATGGTTTTAGTTTTTGTGATGGGTAACGATGTTTTTTTGGATGGGGTAAGTTTCAACGCGATTACTCGGACTGATGGTCTGGTACTACTGGCCATGTTTGCGATATTTATGTATTACATATTCGGGTCAGCTAAAACCGAGGGTGAGGGAGAAGATGTAAAAATTTATACTTGGTCAATTTCTTTGATTTTTACAGCGATTGGTTTGGCGGCTTTGTTTTATGGAGGGAAACTCTTAGTAGATAATGCCGTTATCGTCGCCCGCGTGGCTGGTCTGTCAGAGGCATTAATTGGTCTTACAGTAGTAGCAGTCGGCACATCTTTGCCAGAGTTGGCTACTTCAGCGGTGGCGGCTTACCGGCATAAGAACGATATCGCAGTTGGAAATATTATCGGCTCAAACATTTTTAATGTTTTTTGGATCCTTGGTCTGACGGGTACGGTAATGCAACTGCCGTTTAACCCTGCGGCCAATGTTGATGCTCTGGTGGCCCTGTTGGCGGTAGTCCTCCTGTTTGTTTTCATGTTCATTCATACTCGTCACAAAATTAATCGTTGGCAGGGAGCCATGTTTGTTTTTTTGTATGTTGTTTATACCAGTTATTTAATCATGAGGGGTTAGTATGATCTTAAGTTTTTTATTTCTTGCAGTACTTTTTTTACTCCTGGGCTGGTCAGCAGATTTGGTTGTCGTCAATTTGCGTAAGACCGGCGAGAAATTGGGAATCAAAGTCTTTTTTTTAGGCTTACTTTTAGGTTTGTTTACTTCGTCTCCGGAAACTGCTTTGGGTATTAACACTATTGTTAAAGATATTGAGGAAATTAGTGTTGGCAATCTATTGGGGGGCATTATGGTAATTTTTGGCCTAGTTTTAAGTTTAAGTTTAGTTTTAAATCGTAAGACAGCGACAGATGGTAAAATCTCCCATATTTTTCCAGTCTTACTATTTTTACTTCTCCCAATGTTACTTGGCCTGGATGGAATGATTGGTTTTATCGACGGAATAGCTTTAATTTTGGGTTACGTAGGCCTTGTTTGGTATTTGTACAAGGTTAACGGAGGATATGATTCTTTTGCGGTCGAAGTTGTTGAGAAAAGAGATATTTTGAAACACTTGTTCAAAATAGTTTTAGGGATAATTTTTGTAATTATCGTCTCTCATTATATTGTACAAGTCACGATTGACATGCTCGGTTCGCTGAATGTCTCTAAGTTTTTTATTGGTACGATTATTTTTGCAATTGGTACTAACTTGCCGGAGATTATTATCTCCCTACGTTCTTGGCGTAGAAACCTGGGAGAGTTATCAGTCAGTAATTTAATTGGTTCGGCTTTGGCCAATGTTTTGATTATCGGTTTACTAGCAACCTTTAAAGTTTTATCAATAGATAATGGCCTAAGTTACAGTATTTTATTTGTGGCCCTACTAACCTTGTTCGGTTTGCTAACAATATTCTACAAAACTGACAATAAATTAGGTCGGGTGGAGGGCGTGGTGTTGTTCTTGGTATATCTAGGGTTTGTAGCGACCGAGGTTTATTTTTTAAGGTAAGTTTATGCAAAAAAAGGTGAAAATGGGGAAATTAGAAACGGTTTACAAAGGCAAATTTATTGCTTTGAAACGCCACTCGGTGAGTTTCTCCAATGGAGAAAAAAAGACCTTTGAATATTGTGAGCGTCCAGATTCAATAACGATTTTACCTTTTGATGCAAAAGGTCAACTGCTCATGATTAAGGAATATCGTCATGACCACCGTAAAAGTGTTTGGTTTTTGCCAGCCGGGAGTGTGAAAAAGGGCGAAGCCCCGGTAAAAGCGGCCCATCGCGAACTTAGGGAAGAAACTGGTTATGACGCTAAGAAAATAAAAAAGTTGTATTCTCGCTCATCGGGCAGTAGTATCATTATTTGGAACATCCACTTATTTGCCGCCAAGGATTTGTTTTCTGCCCCTTTAAAGGGAGATGAGGAGTTCCCGATTAAAGTTGTCCCAATGCCGCTTGAGAAGGCGGTAAAAATGGCCTTGAACGGGACAATTGAAAACGAGTTTATCGCCTACCACATTATTCGTTTTAATGAGTTACTAGAGAGCGGAAAATTTAAATGGTGAGGCAATAATTTTGGAAGTTTATGTTTACAGCGGCGGCAATAATATTTTTTATCTGTTTTACACTTTTGGCTTGGCAAAACTTTCGTTATGCCATTATTTTTTTTATTGTTTTACTACCAACTTATTTAATACGGTTGCAAATTGTCGGATTGCCGACAACAGTTTTGGAGTTAGCATGGTTCGCAGTTACTTTGGTTTGGGTGGTAAAATATGGCAAAGCCGATCGGTTTAGGTTGAAAGAATTTTTTATTAAACACCGGGTATTTTTAATCCTTTTAATACTTTTATTGGTATCATCGGCTGTGGGGGTTGTGAACGCCGGAGCTCATCATGCGGTATTTACTCGTGGCGCTTATTTAGCGCTTGGCCAATGGCGAGCTTATTTTTTCGAACCGGTTATATTTTTATTGTTACTAGTAGCGAGACGGGGGAATGATAAAAAGAAGGGAGAGATAGATGGAGAATTAATAAGTACAGCCTTAATTTTTTCTACTATCAGCATCGCCGTGGTCGGGGTTTTGCAGAAATTCTTGCCTGCCTTTTACCCACCCAGCCTTTGGAACGATGTTTTAAATGGACGGGTAACTTCTTTTTACACTTCGCCGAATGCGGTGGGGTTATATTTAGCCCCAATAATACCGTTGGTTGTTTTTAAATTAAAAGAGTGCTGGGATAAGGGGAAGAAAAGTTTATTTATCCTATTTCTAATTTTACTTGGATTAAATTTATTAACAATTTTTCTTTCCTTTTCTCAGGGTGGTTGGATCGCTTTGATGGTGGGGGCATGGGTGGCGGTAATAAGCTTGGGTTATAAAAAAACAGCTATTGTTTTAGCTGTTTTAGGTCTTTTAGTCGGCGGCTTATTTGTACCGCTTCGGGAAGCGATACTTTTTAAAGACAAGGGCAGTCAAAATCGTCTCCGATTGTGGGAAGTGACGGGAGAATATTTAACTCGCAACCCAATTAATTTTGTGTTTGGGACAGGTATCCGGCGTTTCCATGCTGATATCCAAAAACCAATTTTTGAAGCCAAGGAAATGGAGCGGATTATTTACCCTCATAACATATTTTTGAATTTTTGGACGGAAATTGGGTTTCTAGGGATGGTGGCAATGGTGGGTATTATAAGCTGGGGTTTTTATTTGGCTTATCGATTAAGAAAGGAGAATTTAATCTGGGGCACTACAATCTTAGTATCTTTAGTGGTACTACTCGTGCACGGGTTAGTCGATGTGCCGTATTTTAAAAATGATTTAGCATTTTTATTTTGGAGCCTGGGTGCTTTATTGGTAGTAAAAAGATAAGCAGTTTTTTATTTTTCGGTTGGACAAGAATCCCACATGAACTGGAACCAAGTCTTATAGCTAGTGGCCATCGGGCGAGAAATGATCACAAAAATTGAAATATCTTCACTAATTTTTCCGAGTCCTGCTCCGGTAAAAGACACTACGCGATCGCCAAAGATATCAATCATTGACGGCGTGGAGTAATCTTTAGGTAAAAATTTGTAGGGCTTACCAACCGACTTTAAAACTTCGGGCAGTTTTTCTTTTACCTCATGATCAAAAAGGTGTTTGTAGGTGATACCTTCTTTTTTGGCTTGGGTTAGAAAGTTTTCTAAAAATGTTTTCAGTTGGGGGTCAAACCAGGCTCCTTTGGCGCCGATAAAATAGGCATCTTCTTTGCTTATCAAGAGGTCGCGTAAGTAATTTTTGAATCCCTCGATTCCTTTGTAAAAATATACCGCTTCTAGCTGGGGCTTATTGTTATATTCAGATATTAAATCCGGTAAGACTTTTTCTAGTTTTTTTTGGCGTTCTTGAACCAGCTCCATTAATTTATTAGGTTCAACTGGTTTGTAAATACTATCGCCGTGGCCGATTACTTGGAATACTAAGCCCTTTTCTGTGAGGCGGTTTATTGTGTCATAAATATTGCGACGATGGATTTTGCTATGAGTGGAGATTTCGTTAACGGTGGCTTCCCCCAAAATCAGCAAAGTCTCGTATATCTTGGCTTCATTGAGGGAGAGTCCAATGTCAGTTAGGGCTTCAATGTTCATATAACTTAGACAAAGTGGGTAATAATTTTATCTGTGTTAAGGCAAAAAATATTAAAATGGTGGTCTTCCACACCACGTGGTGTTATTGGCCACTCAATAATTATACTCTAGAATGCTTGAATAAGCAAATATAGTAAACATATGACCAAAGGCACAGTCTATCGTTTATATGAGGAATTGGACAAAATTAAGATAGAACGAAAGAAGGCGGGCGGGGAACGAAAGGTTAAAAAACAACTAGAGCGCCAAGAAAAAATAATTTATCAAAAAATTTATAAAAATAAATCTAACGTAAGCTTAAATTAATTTTATGGATTTAATTACACAGAAAGAAGGTTGGGTAATTTTAGCCCTTTACGGGGCGGCGATGATTTCTTTGGTTTATTTTTTGACTAAACGTAAAATTCAGACCAATGAAAATTTTTTGGTGGCCGATCGTCAAGTGTCTTGGCTTAGAGGGGCTTTAAGTATCGCTGTAAGCTGGGTTTGGGCGCCGGCGATTTTCATCGCCTCGTTACAGGCTTATACTAAGGGAATCGCTGGGGCTTTTTGGTTTATTGTGCCTAACATTTTATGTTTTTTTGTGTTTGCACCCGTAGCGATTCGTTTGCGTCGACTGATGCCCGAGGGATATACTTTACCAGAGTTCATTATTAAAAGGTATGATAATGATAAAAAGACCCATTTGGCTTTTTTGGTTGTTTTCTTCGGTTATCAGTTGGGAGCAATTATTATTAATGCTTTAGCTGGTGGCACGTTATTGCATATTTTGACGGGAATGAATTTTAGCGTGGCGGTTTTAGCTTTATCCGGAGTGGCTCTGGTTTATTCTTTGATGAGTGGACTAGAGGCTTCCATACTTACCGATGTTGTCCAGATGTTATTAGTTGTGGTTTTTGGTTTTATATTGGTGCCCTGGGTAATTATTAACGCCGGAGGTCTTACGGCCATTACCGGTGGTTTGGGTGGGGTGACCGGAGAATTCGCCGATGTGTTTCATCCAGGAGTCGCCTATTCTTTTGGAATTGCCATGACCATGAGTTTGATTTCCGGACCGATTGGTGATCAAATGTTTTTTCAGCGTGGTTTCGCGGTTAAACGTCATCATATAGTTAAAACGTTTGTTTTTGGTGGATTGATATTCGGGTTAGTCCCGGTAACTTTAAGTTTATTAGGTTTTGTTGCGGCCAACCCAGCCTTTAGTTCAGTAATTTCGATAGTAGACCCACAAATGGTCGCTCCTTTGACCATAGCGGCTTTTTTACCGAAATCTGCCTTGATATTGTTTGTTCTCATGGCCTTTGCCGGCCTGTCTTCTACCCTAGATTCAGCCTATTGTGCTATTAGTTCGTTAGGTACAATGGATATTTATAAGAAATATTTTAATAAGAAAGCTGACGAAGCAAGGTTGTTGTTCGTGTCTCGGAATATGATGGTTGTGATGGCTGTACTTGGAACAGGGATCGCGCTTCTACAGCCGAAGTTACTTTGGGTATTCTTGATTTATGGGGCTCTAGCTTCAGCCGGTTTTTTTCCAACCGTGCTTAGTATTTTTTGGAAGCGCTTAACAGCCAGAGGAGCCTTCTGGGCGGTGACAAGCTCGTTAGTAGTAGGCATGCCACTTTCTGTTTACGCCAATATTAAGGAAGATGTTGATCTTATTGTTTTAGCGGCGGTGTTGAGTGTCATGATTGGATTGGTAGTCTGTTTGTTTTCAGGATTACTAAACAGAAAGTCACTATATGAATTTAAAGAAGCCACCGTTGTAGTGGAGACAAATAACTAAATGGTGGTTTAGAGATTTAAAGTATTAAAAAGCCCAGGTTAAGTCCTGGGCTTTTTAATATGTTCAGTAAATTTTGTTAGCAGTCCGCCGGAATAGTTGCAATTCATGACCCGACAGAGCCTTCGACAGTCTTTGGTTTTCTGACGTGTCTTTTTGGCTTGGGGAGAACCCCAAATTGTTTTAGCGTCTTTGTTTAGAAGGTTGCCAATGCGGGGCCCCTTAAAGCAAAAGAAGGCATCGCCGTTTTTAGAAATAATTAGATTGTTGTGGCCGGCGCGGCAGGATAATTTTTTTATTTTTCCCCACTCCTCAAGATAGTAGCTTCGCATCAGATTCAGTTGCGGTAGCCGGTTATATACCAAGTAGCCTTTTTTTTAGAGCCAGTAATTTATTAAAGGTCGCGTTAACAAGTTTTTTGTCGGTAATCCACAGGTCGCTGGTCGTTAGTCCTTTTTCTTCTTGGAACGCCTCTCCTTGATTTAAAACTTGTACATTGGTATCCAGGGATTGAATCGTAGTCCAGATTCCCTGTTTACTAAAGTGTTTAATAAATTCTTCTATCTCCTCGGCATTTATTTTGGTGAGTAAAAAAGCCACCAGCAAGTTGGTTTTGGAGTTAGGGAAATTTTTTTTCGCCTCTGTCAAATCCGTGAGGGCCCGACTGGCTCTTTCGAACGCTAGGGGAGTATTGCGTAGTTTGTTTTGTATCTCTGGCTGGAGCGTGTAAAGAGATATTTCTACTTTAGCAAAGGGAGGTTGTACTAATCGTTCGGCTAGAGCGTTGTTTATTAATGAGCCGTTGGTGTTAAGGGAAATGTTTATTCCTTCGTATTTACAAGCACCGACCAGCTTCCAAAACCCCGGATAAAGCAGTGGCTCACCGCCCGAGATAGTGATCGTAGGTTTTTTTACTAGGGTTTTAAGATTTTGGAATATCTTTTTCCAATCCTTAACCAAAAGATCTTGGCTGCTTCCCGAGCGCCAAATGTCGCAATGTTCACAATGGAAGTTGCAGCGCTCGGTAAGTTTCAGATAAATAAGGCCAGGCTTGCTAAAGGAGCCGTTGGTGTGGAAAGCTAGACTGTTTAAAGTATGACGGGAAGCCTTCTTGGCGAGGTTTATCATGTAAGCCAGAAAATTTAGATTCTTCCAGGTTATTTGCTTGGGCCGTATTTACCCATTAGTTCGGCTTGGGCTAAGATGTGACCGTCAATTGTTGTTAATAGCTGGGAGGCGTTAAGTAAGCCTTTGGTTTCGACATTATTGTCGAGGGCATATAGACGGAAATAATAGCGATGGTTGGCAGGAGGGCAGGGGCCGCCATAACGCGTTTCATCGAAATCGTTCACGCCGGTTTTGCCGAGCCTGTAATTTTCCGGAATGACGGAAGTTTTTGGATCAATGTTCCAGATTACCCAGTGTACGAAAACCCCACCTGGAGCATCCGGATCTTCCAGAACGAGCGCTAGACTCTTGGTGTTCTCTGGGACATCGGAAATGTTTAAAACCGGGTTTACATCTTGGCCGTCACAAGTATGCTTTGCTGGGATAGTGCCACCAGCAGCAAAATTAGGACTAGTTAAAAGCATAGGACCTTTGGTTACTGTATTATTAGGAGTTTTGTTTTCCTCTATTGGTAGAGTAACATAGTTTTCCGTTTGTTCAACGGTATTTTGGTTTGCGGAGTTAGAGGGTGGGGTGTTTTGGTTTGTTGTAGCCTGCGAACAGCCACCTCCGACGAAGATTATGGCAGAAAGAAGAAAAAATAATTTTTTCATATTTGAAGTAAATGAATAATTACCTTATTCGTTCCCATAGGGATTAACATAGTCGGACAATGTCCATTGTCCATCGACATAATAATATGTTTCGCCAATGGTCGGATGATAGAATTTTTGCATGTTATATGGATTCAGCGGGAAACCATTCGCATCATATTTGGGGGCTGGCTTAGGAGTGGGTTTGGGGGTTGGTTTGGGGGTTGGAACAGGAGTAATGACTGCCGCCTCTGGGTTATTTTGCCCGGCCACTGGCGTCAGAGACCCCGTAGGTGTTACGGTGGTGGTAGGAGCAGGAACTGCGGCATCAGTGTTTGTGGTGGAGTTGGTTTCCTCCGGAGGAGTATTACTGGTTTGGGGCGACGTAACATTTGGTTGGTTACATCCTGCTCCCGACATAATGATTAGACCAGCTATTGTGATTGAATAAAATATACTTTTTTTCATAGGGTTATGAAAATATATTAGATAAATAATTTTATTGTTTTCCTGATTAGAATATACCAGATTGGGGGTTATTTGGCAATAAAAAAGATCTGAATATTATCAGATCTTTTGTCGAGATTGCGGGATAAATTTAGAATCTGTTTGACTCACAATCTAAGTTATTTGATGCTCCTTAATAATTCAAGAGTAGCCTTTACTGAAGGGTTGTCTATGTTTTTTAATTTAACTCTGCCGACAAATTCAGTTGAAATGGGAGTTAAAAATTCGTCTGCCCAAGACGGGGTAAAGGTTACTACTCCGTCAAAGTCTATTTCAATTTCTTCGTTTTTAGGTATGGCATCTAAGGTAGATCTAAAAGCGCTAAAGGCTTCTTTGCCGTCTTGTCTAGATGTTAGAGTAGTCCCGAATTTATTTATTTTAATAATCATACTTTTTTATACTCTTAAAATTTAAACACAACCAAACAGCCATTAAAATATACATCTATATCTCTGACATTTAATACGCTGTCACCTTCCTTGATGTAGAGTTCCGCAGCGCCACTATAAAAGTTTAATTCGAATGGGTTGTCTTTTATAATTGCACGAACAAATTTTAAACCATTACCCCTAGCCTCCGGAGCTCTGCTGGATATAATTTCAGTAAAAGCAACTTTCAAAGCTTCTTTATCATTTTTTAATTCCGGTCTTACTTTTCTTAAAGTTCTTAAAACTCCTTGGCCCCTATCAGCTAAAACAATCACGCCTTTACTTAGATCGTAAGCAAAAAATAGTCCGGGAATATCTAGCCAATTGCCCAAGTTATGGTCGAAAGAATTATTGCCGATCTCACCAGTTATAGCTGTTATTAGAGGAAAAATATTTTTAATGCGCTCCAATTTCGCCACATCGTGTTCCAGCTTAGATAATCTTCCTTTGAAATCTGCAATTGTTTGACAATAAAATTTTTTATCTGGCTCTTTTGGAGAACTCAAAATCCAATCATCGCCTATAACAACGACATCTTCTTTAAATAGTTTTAAATCAAATTGGCTGTAATATCTGTGTCCTCCTTCAGTTTTTTGAGCTTTAAGTTTGCCTTTCTTATCCCATCGGCGAAGAGTATCGATAGAAACATCAAGAAATTCAGCTGCTTGGCCTATGCCTAGTTTACCTTTATCTTTCATACAATTATAAAGAATACGATATGTATGCATTTATTGTAACATATTACTGATATCTATGCAAATATTGATATATGTGCATAGATATCAGTAATTATTTATATAAAATACAAAATACTCAAAAGAGTTTTTTTGACCTTTTTGTTGAGCATAAAAATTATGATAACAATTTGGCTAGCTTTTAACTAAAAGACCCCTACCAAGATATGGCAGAGGTCTCCAAAAACTGCTCTTTTGCCGAATTGTCGGCGTGGCTAGACCACGTTAGAACCCAATTAGATATAGTGAAGATAATTCGAGACAAATATGACCCACTTCTTCTGGCCACTTCTTTTAGTAGACATAAGACGTGGTCGGTGGCGCACGTCCGAAGACGGCGCCACCGTTGACGTCCACGGCCTTCGCAGGCCGTTCATCATGCCTCCGTAGCCGGTTTCTTGGCCGGCGTTTGGGCCTCTTTCTTCTTGCTCATCTTCTCGACCGCCATCATGGCCGCGAAGAGAGCGGCGGCGTACAGGAAGGTGCAGAAGAGGCCCGTAGCGGCCATCCACCCTACGAGATGAAGCTGCCTGTTGTCCGGCGGCTCGACGATGAGAGTCGGGATGAGGAAGAAGAGGACGGCGGCGGCGATCAGGCTCGCGATGAAAGGCGCGAAAGCGTCGTTCACCTTCTGTGGGGTAGACATCGTATCTTCTCCTACCCTCTCTCACTCCCAGGTCCTTCCTAGGAATTAAGCGAGGCGTCGTTGGACCGAA
>DATDYA010000059.1:0-10261 GCA_035289165.1 Patescibacteria group bacterium
ATTCTTTAGATGGCTACTTTAACCGGCTGAAAGGTTTACTGAATGTCCACCGGGGATTAAGTCCTAAAAGACGGTACCGAATGATTGTGGAAATATTTAAGGGGAAGGGTGATTCTAGGTCCTAATATTTTCTATTTAACCGATTTATTTAATTCTGATTTTAGTTTGAAATAAAAATTTCAATCAACTCTTCATCGGAGAGTGCCTCAAGGTTATCTATTGGAAGGTTAAAATTATTTGGTGTCATATGTATATTATTTTGCGGGGACCGGTCTTACAAGGGATCGGTCCAGGTCTCTATCCAGAGGATGCTTTTCCTTATTTTTATACCATTCCCAAAGCTTTAAAATAGTATTAGGTTTGTCTGTTGTAATTCCCAGGCTTGCTTCACGTCTGTATAATTTTATAGCGTCGAGCACTCCTATTAGCGCCATTCTTTTAAATAAGAGGTAGTCTTCATCAGTTTCTAAACCAGGTAGAACATTGCGGTCATAAAGATGAAAAGATAGCCTTTCCCTATATGTTTCTGGTTTAACAGTGCCGTCATCTTTTTCTTTTAGTTGTTCACTAGGTGATTCAAATATTCCATTCCATAAATCTTCGTGATCGTGGACAAAGTCTCTGCTCGCCAATTCTTTTAATTGGCTGGGAGACAGGTCTCCTCTAAAACCCCGGTCTCTTCTTTTGTGTTGAATTTTCTCGCTGTCTATTTCAACAATGAAGCCATGTTTTTTACTTCGATTAGGATCGTCGTCGTATTGGCGGGATAGTAAATACTCTCCTACGCAATCGACTTCGGGGAAGTGTCCCGTGAGACAATCTTGTATTGTTCCTTTAATTCCGTTATCAATTAGATTTACCTTTGCTCCTGGTTTAAAGAAGCCGGTTGGTTCTAAAAATTTTCTTAGTTGTTCTCTGGGAGCTTTTTTCGCGAGAGCCCGGTTGATTGGTAAATAATGAATATGGTCTGATCTGACGCCAGGGAACATTTCTGGTAGCGTTTGTAACAATCGGCGTTGTACAAGAAAATTGGCCAAAGCATCTCTGCCCATACATATATTTATTGTATTAGCAGGGTCCTTGAGCATTTTTTCTAAATTATGGAGAGCAAATTTTATTACTACAGGTCCATAGAAGTCCCGGCTAATTTCGTAAAGACGCATGGCATATTTCTCCATTTCAGGTGGTTTTTCGGTTTTTACGTTTCGGTCGTAGTATTTTTTTGCCGTTTTATCTAGAAGTTCTCTTTGAATTTTTATGCTCAAGTCTTTATACTCGGAACTATCAGGATCAGATGAAGTAAGCTGTCTTAGTCGGTGATGTAAGTTTTCTGGCTGGTGGTACTGTATCCCCTTAATACCAACATGCGAAGGAGCAAGGCGATCTGTTCTTTTGTTGTCACCTACATGTAAAACCGAGCTGCTGGGCAGGCCAAGTTTTTGAAGAGTATGGGCAAAAATTGCACCGGTTTTATCACTACCTGATTTTTTGACGCCTACCGTAGAGCTTACTACTACTTCGTCGACATAATCCATTAAACCGAATCTTTTTAGTAGCTTTACAACCTGCCCCTCATCAAAGATGTAATTTGAAGTTACAACTGTTTTTATCCCCCTAGCCTTGAGTTCTTGTAGAGCCGTTATGGCTTCTGGAATAGGCGTAGCGCATTCGTAGCTAACATCTAGCATAACCTTTTCCATCCCCTTGGCAATTTGTTCAGCATCTTTGTTGTTTTGAGGGATTTTTTTATCTTTTAAAATTCTTTGTACCATTTCTAATAAGGCATCATAGGCTCGCATCTCTCTGTTATTTCCTTTTGTGGGGGCTTCGTGTTTTTCCTTAAATATTTTTTGATAATAAGCTTTAAATTCCTCTATGGTTAATTTAATTCCATTTGCGCTTAAGTACGCCACTACTCTTTTTTCTTTAGTCGCTTGTCTTTCTTTGCTTGAAGTAAAGTATTGCACGAGGGTGTCATACATATCAAAACTTACACCTTTGATTTCCGGGTGTTTGTCAATTATCTGTACTAATTCTTCAAGGCTTCCGATAGTTTCTGGTATTTTTTCTTTTTCTTTTAGTTCTGCTAAATATTTTTCTGGACTGTTTTTAATTCTTCTAACGTCAGAATTTATATCCAAACAGATGCGGAGAAGAGCTTTCTGGTCTACAAAAGATCTCCTTATGTCCCCGTCTTTTCTTTTAGGCCATGTTTCTTTTTTAACGCAGGCATCTTCAACTAGTCGACGGGTTTTTAATGTTCCAGCCAGTATGCCCTTAATCTTAGCGGTTAGGCCGCTATCTAGGCCGTTAATTCTTCTAAGATTTGTAAAATCTTCACCACTACGTTTTTTAAAAGTTGCTACATTTTCCGTGTTCTGACGGGCAGGAAATGCTAAAGCCAGATCTAAAGCTTGATTGGCATCGAGAACAATATTAAGTTCGCCCCACTTATCTTTATTTAGTTCGATTATCGCAATTGCCACCTCACGAGAAACGCGCCCATCTTTTACGATTATGGCGAGGTCAAAATTTTCTTCAGCAATGTATGTTGTTTCACGTTTATTTAGGTCGGATACGGTAGTGTCTCCGTGTGATAGAAAATTATCAAGAGATCGATCTAGGGAGACCCGGGCTTTAGAAAGGCGGGGCGATTTGGCAACGGCGAAGGCCAAACCCTCTTCTTGTCGCGAAGGATCATTTAGAAGTCTGTGTATTCTTTTCGTATCTTTTTCGCGCCGGTCAGCAACAGCCCCCTTTTCTCTTGTTGTGCCCGTACGTTTTTCAGCAGTTATAGTTGGGCTAGCAGTGAGGTAATCTCCTCTTGGGCTAGATTTTCCTTCCATATTAACGTAGAGTTAGAAGTATATTATAACTTATTATTACTAGAGTTTGAAGCTTGGTTTTTTCTTTTACAGAGGCACTTGTAAGTTGCCCTTTTTCTTTGAGAAAGGCTCCTATTTTGGATACGGTTTTTTCGTCTTTGCCAGAAGGAGCTTTCCCGAGCAACCCATAAATAATTCCTTTGGTTTTTTCGTCAACAGTAATTTTTTTATCTGTATTTTGACTGGTCCACGCGCTAAGTTCGTTTAGAATTATTAAGAACAAATCTTTGTCGGGCATTCTTCTATAAAGAACTTGTAGTATTGCCAATCTTTGCTCCTTTTCTGTTTGTGATAGTTTTTTGAAGTCTCGATCAAGTATTTTTTCGATATCCTTGGGAGCTACTTTCTCTTTTGATTTAGTTTTTTCTCTGCGCTCCCCTTCGTTTAAGGAACTGCCTGATTCTGATCCGCTTTCAGATAAACTTTCATCTGAAAGTGGGGGGTAGACTCCATCTTCCGGAAGTTTTCTGCGGTTAGCGGGAAGTGGGATAAACCATGGCATTATTTCATCTTCTCCTGAAGGCATGGTAAGATCAAATCTTTTATCAACAATATCTGGGGTAGAGATTTTGTTAAGCAAAGTCTCTGTGTTGGTGGTAGGTTCTTTCCATTCCATTGTTCCGTCATAGCGTTTGGTGGCCAAAACATGGTGAGTGCCGCCGCCACCACTTTTATTTGGAATGTCAACAGAATATTCAATCGTTAATCGCGGTCGTCCATTGGCTGGATTTACTAGCTGTTCGTATAGTGGTGATCCTTTGGGGATGTCTAGAAATAAGCCGTTGTTTGGTTTTAGGTGGATGCCTAGCCCAGTCCGGTAACTTTCGGCGTCAGTATAAATTCCAACACTTAGATATTTGGAAAGCTGGTTAGGATCTCCGCCGGTTTGCTTAATTAATTCGGCGATAGGGCCAAAACGGTCATCTAGAAGTTTCCCGTCGGCTGAAACAGGGCCGTTCTCCAACATGTCTTGGACGCGGTTGGTAAAATCTATTCGTAGATTACCAGATTTATCCATTTTCCAGAATTCACCACTAGTTTCCCTAAAATCTTCGACAAATTGTTCGGCAGTTTCTCCCTTGGGAATGAAGGAATGATGAGGAGAAGATTGATTGGTTAAATCCAGGTTTGGATTATGCAAGGAGGTACGTTCACCAGTTGGGCGATAAATGTTGTTGTGGTGGAGACGGTGTCGAGTGCCATCCCAACCTTCTCCGTCGGCTGTACCAGGGTTTTGTTTGAGGAAAGCCTCCCGGGCTTGACCGCCCCTAAATATTTGTTCGTTGGTAATTTGATTCTCATTTATTTCAAAACCATACAGGTCGTGGAGCAGGTCTTTTGAGGGTTGACTTAAGGCACCGTTGTTGTCTACTAATAAACCGGGTATTTCACTACCGTCGCGTGTGTCGACTAAGGTGATCGTGCCGTCGCTGTTGGATTTTAAGGCAAACTCTTCAGGAATGTTAATCGAAGATCCGGGATGCCCATCAATAGGCAAAGAGTGAAAATGTCCACTCAACTGTTCACCGGGGATGGTAGTCGCAACTTCCTGGGCCGAGATGCCAGCCGCCCTAAGTTGCTCTAAAGAGTTTGGTGGTAAAGAGTTGTCAGGATTCAATTTAACATGCTCAACTAGCACCCTACCGCTTCCGTCAGTAAATTTAAGTTCATTTCCGGTTCGGTCAATTCGGAAATCATCCGGGACACTCATCTTTATTTTTGTTCCTGGAATAGTAAATTCATGGAGTGTGGTACCCTTCGGTGTGCGATCCATAAACAAGTTGCCGATGAAACTTCTTTCTGGTGTGCCGAATAACTTGTGAACCCCAAAGTCTGTTGCGGCACCAATAACGGCACCGACGGTGCCTCCAACTAAAGCGGCTTTCCAACCTTCTTTGAGGTGAAATCGTTTGAATTTTTTATCTTTTTGTTCTTTTTGTTCCACGATCGCTTCAGCGTGGGCGGCAACCTGGGTGCTAAGGCTAGTAGCGTTAAGACCGTGTTTAGCTTCGATCTGTTTTAATAAAAGTTTGAGTTCGCGCAACGATCGGTAACCGGTTTCTTCCGCCATTTCTTTCCGAGCACTAAGCAGGCTTGTTTTTAATTTTTTCTCTAAACCGCGCCGCGCCCAAAGATTGGCGACAAACTCTTTGTCTAGGTCGGTAAGTTCATTTTTTTCTTTACTAAGTATGGACTCTAATAAAGGTACAGCCTTGTCTAAGTCCTGCATTTCCTGGATAAATTTGTAGAGTTCTTCTGAGATTTGACCACCAGCCTCCATGCCCAAGGCTCTGTCGACAGTTTTATTTAGTTTGTCTACTTTTAATTCTGTGCGTCGACGAGCATAACTGATGGTACCTCCTGCTAAGGCACCGATACCCGGTGCCGCTACTCCAAGTAGCCTTAGGCCACCGGTACCTACGGCTTTTAATATAAGAGCTGTGCCTACAGCAGCCGTAACAGCAAATTCGACTGGTGAACCAATTGGGATTCCGAAGACGGATTTTCCTTGTAGCCAATTGGTCATTTTATCGTACCACTTACGATGCTTGGGTGGATAACTATCGTAAATATCTCGTTCTTTCTTTCCGAGTTGGATATTGTGAGCCAAGTCATGGTGCATGAGAGAACGCACATGCTGGAGAATCATTTCACGAGATTGTTCGCCGTGTCGATCGACAGCTTTTTCTACCTCCTCCATGATGCGGGAACGCTGCTCTAAGGCGATTTCGTAAAAATTATGAGCGAAGAGATTTTTATCTTCGGTTGTTTCGTCATTCGCATGTTTTTTCCCACTATTTTCTATAATAGGATTAACTTTTTGATTTATAAGGAGGTCGAAATTTTTTCGATCAGTTATGTCCACTTCAACATCCTCACCGTCTTTATTCTTTACGGTCATTTTTCCGGAAGTTGAAAACTCCCAATAAATTTTAGCTAAGGTTTGAGCGGCTTCGCTATTACGATCTAAAACATCACCCTTTTCTTCTTGATCTACGGCATCTTGGACATATTCCGCGAGTACATCTTCTAAAACTTTGCGATTAGTCATTTCTTGTTCTATGGTAATTTCGACATCTTTTGTGCGGTCGTGTTGACCCAAAGAGGCCCTAATTTCTGATTGTAGGTTTTGATCTTTAAGAATACGGTTGTAGGCATCTTGGTAAAAATCACTATAATAACCATGGTAGCGATTTCTAACGACAACATTTTTAATAAATTTTACGGGATGTCTAGCGGCGTCAGCGATCGCATAACCTGCCCCACGAACCGCACGACCCAAAAATCCAAATGCTTTTCCGAGTTTGCTCTGATTTGGCGGTGGTGGTGGTATATCGCGAGGGGTGCGCCAAGCGTTTTGTAACTCGTTTAGTTTTTTTGTAGCTACACGTTCGGCATAGCGTTTGGCAATTTCGTTTATGTTAATATGTAAACCTTTAATATCCGGCTTGGTCTTGGGGAGTTGTTCTGGGTGTTTTGGTTTATCCTTTTCATCCGGCCCGTCATCTGGTTTCTTGTCAGGGTTTTGTTTTTGGTGTTTATCAGGCTGCGGTTCTTCCTCGGCATCCTGCTGTTTTTTTGTTACAGGTTTTTCTATGACTGGTATTTCTGGAATGGGTAAATAAGTTGGTTCTGGTACGTCATCGGTGGGCAAAACAAGCTCTCTTCTTTGAGACATTGTTTCCATGGCTAATTTATAATCGTTGCTTTCGCTATTAGTTTTTCGGTAATCTTGCGAGATTAAACCGGCTTCAAGCTGGGTGCGCCAATGTTGTTTGTCTCCCTTCATTTCTGGGTGTAATTCAAAATAACCTTTGCTGTTAGCGGTCAAGTCTTGGATAATTGCCTTGATTTTAGTAGCAGCTTCGGTTTCTTTCGGGATCGAAGTTTTTTCTAAATTTATTATTTTGTCGTTAGCTTCTTTAATCAGGTACTCAATCAAATCATGAGCGGCGGATTTAGTATTACGGTAATTTTTATCTAATCCAATTTCAAACTTACTTAATAAGTCTGGTCTGGGTTTAAGAAAGTCTGGAATAACAAAATCTGTGCTTACTCTTTTGCCAAGCACAAAATTATAGATTGGCTCTATCTCTTGACTTTTTTGTCTGGATTTACTTAGGTATTCAGCTAGTTGTTTTAACCCAGTTAATTCTTTGTCATTTTTAGATTCAACCGGTACGCCGGAGGCTTCTTTGCGTTGTAAAACACCTAAGACCTCTATAAGGTCGTTAACTGGTATGCCTTCTTTTTGGCTGTTTTTTGTGCCGGGCGCACCAACAAGAAATTGCCCAGTTTTTGTATCAAAGGTATTATTTTTTTGTGCCCCGGTGATGGCCCCTATTACCCAGCGCATCTTTTCTTTTAATGTACGTTCGGCTGGGGTCTTATCTGGTGCAGTCTTCAATTCTTTTTTTAGGTATTCTAGACCATCCTCTAAACTTTTAAATAGATTTTCGCGCTTTTCTTTAGCTTCTTGTTTTTTTGTTTCCCACTCTGTTTTTAAAATGAAGTTTTTTATTTTAGTTTCTAAAATAGCCGCCTTGCCTAACAAAACATCTCGTTCGCCATCCTCTGAATTGGAAGAGGTTTTGTCTAGTTCAACTACCAATGCTTCTGTCTCTCTAGCTAAACCTGGGGCTTCTTTGCCTATTTCTTTAAGTTTAGCAATTTGGGCCGCAAGAGCCTCTTTCTTCTCTCGAAGTTTTTTTTGGCTTTCTTCTTTCCCAGCTTCGGCAGTTGCTGCTGATGAAGCTTCGGGGTGTAGCTTTGCAGGAGGCATAATTTAAGGGTTAAGTAATTTTTTTTTGAGTTTAGTAATCTTATTTTTATCTAAATATTTGTTGATTTCTTTTTTTAAACCAAACAATTCCCTTTTTAAGGAGCTTAATTCTTTTTCTAATTTCTGTACTCGCAAAGAAGATGCATCGTTTGGTTTTAAATGAGGCATAATTATTTTTTGGCTGACAAATAAAGGTTATAAAACTCGGTTAAGGTAGAAGAGATGACTTTCTTAGCATTGGGTATATGCGACAAAAAGAACTCGTTTACTTTTTGTGGTTCAGGATTAGTTTCCATTAGGCGATCAAATTCATCAGAGTATTCGTGGGGTAGGGCGTGTATAAGAGAGGTGATTAAATCGTTTTCTAGCCGAGGGTTTAAGTCGGCGAGCATTTCTTCCTTAAGGGCTACTGGGATTTTATTCCCGTGGGTCTCCTCAAGAAGTCTCTCTAAGAATTGCCTTGTTTCAGGTGCGATATGATTAGTCATAAATTTGAAGTAGTAATAAGTATCGTAATTATAGCACAAATAGAAAAAAAGGGGAGAGCACTGGGGATAATTATTTTTTGTTTGTTTAAAACAAAACACCACTCGCTGAATCCTCCTGTCCTCTAGGCTGTGTATTACAGTCTAGAGGACAGTAGGCGAGTGGTGTTTGCGCTTCCCGTCCTTGGATTAGGACCGAGGCGAGTCCGTCGCAACGGGCGGCGGCTCGATGGTGGGTGGGGCCTCCGGGGAGGCCCACTCGTAGACGCGCTTCCCGTCGTCCTCGCGGACGATCAGGAAGGCCGGGGAGTTCTTCGCGGGCAAGGCCTTGGCGGCCTCGCCGTTGAGGTTCAGGAGCAACGCCCCCTCATCCGCGCTCTTGATAAGCGCGAAGTCTGGATTGCTCCAGACCACCTGGTAGTAGCCGAGGCTGACTTCGTCGACGTCGCGGGGGTGGCCGTCCATGGTCCGAATCTTGTGCCATCCCCACTGGAGCCCCCAGAAAATCGCGGCTCCCACGACCATCGCCATGATGGTCGTTATGTACTTCGGGACATGCTGCGTCCCCGCTTCCGTCTCCGCACTCATCTCTCTCTCCGATCCACTCTTCCTGGTCAGGCGCACTCGCGCCCCACAAGGTAAGAGTCCGTTTTTGGGAAACAGACAATATTATCATAGCTTTATATTTTTGTCAACACCC
Source organism: Patescibacteria group bacterium (assembly GCA_035289165.1). Classification (GTDB taxonomy): domain Bacteria; phylum Patescibacteriota; class Patescibacteriia; order Magasanikbacterales; family GWA2-37-8; genus DATDYA01. Next base: position 8,854 of record DATDYA010000059.1, read on the forward strand.
CCCATTGGTCTGAGGGTCGCTGTTGTAACGGAAATTTAGGTATCAGTAGTTAATTTATGGAATCTTTTAATCAAACAAATATTTGTTTTTTCAGTTGCGATGTGATATATTTATAAGAGTTTAAACTAGTGATTTTAATATTTTTAAAGTTAAAATAACTTAGAGAAAATCTAAAATTTGTTAGATGATTCTATGAATAGCACGCCAGGAGAGAAAGGAATGTCAGTTGGTAGTATAGAACTAAGAAAGAAGAAGCTAGCCGAGTTACAAAAAAACACCGGGCCATTTTTCGTTGAAAATAAAGATAAATATCCATACCTCGCTGATTTAATGAAATCTTTGCTACATGATTTGTTTGAAAAACATTCTTCAGTTCAAAGGCGTGAAAATTTTAAAAAATTTATTAAAGCCAACAAAGGAGCAGAAACCGAATTAAATGATTTGTTACAACAGTTAGCAATAGTTTCGAAAGATAATGTTTTGGGTAAAGTATGCGATTTGTGGCGACTGGAACTTTTTAACCACAATGAATGGGGCGTACATCCAGAAGGGTTTCCATTTTTGGATTTGACATTTTGGCGAGAGCATTCTCTTACTGCGGATGCTGAAGCGGTGAGAAGACACTTTGGGCACGAAACTGAAGAAGACAGAATAAGAGAGCAAAGAAGGGTGGATCTAAAAAGAGAACGAGATATGGGGGAAATGAAAGACAGGGTGCGACATGTTATAGACGAGTTTTTTGAGCATGCCATAACAAAGAGGCAGAAGTTTAATGGTTTAGAGGAAGCCGATGAAGCTCTGCGCATGAAGATCGCCCGGGATTTAAAGATTGGAGTCATTGGACCACCAGGTAAAACTGAAGAAAAGCCAGAGGAGCTTATAAGACGACTATATATTGGTGGTGAGATAAAAAGTGTGGCGGTATATTTCACCGTTAGAGATGATAAGGTAAAAATCAGCTGTGTTTTATGGCAGTTAGTCGAAGAAGGCTCAGTGGTGGGGGAAAGAGATAAGGCTGTTAGGGGTTTGTTTAGACAGAAGTTAGAAAAATATTTTGATAGTGCCGGCCAAATTTCTCCGCAAGGGATGGAAGATTTTAAAAGAGAATTTTCCTTTTCCGATCACGGTTATTTAGTAAGGACACTTCGGAACATCCAAAGAGATGTGGGGGATACTGTAAAAGGTAAAAGCATCGGCGGTCTAATTGATTTTTTAAGTAAAAAATAATTAAATTTTTAATTTATTAATCACAAAATATATGACAATGGGCTACACAGAAGATGGTTCCTTTGACCCGGAAAAAAGTGGTGTACATGCGTTGCATGGTAGTGAACCGAGGCGCGAAAACATGGAGAAATTGCGGGCTCAATTTGCGCCAGTGGTAGGCAGATTGGTTTATGGCGAGTGG
>DATDYA010000060.1:0-16353 GCA_035289165.1 Patescibacteria group bacterium
CGAGGAAGAGAGACGTCACCTCACCGCCGAGCTGGAGGACGCTGCGGAGACCATCCGCAAGCGTCTGCCGGCCCAAGACGGCCCGGTGATCTGCCTCCTCTTCATCCGCGACACTGCGAGCGGATCGCCCGTCGCCTACGAGGTCCACTAGGACCTCGCGACCCACCTATTTCTCTTTGCCCGCCCAGGCCAACCTCCCAACCCAAAACAAGGCCTGGTGTCGGTCGTTCTTCGGCTCCAGGTCTCTAGAGTATTTATCTTTTAGATAAGTTTTCTAGAGAGCCGAAGAACAAATGTGCTTTTAAGATGCAGTAAAACACTCCCTTTTGGGGAGTGTTTTAGTTGTGTAATTAGCTTACTTGAAATTGCAGATGAAAATATTTTCTATCTTTACCAAAAGCGAGTTTTTTCGCCCAAGTACTGGGATAATTCTTTAGGTCCTCTTCTGTCAATCTATTTAATTCGACTAGTTTAAATCCGAGAGTATCGACTTTGGACACTAATGTATTTTGTAAATACTCTTCGCTAAGAGTTGGTAAATTTAAACTTTCTACTTTATTTTTTTCAGCATTCTCATCATAACCAAAAACTAAATCAATATAGGCACCGGGTTGGCAAATACGTTTTAAATTCAGCCAGGTTTTTTCTTCTACTAAAATCAGACCTTTTAAAAGACCACTCCAGGGGAAATTAATGAATATTTGGTTGGCAATGCCGCTCAGTTCTTCGGGTAAATCTTCAATATTTGCCAAAACAAAAAGGGCGTTTGGTAAACCGCCCTTAACAGGTTTCTTGTAAATTTTATTAGACACCTCTTCTAACGCTTGGTGGTTGGGATCGATACCGATCACAAATCTGTCTGGGTGCTCTTTGGCCAGTTCGTAAGCGAATTTTCCGTCGCCAGTGCCAATGTCGATTATTACGCCAGGCATTAGTTTTTCTTTTTAGTTATAACCTTAACGGGTTGATACTTTTCTTTCGTCGCTAAATAGGCCTTTGTCAGTTATCAAAGGTCGTCTTTGGTTATAACCTTAATTTTTTTACCTTGTAAGGTTTTCATATGCGTGAATTATAGCCTATTTTAAGGCAAAAGTCAACTAGACCTCTGCTTTTGTACGTATTTTCCAGCCGTTGATTATAAATCCACCCATTTTATTTAATACGTAAGCGGCCAATTTTTCTATTGTCACAAGACCAGACCCTAACAAACAAGAGTCTACCAGTTTAATGAATTGCTTGTCTTTTAATGGTTGTATGGAATACTTTTTAGGAAATTTCTGATCGTTTAAGTATCTAAAAATTTTTGAGAGAGGAGGCAATTCAAGTCCTAAAAATTTAGCATAGGATTTTATTATATTTCCCAGCACTAGATAGTAGAAAAAAGTAAAGTTAGGAGACTTTTCCAAATAAAGCCCTTTTAAATTATCCAAGTCATCCCAAAGAAAATATTTTAAATTTTCTAGGTCGATGCCGCCTACTGCTTTAAATTTTTGTTGCATGATTGTTCTAGCCCTCATTTGCATTTTAGCAACATGACCACTACGATCAGAAATAACTTTACCAGTGGCGATCATTCTGGCATTAGCACGACGTCCCTCCTTAGCTTGTACGGAATAATATTTTTCATGTTGTTTAATCGGGTTAGCAAAATACTCAATTAAAATTCCGTCCACTATTGTGTTACCCCGCTCTCTCCATTTGATTTTATCAGAAAGGATAATATGTAGGTCAATGTCGGAATTTTTAGTTGCCGTACCGTTAACAGCGCTACCACACACGATAGCCCCTTCAAAATAATCTTTGTCTTCCCAATTTTTAAGGAATTTATTTATGGTTTTTAACCAAGGTTCCATACAAAGTTATTAGATAAATAAAACTATTAACCAAACTGTAGCTAAAATAATCCGGTACCAGCCGAATCCTTTAAACGTGTGGTTTTTAATAAATTTAAGGAGGAATTTAATAGCGAGGAGAGCGACCAGAAAAGAAACAATAAATCCTATGCTAAGAGCGATCCATTCATCTTGGCTAAAGGCCAAACTACTTTTCATTAAATCTAGACCGGTGGCAGCGACCATGGTTGGCACAGCCAAGAGAAAAGAAAACTCTATTATGGTTTTTCGATTCAATCCAAGGAGTAATCCACCGATCACAGTAGCGGCCGCGCGCGAGACACCCGGTATGACCGCCAAAGCTTGGAAAAGGCCGATGAGCCCAGCTTGTTTGTAAGAAATGTTTTCAAGATCATCTTCGTTCGTGTTTTTTTTCTTCGCATACCAATTTTCGAAGATAATCATTAGAATACCACCAACCAACAATGCTATTAACACAACCAAAACATTCCCCAACAGAAAACTCTTGACTATTTTATATAGCGCTAAACCAATAATAGCCGTAGGGATAAAGGCAATTAAAACTTTCAAGTACAAAGTACGGCTGGCAAAGATTTTTTTCCAATACAAAACCACGACAGATAAAATGGCGCCTAGCTGAATAGCGATCTCAAAACTTTTCCAGAATTCGCTGGAAGCAATCTTTAGTAGTTCAGACGTCAGAATGAGATGGCCAGTAGAAGAGATTGGTAAAAACTCGGTAATACCTTCAACTAAACCGAGGATGATGGCGTAAATAATCATAGTACAGCTATTTGTTCTTTTAAATAAAGTAGCAAGGTTTCGAAGTTAGCAGATATTTGAGCGATGTTTAATTGGTATCTTGCTTCCAATGTTTTTCGGTTCCCCATCACGCCTTTTTTAGACCGTTCTAATTTTTCGGCAAAATCAGTGTAAAGACCCTTGCGAGTAGCGGTTTTACCAGAACTCTTCCTTAGAGCCAACTCGATATTAATTAAATTTTCTAAATCATCCGTACTTAAATTAGCAACTTCTCTAATAAATTCAATTAGAGGCAGACTAAAGAATTCGTTGATTTCTGGGTTTAAGAAATTTTTTCCTACCTCGCCCTCCTCTCGAGGTAGCAACGAGTCACCGCTTGGTGAATTACCATGTTTTGAACCAAACCAACCCATAGGTTATAAATTAAATTTTTCAAAATGTAATTGACTTTTGTTTATGCCGAGGGACACGACCTCATTTAAAAGTTTTTTAGTCATGGCTGCGGGACCACAGAGATAGACATCGCGCTCTTTTAAATCCGGCACTAGACGGGCGATCTTTTCTCGATCAATATTCCCCTTCTCTCCGGAAAAGTTTTCTTCTCCGCTTAAGACATGGACAACTTTTAAATTAGGAAATTTAATTTTTAATTCTTCTAATTCGTCTTTAAAAATAATTTCGTTCTCAGTACGGTTGCCATAAAGCAGTATTATATCTTGTTGTTTTTTAACCAAGACATCAATTAACGAACGAAGTGGAGTAATACCAACACCACCGGCGGTTAGCAGGAATTTGCCACTTTGCGCAAAGTTAGCCGTAAAGACACCATGTGGGCCTTCAATAGTTACTTTGGTCCCAACTTTAAGACCGCTGAGGCGAGTGGAAAAATCTCCCAGATTTTTTACCGTAATCCGAATATATTTTCCGTTTGGGGCGGCCGAGTAAGAAAAGGGATGTTTTTCCAACCAAAAACCTGGTTGGAAAAAACGGTAAAAAGCAAACTGGCCAGCTTCAAAATTGTATTCCCCCATTCTCTTACCGGTAATGTAAACAGAAACAGTCGAGGGGGTTTCTTGAACCACTTTTTCAACGGTAAAATCGTGTTTCCAAAATAAAAAAGCGGGTCGGATAAAACGGTAACCAATTAAATTTCCAAAAACAAAGGCATACCAGAAATACCAATAACCTTGAAAGGCAGGATTTTGCAAGCTTGACCCTAATTCAATTTGATGACCGAAGGCAATGAGAATCGCGAAATAGGTAAATAAATGAGTAAGATACCACCATTCATATTTCATTCTTTTTCTAACAATCGCGATTGACAATAACACAATGCCTATTAGTAAAGTTAAAGCAACGATCGCGCTTAGGGTGTCTTCAAAAACGAAAATAAATTGTTTTAACTGTAACCAAATAGACCAATTGCTTAGGCTGGCATAGGCGAAGAGAATCATTAACCCGTGTAATACCACAAACAATAACCCAAAGAAACCATTGTAATGATGTAGATTGGCTAGTTTATCTAAGCCAATATACTTTTCAATCCATTTGACCCGGCCAATTAAAAGCAACTGCCACAAGACAAGATAAACACCAAGTAAACCAGCTAAACGGCCAAGGGCAATAAGCGTGCTTTCGGTATCTACTCCTAAAAGATCCCAAGAACTTTTGGACCAGAAATAAAAAATTGGTGAAACCAGAATTAAAGCTAAAAGATAAAACGGTTTATAACGCATATTTTTTATTACGTAAAAGAGTCATGAAAAGAATGGCAGCGATTGTAGCTGTAGCCGCGCCAAGGTAAAACGGCGCCGACGGACTAACGTATTTCCAAAGAAAACCCGCCAAAGTGGAAGCGACAAACATAATTAAACCCGTAGCTGTGAGGTACGCCCCAATGGCGGTAGCAGATTTTTCTTTTGGCACTAGTTCGGAAATGTAGGCTTTGCTAATACCATCGGTTAGAGCCATGTAGATGCCGTAAATTGGGAAAAGAAACCAAACCCAGAAACTTGATCCGGTGAGACCAAAGAATAAATAGACGAGGGCAAACAACCAGAAACCAATCATCATTACTTTACGCGCCCCAATCTTGTCGCTTAACCATCCAGCTGGATAAGAAAAGAGGAAGTAAGTAATGTTAAATGTAACATAGGCCATAACAGTTAAGGTGACGGCTAACCCCAAATCTTTAGCCCGTAAGATAAGGAAAGCATCTGAGCTATTGCCAAGGGCGAAAAGCATGGACACTAATAAAAACATTTTAAAGCGTGGGTCCATTTCTTTCCAATTAAAACGAAATGGTTTTTCATCTTTTGGTTTAGCGATACCCAGTTCTTCCGCGCTCTTTCTTTTTTCTTTAACAAACAAGACGAGTAAAATGACGCCGACGAGTGAAGGAATAAAGGCAATGTAAAAGATCATCCGGTAATTACTAGAATAGAGATGGATAAGTAATAGCGCCAGTAGTGGCCCGAATACCGCTCCTAGACTATCCATCGAACGATGCAAACCAAAAGCTCGCCCTCGGTAAGCCGGGTCAACACTTTCTAAGATGAGCGCGTCACGAGCAGAGGTGCGTGTCCCCTTTCCAATCCGGTCAATAACGCGGGCAAACAATACAAAACCCCAGGTCTGAGCTAGACCGATTAAAAGTTTGGAAATGGTAGACAGGGAGTATCCCGCAGTAACAAAAAGTTTACGCCGGCGAATCTTATCCGAAAACCAACCAGAGATAACCTTTAGGATGCTGGCCATTGATTCGGCGATACCTTCAATGACGCCAATAATTGTGGCAGGAGCGCCTAAAACAACGTTTAAAAACAAAGGAACGATCGGGTAGATCATTTCTGAAGCAATGTCGTTAAAGAGACTAACAAGGCCCATGATGACGACATTGCGGGAGATGGGTTTTTTGTTTTCTGTAGGTTCCATCTGTTAAAACTAAATCTTAAACAGTGTGATCATTTTACCGCAAAAAAGACAGGACTGCAACTGCGACCCTGTCTTTTTAAGCGTTTTGTTTTGGTTATTCCTTGATACCAAGTTTTAACTTAATTTTTTTCTCTTCCCCCTTGTGATAAATTTTTAGTTCTATTTCATCACCCGGCTTATGGTTGGCAATTACGTCCGCTAAGGTATAACCTTCATTTAGTTGTTTACCGTCAGCTTCAAGGATAATGTCGTTCTCCGCTAGGCCGGCAGTTTCGGCTGGTGAACCAGGCATAACAGCGACATCAGTTTGCCTTTGTCCCCGGGAGACAAACATGCCGTAATCATAAGGCAAGTTATTATCGTTTTTAATCGCTCGGTTTATGGGTACATAACGAACGCCAATAAATGGTATTTCATCTGCGGTAATTTTACCGCTTTGTTTTACCTCATCATACGCCGCCCGAACTTCATTGGCTGGAATGGTAAAACCAATACTCTGGGCGTTGGCCATGGCCACATTCATACCAATCACATTGCCGGCAATGTCAAGAAGTGGCCCACCAGAATTACCAGGGTTAATTGCGGCGTCAGTTTGGATGAGACCACGTAGCCTTTCGGGACCCGAGGCCGATCCGCCAGCGATAATGGATCGTGAAAGACCAGAAACAACCCCTTTACTGACAGTATTAGCAAACTCACCAAGCGAATAGCCGATCGCGATCGCGGTTTGCCCTACTTTTATTTTTTCGGAATCACCAAAAGCAAGATAAGGTAAGTTGTTCATATCAATTTTCAACACAGCGATGTCGTTGTTTGGATCGCGAGCTAAAACTTTAGCATTAACTTTTTTCCCTTGGTTATCTTTGTCATTCAAAATCACGGTATATTCCGCGCTAGGGTCTTCTACAACGTGTTTGTTAGTCATAATATATCCATCGGCTGAAACGACAAAACCGGTCCCTGCGCCGACCTGCTTTAATTCCGTACCGCGCTCACAGAGCGACGGCATGTCAAAAAAACCTTCAAATCCGGGCGGTAGATTGTCAAACAAAGGACTATTTTGGTAACACTGTTCCAGCCGTGGCACTTCGGCAGAAGCGACAATACTAACAACCGCTGGCGAAGCTTTTTCCACCACATTTATGACTTGCGAGTCTTCGTTTACCACACGGACGGTTGTGCCGTTTTGGTCAGTAAAAGTCTCGCCTTGGTTAGAACCAATTCCTAAACTATTTTTTAATTTTTCTAAGGGCGCGAAGGCTAGAGAGCCCCGACCATCCTCTCCTTGTCCTCTAGAGTTATAAGCTTGAAGGCCAAGGACCAAAGCCAAAACTAAGATTAGAACCCCTAATATTTTTAAATTATTCCGCCTAGTCTGGTTGCAATCATTTGTTTTGTCCATAGTAATCAAATTTTAGTTACAAAAGACCATAATTTAAGATGGTCTAATAGATATATTTTGACTCTAATTTTTTTAGCTGTCAACTTACAGTCTTCTACTTCGCTACAACAATTTAAGATGCTCTAGTGCCATGTAAGCGGCAACCACCGTCAAGCTATCCGCATGGTATTTATTGTTAAGTAACGGCAATATTTTGTTAATTGGGATAAGAGCTACAGTAATATCTTCGCTCGGTTCAAGTATTTGTTGGCCTTCGTACTTAGCGTCAAGAGCCAGGTAAACATGAGCGCTATTGGAATTCCATTTACCGAGGTGAACACGGCCTAATTTAAGCCAGTTTTTTGCTACATAGCCAGTTTCTTCACGTAGCTCCGCTTTGGCTGTAGACAAGATGGACTTTTTTTCAACATAACCGGCGGGCAGGGCGGCAACTTTTTTACCTTCATAAATATGATGCTGGTAGATTACGACGACGTCCTGTTTAGGAGTGAGAGCCAAAATAACAACAATTTCTGGGCCAATGGAAAAAAAGTATTGGCTATTACAGCCGTCGGGACGGCAGACTGTCCATTCGTCAATTCGTCGCCACGGGTTACTAAAAGCCGTACGTTTCTTAAGTACCTTCCATTTATTATTACGTTTAAGCATAAGAAATTATTTCATTCAAAGTACTCTACCAAATAGACCACACCGGCTTTATCGTCAGAAACAAAGATTTTTTTGTCTTCTCTAACCAGAACATCTACGGGGCGGCCGAAGGAAGTTTTTTTATCTTGGCTTAACCAACCGGTAATAAAATCTTCGGTGCTTTCTAGATCGCCATTCTCGTTTAAATTAAAGCGAACAATTTTGTAACCAGTTGGTTCAGTCCGATTCCAAGAACCGTGGTAAACAACCAAGAGGTCATCTTTAAATGCTTCGCCCCAGCTACCCGGGAAAAACGAAAGACCGAGTGGTGCTGAATGAGCTGGAACATCTATCCGAGAAGGAATTTCCGTTGGTTCCTGACAAGGATTGCGAATGTAGGTATTTTTGTCAAAAACCGTATCATGAATATTTTTACCATAACAAATTGGCCAACCGTAATTGCCTCCCCTGTTCAAAATGTTTATTTCATCCGGCGGCAGATCGTCTCCTAAAAAATCTCGACCCATTTCGGTGGCCCAGATTTCTTCTGTCGTCGGATGCTTAGTTAAAAACACCGAGTTACGAAGACCAGTCGCGAAAGGTGTGAGTGTACGTTCGGCTAAATTTAGATATTGGACGCTACCACGCCGTCCATCTTCTTCCTGGCAAGTATCACAAGAGGAGCCAATAGAAACCAACAGGCCATCTTCGTATTTTATGATCGACCGCGTCCAGTGCCGACCACCGGTTGGCAGGTCCACAATTTTTTCTTTATTACTCGCAGAATATTCGTCAATATTGTAATTAAAACGAGAAATTTGGTTTTCTTCAGCCACATACAGATAACAATGATCGACGTTGCAGTCAAAAGCAAGGCCGTGCGGCTTATTTAGATCTTCTGCAACATTAACAACCTTGATCTTTTCAATTCCATTTTCCTCATTTAAGGCAATTACCTTTCCTGTTTCCGGAATACTGACGATGACCGTACCGCGTGGGTCTAGTTCTAAATCCCGGGGCGTAGCTAATTTTGTCATCAACACGCTTACCTTAAATCTACTCGGCGTAGTAAAGGGGGTGTTGTCAAATTTTTGCGTTCCGGTTACTATTTCCCGCTCTCTATTTAAACCATCCAATACCGGGGTATAACCACCGAGGTAAACCGGGCCAACTCCTCGCAGGTTGGTATAGTAAAACCAACCACCATACGCAATTATCCCAAGGAGGATAACGAGACCAGAGATAACGATAAAACGTGTGCGACTCATAATATTACTCCTTCCTGTTTAAGTAATTCCATTTTCTTTTGTTCCCCACGGTTGTATCCCCCACCTTGCCCATTAGAACGGACTACCCGGTGACAAGGAATGGCGGGATTGAAATTTTTGTGTAAAATATTCCCTACCGCCCGAAAAGCTTTAGGACGACCGGCCTTTTTTGCCACTTCAGCGTAAGTTAAGACCTGGCCTTTTGGGATAGTGGCAACAATTTGAAAAACTTGTTCAGTAAAAGATAATTTATTTGTACTCATATAGGTATTATAACACAAAAACATCCTTGGCAAGTCCAAGGATGTTTACGAACTTTTTTTACAAAGCAGATGGTTCGTCCGGTGGGTTGCCACCAGGCAAACCTCCCGGCTCTTCCTCATCTTCTTCGTCTGAACCGGGTACAGGACGATTGTCGTCATCACCGTCGGGATAAAAGACCATATGATTATGGTTAGAGATACAAGGGTTAACTAGTGGTAGCTAACATTTTAAACGTAACACGCCAAAAAACCTCTGTCAATAAACAACTACGTTTTTAAGGCGTAAAGATGTCTACCGAACTTGAGCCAATTGTTCCCCCACTACTATTTTTAGCAACAAATGTTAAACGATATGGCCCCTTACCTTTCCAAGTCCAGCTAGTAACATCCACCCAAACTTCTTTGTGGGGATAATCTTCATTGCTGTTATACATTTGGTTTAGTCGATCACCATCCACCTGCCAATACATTTCGTAATTAGTAACATCTAAATTCGGTATATCCACTTTAAACGGCTGGCTACCAACGACGGTGGCATTGTTAGTTGGCCACCAAATATTCAGGTTGCCGGTCGTTGGTGGTGGAGTAGGCGTACCACTGCCCCCACCGCCGGTTGGGGCATCTTGTACAGCAATACTTTTAACATTACTAATCCAGATATAATTTACTGACCAGTTATTGTTGAAAACACCGGCAACAATTAAATATTCTCCGGCACTCGTCGGTGTCCAAGAGGGGTTGTAGCCTTTACTTTGGCCAACAGTAAAAGATTGGTTTTCGTAAAACTGCTGGAAAACTTTTACTCCACCACTTGTATATACTTCGACATCCACAATTGTACTGTTGACGGCTGTCGTGTGGTTATTCTTAATTGCGACATTCAAACCCACCCCTTGGTTGACTGTGACCGTTCCCGGAGCGTTACTCGTGATGTTGAAATTCGTAAGGGTCGGCGTACCGCCTCCACCCGGATCTCCACCCCCGCCGCCACCACCTTGACCACTACCACCAAACCAGGTTCGCATCGTACCTTCGGCTGGTTTGTTTTGTGAAGTAAAGTCAGTATTACCGTTCCCACCAGCGTTCGGGTCGGTTAGCCAATCCCACATATGTACGCCCTGCATAAAGGATTGACCATCCCAATACGAGAACAGGGCTTCGTATAGAACTACTTGGTTATCGGGGTCATAACTTCCTCCACCCCAATAATTAAACGGCTCCCACTGCGCCCAGTCCATACTGCGATAACCAATCTCGGTAAAAATTATTGGCTTATTCCAGCGATTGTAAAGATTTTTAATATCGTTATTATTAATCTTTGCCCACTCATCTTTGTAAGCTTGGACAGTTTTATTTCCGGTTGGTAACGGGTAATAAGCCGAGATGCCGATATAATCTAAACTACCCCAGAAACCAATCCGATTTTTTTCGTCCGTCCAACCGGGTCCACCCCAGTTAGCACTGTAAGTTAATTTACCGCTATAGATCTGACGAATTGATCCAATCAAAGAATTCCAGTTTTGGGTGTTAGTGGAATTGGCGTCACTCGCGGTCATATTAATTAATTCCGCCCCAATGGTCATTTCTTCCACGCCGTTGTTTTTTGCTATCGTCGCATAATGCCGGACTTTATCTCCAAAAGATTTAAACCAAGCGTTACGATCGCCAGGGTTAATGTTTGCTCGCCACTGACCATCGTTACTTTCCAGGTGAATTTTTAAATTTACTTGCAAGCCCTTACTGTGTATGTATTGGATACCAGAAATTAACGACTGGTCGGTTGGTGTGTTCCAACCGTTGTATACATTAGTCGACCAAACATTATCTTGCGCCAAAGGAATAATTAACGTGACGTAATTAGCATTGGCCGCTTTAATTTTGTCTACGACTTGTCGAAAACCGTCGCTGTCATAATCCGTCGTCCAACGCGGGACTACACTCACACCTGTTTGCCAGTTGCTAACACTAGCTTTAGCTGGTGATGGCACGAAAAATCCCACGACTAGAGCGATGAGGAAAATATACAAGATTTTTTTCATAATAAAGAAGTTAGATACTCCTTTATCTTGGCAAAATAAAAATGTTTGCACAAGCACAAAGAACCCTACGCTGTAAGGGCGCAGGGTTCGAAGGAGTTTACCAGACTATTTGATTCTAATGTAGACTTTAGCCAGTACTCTTACATTCCGGTAATTATTGTAAAACCAATTCCAGAGAGATAGCATAGTATAAAATTAAGAATTAAATTTTACCAACTAGCTCTTACCGCTAAACCGAGAGCATAGTCTCCCCACCATTGCCCAGCTGACGGGCCACCGTTACAATTACCATCGGATTCGCCAGGAGTTTTAACCCAGAGAAACCCGTCGATAACGCTATTCCCGGTATTCAAGGTCGGCCTGTTGCCGAGAGCTCGACCGGACGGGTTACACCACTCGCCATTACCACCCAGACCATTCCGGGCAGTATCAATCACGAAGTGCTTGTTATTAATTAAGCGAGACACTTCCTGACCGTAGGACGTATTTTGGTTAGTGGTGTAAAAGTTAGAAACATTCAAGGCAAAACCAGCCGCATTACTTACGCCAGCTTGGCGTAAACGATTGGCCATTTCACTACTACCAATCCAGCCAGGATGGCCGGCATCAATATATACCTTGACGTTTGGTTTCGCTTCTAAGGTATTAACCGCAAAATTAAGTAGTTGGTAGCGAGTTTCGCGGTCGGTACCAGATAAACAATCTGTTAAAGCAGTGGCATCTGGTTCAAGAACCACAATAGCGTTGCGGTTTCCGATGCCGTTCGCCATGTTACCTATCCAAGCTTTGTAGCTATCTGCACTGCCGGAGCCACCAGCGGAATATCCACCACAATCACGCTGAGGAATGTTATAGGCGACTAAAACCGGGGTGGCATTAGCACTAGCAGATGCATCAACATAACTTTTTACATCTTGGTAGATATTGCTATTCCAACCACCAAACCAGCGAGCGCTTGGTTCGTTACCAATCTTTAACATCAAGGCGGCGTCAGTTGGCCGGCTAGTCTGCCACTCCCGTGCTTGGGCCAAGGCTGGAGACAAAGGGTTAACATACAAACCCGAAGTAGTAGGATCGGAGGTTGCGGGAGTGCTAACCGTTTGGGTAGGAGTAGGTGTTGGTTGGCTGTTGCCGATAGAAATAGAAATGAGCTTTTGGGTCACGACAACGCCATTCACTTTAGCGACAAAATTTACTTTGTACGGACCACTACCTCGCCACGTCCACGATCCAACATTAACTAAGGTTTCTTTGTGGGGTAGATCGGTATAATTAGTTGGCATGTGGTTTAAGCCACCGCCATCCACTTGCCAATATATTTCGTAAGAGTTTGCGCTCTTACCATCTAAAACAGCTTTAAATGGTTGTGTACCATTTAAGACGCTGTTATTAGTCGGCCACCAGACGCTAATGTTTTGGTTAGTGGGTGACGTTACAACATTAGAGGTTGCAGTTGGGGCCGACTGAGGAACGGGAGCCTGAACAGTAATTTCTTTAACATTGTCAAACCAAGCTAAATTTGGATTCCAGTATTCACCAAACACACCAACTTTAACTTTGTACTTGCCAGTATTAGCTGGCTTCCAAACAAAGTCAAAGTTTTTGGTTTCGCCAGTTGAAATATTTTGGTTCTCCAAATATTTCTGCCAGACACGGGAATTGTTTTCGTTGTAAATTTCTAGGTCAATAATTCCACGGCTTAAAGCTGCACCACCAACGGAAAGACGCAGGGTGTTATCTGTATTCACAACTAAAGTTGAAGGGGTAGGAGTTAGAGAAACAGCAAAACTGGCGGCCTGGGACTCAACAATGCTAGTGAATAACGTGGTCGAAAGAACAGAGATGATTAAGAAAGCGTTAAAAACGCGTTTTGAGGACGATAAGGTTTTTGATTTCATGAAAGAATAATTTGTTTGCTCATTTAGAGAGGTCCGCGGATTACGCGCACATCGAGCAGAATTCCCCGAGGGAGGGACGATTGTTAAATTTGCCCTGCTTATCTCTATCTCTCAATAGAGACCAAATTTTGTTTTACAGTCCGCCGAGTTAATTGTTTTCTCCGGCGGATATGTAAAAGTGTGTCCATTGTAGCAGAGGTCGTTTAAGTAACAAGCAAGCTGGAGGAGAGAGCGGGCTGTTTTTTAAGTGGGGTTAGCCAAGAAATTATCCACAGGAGGGTTGCGCATAAAAAAATAAAACACCCACCTAATTGGTGAGCGCTTTTTGTTTTAATTTGTGTGTTATTTTAATTTACTAACGGTACTCCTTTGGGCTTTGGTGCATAATGATCCCTCTTTACAAAACAGTTCCGACAAACCGCCATGTAACTGTAGGTACCATCATCTGGTAAGACGGGGGGCGCATCGGTTTGGGGGATGCCGTTTAACAGGATTTGGGTGTGGGTGGCGGTGGGATTTTTGCATTGTTCACAAACTGCCCATTTGTATCGCACTTCTTTCGGACCAAGTTCAAGAATTCTTTTGACGGTTTCAAACAAGAGACCGCGGGAGTCTAGATCAAGACCAGAAATAATTACCTTGACTCCCCTTTTTAATAAATTCTCTATAACCACCGTGTCTTCAGGTGGAAACATGTGTACCTCATCGATGCCAATCACCTTGTAATCCTCGGTGGGGATCTCCTTTAGACTCATAATTTTCGTCGCTTCTAGACCACTACCATTTCGAGATAATATTTTATCCTCACGGACATTGCGTTTGCATTGGTAAAGAGCGTGTGGAATATTGGTATATTTCAAAGGCGCAAAATGGCTAATTAGGTCATACGACTTGCCACTTTTCATTGGTCCTAAGATGAGTACTAAATCCATAATCATCGTTGTTTATTCAAATGTTATACCACCGTAGCGCTTGGTGAGATAAATTGTGCGATTATTCTTCAAATATTCGGCCTTGCTTATACGCGGACCAACGTACTGGTGTACTGCACGGTTTTCTAGATCGACTACCCACAAGGCAGGGGTGTAGTCAGAATCTAGATCAGGGTTGTCAGTGGCGCGGAAAAGAATCTGGTAACCAAAGACAAGCACCTTGCTGTTGTCTAACCAAACGGCATCGTCGAAACCACAGGGAGTGCCACAAGTTAAAACCTGTTCGTAGGTATCTTTTTCCAGATCGATTATCGCCAAACTTGAATCAACATCAAAACCGCCGACTACTTTATTGTTTTCTTTAGTTAGGACTATACCAACCAATGGGTCAGCTAACATTTTTTGGTTTGGAGATTTAGCATAAACATTTTTTTCTCTACGAATCGCATCGTCGACAACATTACCGGTATAAGAGGTTTTTTCACTAGGGGCTAACTTGTTAACTGTTTCTAAGTTAAATTTATCAAAAGAGAGATAGGGAGTAACCTTGTTCCACCAACTAAACCAGTCCTGTTTTTCAGTACGTAATTTTCCGCGAACCAAATTCTCGATCTCTTCCCCGTTATTACCAAAGTTTTCAAAAATTGAGAAATCTGGTAAGGGATCGCTACTGGGGCTATCTGTTTTTTCTTTAAAATAAAAATTGTAGGCGAGAAAGCCTATCAAAACGAGCGCGACAACGTCGATTGTGATAAACATAATCCACCTTTGTTTTTTGTCCATAGTATTTTTTATTAAAAATCTTACGCCTATATGCTAACTCGACTCGACATTATCGTCAAGTCGAAATATGCATAAACTTTTTAAAAAGTAAAGGCAACAAAAAGACTAGGTAAATACCTAGTCTTTTTGTAAGGACGTTAGTTAAGCTAATCCCCTCCCCGCAAGCAGGGTAACAGTGGTACTGACAATCGCCGCCGCACTCCAAGCCTGTTTTTTGCAAGCGGATTGTCCAGTTAAGGAATGATAGTCAGAATATTTTTCGTCGTCATAAACATAAAGCTCGATTGGGGTTTTAAAATGGTGAATTGCTCGCATTAGGGCTTCTTCTACCTTGGCGCTTTCTTTCAAAAATCCTAACTTCTCTAGCCCTTCAGCAATGAGACTGTTATCATGCGGCCAGATCGATCCGTTGTGGTAACTATTGGGATTGTAAACACGAGATAGTTTGCTCAAAGTACGAATACCTGCTCGCGGCTCAAAAAGGTCATTTTTTAGTAGACGTTTAACTATAGCTGGTAAATACTCGTTATCTATTACACAATCCACAACCCCATCCTGAACTTTGTTTTTACAAGCCCAGAGACAATGCCCCATGGATGAACGTGCGCTGACGAGTGGTTTACCATTCCCGTCAACAGCAAAGGCTAACTCCACGCCGCCCTTTGAATCATGAACAATATATTTTTCGTTGAATAATTCTTTTAATCTATCGGCTTTAAGTTTTAAAATCAGGGCTAGTTGAGGATTAGAGAGTTCGTAGTAATCGGACCAGAGGCGTAAGGCTAAATAGGTGTAGGCCTGAACTTCGACTGGGGCAATTGGGTAAGCTGGCATAGTACCATCTTCGTGAAAAATTGACTCTTCGCTATCCATCCAGCTTTGAGTTTTTAAACCACCATGGGTTCTTACAGATGAAAAATGGTAATCAATCAGCCCGTCGTTATTACTATCACCGTAATTTAGTATCCAAGCCAAAGCGGCTTCGACATTGGGCATAACTTTAACAGCGAACTCTTGGTCATCCGTTTTTTGGATATACCGGTAAAGGGCGACCAAGAGTAAGGGGGTGGCGTCTACCGTATCATAATTTTTCATGGTGCCGTCGGGGTAAACATACCAGGGACTTAAAGTACGCGCTGTCAGCCGCTCGTGGTTATTCACTCGGTATTCATGAATACATTTTCCCGGTTCTTCTCCGCTTTCAATATTCACTTCTTTACCTTGTAATTGTAAAAGGTTTAAAAGAATTTTTTTGCTTAACGTAAGAAGATACTCGGTATTGGGAGCGTCATGATCGGTGGTGCGTAAAAGTTTTAAAGCGGTGATTAAAGAATCCCGACCAAAAACACAGCCATAAATTTCTTCTTTGTGTGAGGCTAAAATACCGTTCTCGGTTTCTAACTCTTTAATAGTTTGCCAACCGAGAGAAGAGAGTTGATCTAATTTTTTACGATCCATGTCGAATTAAAAGTTAAGGGTGGTTTAAAATTTTGTGATACAACTCTTCGTACCGATCAGCCATTTTGCTGGCACTGAAATTTTTTAGAGCATGTTCGCGACAGTCTATGCGACGTATTCTATCAACATGAGCG
>DATDYA010000061.1:0-10086 GCA_035289165.1 Patescibacteria group bacterium
CGACCTCGAGAACCAAGAATGTCCGTCTTCCGTGAGCGGCGCCGGCCGAATAGCCGACGACGTAGGCAAATCGCCCGCGGAAGAAGACTTTGCCGCGCGTTCCAGCGAGGTCGCGCGGCCAACCTCGTACAAACTGGCTCATGACACACCTCCGTTCCGAGCCAGTGTCTCAAGGGTAGTATACCACAGTCTCAATTTTTGTCTTTCTCGCCTTTTTTGCCAGTGGATAACCTCCCTCGACAACTCTCTCTCTCTTTGTTACAATGGGCTGTTTCCTGGAAGACCCCAGGCAACGCCAAGCCCCAGGCGGTGTGGGGTGAGTTAGGAAGACGATCATGTTTGATCGGGTGTGCGTGAACTTCGCGTGGATTACACGCACGGATGGCACCAGGGACGTCGCGGTGATGTTCTCCGACGAGACGTGGGCGGGCATCGTCCACGAGGAGTGCACCGCCAATTCCGGTACGGCCACCACCCTTCCCTTCGATCAGCCCTTCGACCATGAGTGGACGGCGATCGGACAGGACGACCGCAAGCTGTACAACAGCATGCGCGGCCTTGATCTCGTGGTCAAGGGAAACGAGCCGATGGTTCGTGCCCTGCTCCGCAAGGCGCTCTCCGCCCTGATCAAGTCGCTGGCCCGCGATCCGAGCTTCCACTCGCGGAAGTTTTTCCGCAACTCCGATGAGAAGGCCGTGGTCCTGAAGGAGAAGCCCCTGGGCCGTGCCAGCCTGAGCCCGCCCCCGAAGACCAGCGAGAAGAGCTGACCATCAGCGGCCAATTCCGGCCACTCACTACGCACAACAAATGCGTCGCTTCCCAGTGACGCCCTTAGACAAAAATTATCAATTGTTGTCTAAGGGAAACTGGGAAGTGATTAAACGGAACACATATTATCCAACACTACGGTGTTGGATTTTTGTTTTCTTTTTTATATTTTTTGTTTCTTCTTCATCATTATCAAATAATATGGTATAATTCCTTTGCAAATACTTTTGCGAATTTTATGTTACCTACCGATACATTAAAAGAAGTAATTAAAAAATTTAAACTTGTCCCCGCTTCAACCATACGTTCTTTGGCGGCCAAGGCAGAAAAACAAAACAAGGAGTTTGAGGATGTTTTGGTTGCCGAAGGACCAATTTCGGAAGAAGAACTATATGAAAAAGCGGGAAAATACTTAGATTTTCCGTTTATTGGCCTTAAAGGCAAAGAAATTAAAAAAGAAATATTAAATTTAATCCCCGGGCCTTTAGCCGGCACCCACCAAGTGGTCGCTTTCGATAAAGACGCCACTGAACTAAAACTCGCAATGACTGACCCGACGGATATCCAAACGATTGAATTTCTGCGTCGAAAGACAGGGTTGGAGCCCAAGGTATTTATTACCACCCCAGGAGACCTAAAAGATGCCCTCCGCCGCTACCATGCGGAATTGGAAGATGATTTAAAAATTGTTTCGGATAATGGTTCGGGGACAGTTAATGCCAAAGATTTAAAAAAGGCGGCGGAAGAATTACCGGTCATTAACATTATTAATAGTGTCCTAGAACATGCGGTTTACGAAGGGGCGTCGGACATACATATCGAGCCGGGTGAAAAAGAAGTGGTTATTCGTTACCGTATTGATGGTATCCTAAAACCAGTCATGACCTTGCCTAAGGCCATTCAAAATGGTATTACGGCCAGAATTAAAATTCTGGCTAATCTAAAGCTAGATGAGCATATGATACCGCAAGACGGGCGTTTCAAAATCCAGATCCAGGATGAAAAACTAGCTTTCCGTGTTTCCATTCTCCCGGTCTATGACGGAGAGAAGGTGGTGATGCGTCTTTTACATGAAGGTACTAAACCATTAACTCTCGATCAGCTCGGCTTCTTACCAAAAATTAAAGAAATTGTTGAACAGGCGATTAAGAAACCACACGGCATGATTCTCGTGACTGGCCCGACTGGTTCTGGTAAAACCACCACGCTTTATTCCATCTTAGGTATTTTAAACCAACCCGGTGTAAACATTTCAACAATTGAAGACCCGATCGAGTACCGTGTCGCTGGGGTTAACCAGAGCCAGATTAATCCAAAAGTTGGTTTCACCTTTGCTTCTGGTCTTCGTTCTCTCCTCCGTCAAGATCCAAACGTCATTATGGTCGGTGAAATCCGTGATGAAGAAACGGCCGAAATTGCTATTCACTCGGCTATGACGGGCCATCTGGTGCTATCCACTTTACACACCAATGATGCTCCAACGGCCTTGCCCCGTTTAACGGATATGGGCGTAGCGCCATTTCTGGTCGCCTTTACGGCCAACATCATTGTGGCCCAACGCCTAGTCCGAAAAATTTGTCCACACTGCAAAAAAGAATATAAATTAGAAAAAAATGCCGTGACCGATCTTTTGCGAATATTTGATGTTAAAAAAATGGGAGCACTGTTCGAAAAATATGCTGACCTTAAAGTCAAAGAAAAAACTCTGGAAAGCATGACTTTCTACCAAGGTGCGGGTTGCCGTCGTTGTGGGGATACTGGTTACAAAGGGCGCCAAGGTATTTACGAGGTGTTAGAGATAGATGACAAGTTAACCCAGATTATTAATGCCCGCGGCACAGCGGAAGAAATTAAAAAGTACGCCCGAGAAAAAGGTATGCTAACCATGTCGGAAGATGGTCTGATTAAAGCCAAACTTGGTATTACCACTATTTCTGAAATACTTCGCGTTACCAAAGAATAACTATGTTTGCGACTAAAAATTCACCAACCATCGGGAAAGAGCCGGTGGTATCCGAAAATAAAATTGATGCTTGGATTACGGATCATTTGACTCGGATACCCATGGTTTTAAAGATGCTTTTTATCTACCATCTTAAAACCATGATTAAGGCTGGCTTACCGATTGTTAACGCTCTGCAAGTTTTGGGCCAGGAAATTGAAAACAAGCGACTTAAAAAAGTGATTGGCAAAATTAAAGAGGGAGTAGAAAAAGGTAAACAGTTAAGCGAGGTTTTGGCTCTCTACCCCAAGGTTTTTCCACCAATCTACGTTAGTATGGTCGCGGCCGGCGAAGCTGGTGGCCGAATGGAAGAAGCTTTGGATCAGATCCATATCCAGATGAAAAAAGGCCACGAACTAACGAGTAAGGTTCGTGGGGCGATGGTCTACCCCGCGGTTATTTTAGTCGCTATGGTTGGCATCGCGATCGAGGTGGTGGTCTTTGTTTTACCGAAAGTGATGGTCATGTTTAATGATTTTAATGCCGAGCTTCCCTTACCAACCAAAATTTTGATCGCTATTACCGAAGGAACGCAGAAATACGGCATATTTATGGCCATTGGCGCGGTAGCGATAATCGTTGGTTTTATTCAGCTCATAAAAATTCGCTCGGTTAAAGAAAAACTCCATGCCTTTAATTTGATTTTACCTTTGGCCGGTCCGATCATTAAAAAAATTAACTTGGCCCGTTTTACTTTGACTCTTTCTTCGCTAATGCAGAGTTCGATTCCGATTATCGACGCGGTCCGAATTACCTCGGAAGTACAAAGTAACTTGGTTTATAAAAACAACTTACTAATTGTTTCGGAAAAACTTAAAAAAGGTGAACCACTCTCCGAGATTCTAGCTGAATTTCCCAAGGCTTTCCCGCCGATGGTAACAGAAATGATCATGGTTGGCGAACAGTCGGGTGAGGTGGAACATATGTTAAAAGAATTGTCTGACTATTATTCAAACGAAGTGGATAACACGATGAAAAATTTTTCAACCATTATTGAACCGGTAATTATTTTAATTCTTGGCCTGGCTGTGGCTGGCATCGCGGTCGCAGTTATCATGCCAATGTATTCTTTGGCCGAGAGTTTCTAATTATGTTTTTACAAAATCCCTTTACGGGTGCCTTTGGCCTAAACATCGGCGACCTGTCCATAAAATTAATGCAGCTAGAACGGCGGAAAAACCTTCGCGGCCACAATTATTATCATGTCAAAGAACTTCGTACCGCTCCCCTTTCCCCTGGTTGTATTGTAAACGGAGAAATTCAACAACCTGAAATGATCCGTAAAAAAATCCTTTATCTCCTTGGCCGGGAAGGCCGATACAAGGCGATTAAGTCTCCCTGGGTAGTGGCCGACCTACCAGAACCAAAAACTTTCTTAAAAGTAATTACCCTGGACGCCAACCCTGATCAAGTGACCGAGGAAGATGTCGTCTATCAGGCCAAAAAACACCTACCTTTTGAAATTGAAGAAACCTACCTTGATTGGAAGG
This sequence comes from Patescibacteria group bacterium, assembly GCA_035289165.1. Lineage (GTDB taxonomy): Bacteria > Patescibacteriota > Patescibacteriia > Magasanikbacterales > GWA2-37-8 > DATDYA01. Next base: position 4,261 of record DATDYA010000061.1, read on the forward strand.
TTTTGGGCAGTAATTCCGACAGCAACCACGCCAAAGTCTTGGTGGGGGCAGTACCAAAAGTAACGGCTGATTCCTATACTTATCTTTTAGAGAGCGTCGGCCTAACCCCCCTGGCTTTAGAAATTGAGGTCTTGTCGATCGCGCGGGCGCTCGTACCCGAACACAGTCCAGAAGAAAAAGCGAGTGCTATTTTAGACCTTGGCGCAACCCGCTCCTCTTTAATATTTTTCGACCATGAGGGAGTAAAATTTAGTACACATTTAAATTTCTCGGGCGAGATTCTAACCACCGCGATCGCCCAAGAGATGAAACTGGACTACGACCGAGCCGAGACTTTAAAAATTGAGAGGGGAATTACTTATTCCAAACAAGATCCGAAATATCTAAAAATAATTTCAAAATTTACCGATGAATTAGTAAGTGAAGTTAAGAAAGCGATTAGTTTTTACCAGGAACATTTCGCCGAAACCGACCCGATTCAAGAAGTAAACCTCTGCGGCGGATCCGCTTCTTTAAAAAACTTGCCCGAGACGATTAGCCGAAAATTAAAGGTGCGAGCGACTGTTTTACCACTTTTACCGGTTCTTAAATTTCCCGGCCAATTAGCCACCCATGCTAGTGGTTCTTCTTTAGCTTCCGTGGTTGGTTTGGCCTTACGCGCCGCACAAAATCCTTTTTTGCTTAAAGATTAATATGTTCCGCCAAGCTGTAAACCTACTGCCACCACCGAAAAAATCTAAGTTGGAAAACCTGGTCCGCTTTATTTTCGTTAAAAACATGCTGGAGATTGTCCTCATAACCGCAGCAGTTTTGGCGATTAGCCTTATTTGGAGCTGGCTAACCTTGCAGGAAGATTTTAATTCTCTTTCCGAAAGCGCGATCGTTGTTAGCCAGGAATTTACTACCCAAAACCAAGAAGTCCGGGACGCCAATCGACGTTTAGAAAATTTTAACAATGCTGGCCAAGGTTTTAAGAGAATGTTGCCAGAACTATTAACTGTAGCGGATAATCTGCCGAAAGATATTACCTTAAACAGTTTAAACATTAACCGGGCTGATTCAAGTTTGAGCATTAGTGGTAGCGCTTTAACGCGACAAGCACTTCTAGATTACCAAGAAAAATTAAAAGAGATTACCTGGCTAGAAAATGTTTCTTCGCCGATTTCCCGCCTTTTACAAAAAGAAAACATTCCGTTTGAATTTAAAATTAAAATTAAAGGCTGGCCCAGTCTTTAAAAAATATGCACACGTCGCAAGAAAAGAAAGTCTATATTCTCCTTATCGCCATTAGTCTCTTAACTATCGGCATTGTTTTAGGTGTAATCTACCCGACGACAAACGATATTAACAACCTAAAAGAAGAGACCGCCAATCTAAAAAATTTCTTGGAAAAACGCTACCAACGTACTGTGCAATCGCGAAATTCTGTCCATAAAATTGAGGCGGTAAGAGAACAGGTGGCGCTTTTAGACAAACACCTTTTCAAATCTGGACGAGAACTGGAGTTTATCACCCTCCTTGAGAATTTATCCCCGAAATTTAAGCTAGAACAAAAAATTAACAGTAGTAACTTAGACGACCCCAACAAACAGGCGCTCCAGTTTAATCTCATCCTTAACGGCAGTTACAAGAACGCCTTAAGATATTTAAACGAGCTAGAAAATTTGCCTTATTTTATTAAACTAGAAAATATTTCTTTGTCTCCCACCGGACAAAGTCCGGAAAAAGATAGCACGGTCCGTTTGGTCTTAGACATTTCCCTATATGTTTCTAAATAAACCGCTCAATCTGAAATTAAGACCGCCCGGTAAATACGCCGGTTGGCGATTATTGAGCATACTACTCATGGGCGTCTTACTTTTAGCATCCCTCTTTACATATTACTTTATTTACAATAATATCTATACGACCCTAGCTGATGCTAATGCGGTTATTGCCCTGAACTCGCAGATTGGCGGAGAAACTGTCGACCAGGGGGCTTATGAAAAATCCTTAGTACTACTCGCAACCAAAGAAACGCCCTACATTATTCCAACCACAACCCGAGACATCTTCCGAAACAACATTATAGAGATGTATGAGACAAAAGCAAGCACCACAACTACCACCACCGTCCCCGCCACACCATAATGAGGTCTGGTTTGTTTTGGGTCGCGAGAGCCGCATCTCAGCCGCAGAAATTGCGGCTTATTTAAATTTAGATATTCAGGATCTTCCAATTGAAGGGAAAATACTGCGTCAAAAATTAATGACTCTAGACCCGACAATAATAAACAGCTTAGGCGGAACCGTAAAAATTGGGACAAGACTTTACCCAGAAACCTTGATTAAAACCGAGGAGGACTTGATAAAAACAATTATCCAATACTTTAGAGATGAACCAGGTAGAAAAAAGGATTTTGGGTTAAGTCTTTATTATGAAGATGATGTGCACTATTCGTCCCACGACGGATTGGGTAAATTAGGAAAGAAGATAAAAAAAATATTAACGGAAGATGGAATCCCCGCTCGTTATATTTTTGATTCCGAGGCAGAACTTTCCAGTGTCTCAGTTAAAAAAAATAACCTGCTGGATAAAGGCGTCGAATTTCTCATTTTAAAAAAAAATAATAACGAATATCTTCTCGCCAAAACAATCGCCGTTCAACCATTTGAAAAGTTTTCCGAACGAGATTTTGACCGGCCGGGTCGAGATGATTTTAGTGGTATGTTACCGCCCAAACTGGCTATGATGATGATAAATCTGGCGCGCGCCAACAAAAACAGCACCTTACTCGACCCCTTCTGTGGTTCGGGGACAGTTTTATCTGAAGCGCTCCTACTGGGTTTTTCTAACGTTGTTGGGACCGATCTTTATGATAAAGCAATAACTGACACGGAAAAAAATGTTCAATGGCTCAAAGAAAAAAACCCGGCAATATCTAACTTTTCCACCCGAGTATTTCAGGCTGATGTACGCGATTTAGACCATAAAATTAATCACCGCTCCGTCGGCGCGATTGTAACCGAACCATACCTTGGCCTAGCTTGGCGCGGAAAAATCGACCGAGCAAAACTTGATACCCAAATAATAGAATTAAAGGAGCTTTACTTAAGTGCTTTTAGAACTTTCACAAAAATACTCGCACCGGGTGCGCCAGTGGTATTCCTGGTTCCCCGTTTTTGGGTTAATAACAAATGGGTAACGATTGACATTAAAAAACCCATTCTGAAAATGGGTTTTGCGACCGAATCTTTACTTAACAACGAAGATTTTCTTTTATACCACCGACCAGGACAACAAGTGGCGCGCGAGATCTGGCGGTTTAGGTATTAACATGGAAATAGCAGACATCGCCGTCTCTAACGATATAATCTTTTCCTTCTAGCCGGAGTTTCCCGGTTTCTTTTATTTTCGCCCACCCACCGTAGTCAACAAAATCTTTCCAATTGGTAACATCGGCTTTAATGAAACCTTTAATAAAGTCGGCATGGATAACCCCAGCCGCTAGCGGGGCTTTAGTACCCTCGGAAATTGTCCAGGCTCTTGTTTCTGGCTCACCAGAAGTAAAGTAGGTAACCAAGTTTAACAATTTGTAACTTGCTCTAATTAATTTCTCTAATCCTGTTTCTTCTAATCCGAGACTTTTTAAATATTCTCGACCCTCCTCTATAGAGAGGTCGGCTAGTTCGGCTTCCAACTTGGCACTTAAGGCAATCTGTTCAGTTAAACTACCGGCTAATTCAGGAACCGGAGCCGTTTTGCCTTCATCAGAATTAATAACATACAACATTGGTTTGGCAGTGATCAACTGTAATTCTTTTAGGAATAGGCGCTCATCGTCTTTAAGTTCGAGGAGTCGCGCCGGTAAACCTTTTTCCAAATGGGCATTTAATTTTTCTAAAAACTCCATTTCCTTTTCTTTCTCTTTAGCCGCCGAACCCTTGGCGGCTTTTTTAGTATTCTCTAAACGCTTAGAGGCGGTTTGCAAGTCAGCCAAGGTCAATTCCAAATTAATTATTTCCGCATCGTCTTTTGGATCAACCCGGTTATGGACATGAATAACGTTGGAATCGCTAAAACTACGAACGACTTGCGCGATCGCATCCACCTCGCGAATATGTGATAAAAATTTATTCCCCAACCCCTCTCCTTCTGAAGCACCCTTAACCAAACCGGCGATGTCGACAAATTCAATAACCGTTGGAACAATTTTTAAAGATTTAGAAACATCAGAAAGTTTTTGCAACCGGTCATCTGGTACCTCAACCACCCCGACGTTTGGATTAATGGTACAAAAGGGATAATTTTGGGCATCAGCCTGCTTGCTGCGAGTCAAGGCGTTAAACAACGTAGACTTTCCAACATTTGGCAGACCAACAATTCCAATAGAAAATGACATACGAGGCTAAAATTTATACAAATAAATTGATAAGTCTTTATCTGTGGGGCGATCAACGACTTCGGGTACTAAACTGTGAATCGGAAAAACATAACTTAGGACACGGCTCCCTGGTTTTAATTCTTTTTTAAACTTGGTAACTAATTTTTCTTTAAGCGTGTTTGGTAAACCAAAAACATATACCACATCGGCTTGACTCAAATCTTCATTAAACAATGACTTCAATTTAAAATGCGCGTTTTTATCTTGTAAGACCAACTTTTTTAGAACCGAAAACAAATACATTGGTAAAGCCAATTCGATGCCGGTTGCTTTTACTCCCACCTCGGCGGAAGCACCAAATACCGTCGTGCCCGTGCCACTACCAAGATCGTAAAAAATCTCTCCGGGTTTCAGACCAGCCAGTTTGAACGCTCGTTTTAGATCTCTTTTCCTAGTAGGAACCCAGGGGGCAAGGGACAAAGACGAAAAAGCCAAAGAAAACATGAGAACAGCGATAATAAGCAATAAAACTAAGTAAACATTGGTCATAGTGCTCGTATTCTACTAGTTAAATGGTTTTTTGTCCAGAAAAAATCCCTCGACATTTTGTCGAGGGAGCTTGATGGGGGTTTGTTCTTGAGTTACTTTATTGGGCTCTTTAAAAAGTGACGTTCCAAATCATTCAAAACAACCTTGTCTTCCAAAATTATGTCATCCCGTACTAATGCCTCATTTGTTTTAAACCATTGTCCATAATCTCCTTCCCCTATAATACATCCTTTTTCCCAATCATTTTCAGGAGTAAATATATAAACATTCTTAATACTTCCTAAAAACTCATAATGATTAAAAAGTTCAACCCGTTTGATGTCGAGGTTAAATCCTAACTCTTCTTTAACTTCACGCACCAACCCCTGTTCGGGTGTTTCTCCCTCTTCACAGCCACCGCCCCAAAACCCGAAATGATTTGACAGTTTCATGTCAGAAGATCTTCTTTGTAAAAAAACACTGATTATCTCCGTTTGAATACGAATGGGAAGAAGAATAGAGACTAACCTTTTCTTTTTCATAGAGTAAACTAGTGGACCCTACCGGATTCGAACCGGTGACCTTCTCCATGCCATGGAGACGCGCTAGCCAACTACGCTAAGGGCCCTAAAAGCTTGGATAGTATAGCTTAAGAACTGAAGAAAATCAAGAGGCGGGTGGTGCCTCCGGAGCGGGGCTAGTTGGCAACTGCGAAGGGGTGGGGGTTGGTTCGACTACTACGGGTGCGGGTGTTGCCGGCGCTTCCTCTGGGACTGGTGCAGAAACGGTTTCGCTGGAAGGTGGAGGCGTCTCTAGGGCTTCGCTTGGCGTAACGGGATCGGCTGTCGGCCCCGAAGACGGGGTTTCTTCGTTGGTGGAATCAGAAGAATTTTCATCGTTAACTGGGGAGGCGCTTTCTTCAACAGGCGGAGGT
>DATDYA010000062.1:0-17607 GCA_035289165.1 Patescibacteria group bacterium
GCTCCGCTCTTTTGCATAATGGGTCGCGGTCCCCGCTGTTATACGAGTCGCTACGCGACATCGCATAACAGCGGTTATCCAAAATGTCTGCCGCCCCGCAAGCGGGTCGCCAGCCACTTCGGATAACCGCGACCCATTATACGCAATAGAATTTTCACTTTTACGAAAGAGTCGGTAACCTTGAAAAAGCAAACCTTATAAAATCAGTCAATTTAATTATGAGTATGATAGTCAAAAAATTTCTTATCGCAGGTGGAAACTCAACCGCATTAATCTATGGTTGTCCTGTTGCAGATAGAGACAAAACCTCAAAAAAACTTCTCAAAGATGTTGAGCAAGTCGGTTTCGTTTCCACAAAAGCGACACTCCCCAAATTAACAATGATGGGTGGAGAGCTGTGTATTAACGCAACTTTAGCATTTGCCTCCACTTTAGATAAAAATGGAGAACTCACCACAAGCGGTTTGAAAAATCCAATCCCTTATTCAAATAATGGTTCTACCACTATTCAAATTCCTTTCAAATTCAAACAAGATGAAAATGTGATTTTATTGGACGGGATTGGATTTATTCTTTATGACACAAAAGAAAAATCTGAAATAAAAAAATCAGAACTTTCAGATTTATCAAAGAAATATAAACTCCCTGCTTTCGGTGGAATTATTTACAAGAAGAACAAGATAATTCCTTATGTTTATGTAGCAGGGGTTAATTCTTTTGTGAAAGAAACCGCTTGTGGTTCGGGGAGTGTCGCTTTTAGTATTTTCTCTGGAATTAATGATGTTGTTCAACCAACAGAGAAAATAATCAGCATTAAGAAGAAGACGGAATTTTTTGACATTTCTGCTAAAGTCACAAGCTATGAATAACGGTTACCGACTCTTAAATATTGTTGCTTCGCAATTATTGATAAAAGTGAAAATTCTACTCACTCCGCTTCGCTCCGTGCCACGCTGCGCTCTCCTCCTTTCAGTCGTCGGGGCGTATAACAAGGGATATACGGTTCGGGGCTCGGCTCGCCCCTCACCCAAATTTTTCTTCCACTTCGTTCCAGAAAAACTTCGTATATCCCTGACGTTATGCAAAATTCTTTTTCCGCCACTAACTTCTAAACTAAACGGCAACTCTCCATTATAATTATGAAAACAGACGAGGTAATTGTTAAACAATCAAATATTCACGGCAATGGTGTATATGCCACGCGTGATTTTAAATCAGGCGACATTGTTTTGCGGTGGGATAAATCAAACGTTTTGACTGTTGAAGAGTTTGAAAAACTAACGGATGATGAAAAACGTTATGTGTGTTTTGAGGATGGTATTTATGTAAGAATGCAGGAGCCTGAAAGATATGTAAACCACTCTTGTGATTCAAACACGACCGCAAAACAATTCAGTGATATTGCCACGCGTGATATAAAAAAGGGTGAAGAGATTACCTCGAATTATAATGGAGAGTCGCCTACATCGGTGAAATTTAAATGCGATTGTGGTAGTTTAAAGTGTAGTGATTCTGGCAAGTGTTAGTGTCGAAAAAAGAACATCGCAGAACACGGCATATCCGGTTCAGGAAATTGACTCATTTATATTTCAAGGAGTGTCAATTTTCTTCGACCCAAATTTTTGTTCCGTTTCACTGCACAAAAACTTCGCATAATGCCGATACGTTATGCAAAATCGCTCCGCTCTTTTGCATAATGGGTCGCGGTCCCCGCGACCCATTATAACCTTTGATTCAGAATTTACATTAATTGGCTACGGTGTCTATAACTCATTAAACAACACGAGGTACTTTATATAAAGATTAAAAATAAAAACCATTTTCAACATGAAAAACATAATTACCATTTTAATTAGACAGGTTACTTCATATATCCAATATACCCAAAGAATCCCTATGTTTATTGGGTTTTTTATTATGCTTGTGTTTATATTTCTTGGGTTCCAATTTAACAACTTCGATACAGTCACCCACTATCTATTAGGTCCTTTTGTTGACGACAATGGAAACGGCCGTTATAACACGTCTAGTTTTTTGTTGCTTTATGCTCAAGTATCTTTTATTTTTTATCTACTAGGCGGATTGCTTGGCTTAATTTTAAAACGTCTATACAAAAAAGAGATAGACCTTAAATTCAAAACAAAAATTAAAATTGCCCTGACCACAGCTATCGCCGGTTATGTCTTAGCCGGCATTCTCTGGGCGATTTCACCAACGGAAAAAATAATGACAGATTCTACTAATCCGTGGTTAATTTTGATTACTTTCTTTGTTTTTACTATCATTGTTAGTATCTACTCTTTTGCCGTCGATGCTGTTATAAACCTTTGCAAAAAACCTAAGGCCGTATGAAAGATCTAATTCAGACATTCCGAACCAGCGTAATTGAAGCCGCTCAAAATCCAAATTTTATCCACCACAAATGGTATGTTAAATACCATTTAGAGATTGTGGAAAAAATCTCTCGAGAACTCTGTGAGATATACACCGCGGCGGATAAAGACTTGGTTACACTCCTGGTTTGGCTCCATGATTACGGTAAAATGATCGACACTTCCAACCAGCACAGTTCAACGTTGGTTAACGGCAAAACCAAACTATTAGAACTCGGCTTTCCCTCCGACTTGGTTGAAAAAGCCATCTCCTACATTGACATTTTTGACAAAAAGCTAGATTTAGACAAAGAAACTACACCAATCGAAATAAAGATTGTTTCCTCTGCTGACGCCGCCTCTCATATTGTTGGCCCCTTTTATTACCTCTGGATGCACGAAAATCCCAACCGTGATCACGAAGAACTAATGCAAAGCACAATTCAAAAAACCACTATGGAGTGGGAAAAGAAGGTGGTTTTACCAGAAGTTAAAGCAACTTTTCGCGATAGACAAAAATTCACCCTGGAACTAAACGGACAGCTCCCCAACCGCTATATATAGCTTCCAGATAAAAACGTAACCTTTTGCCATCCTGGAGTGTATAAAACACCAGAAATTAGTTTAATTTTAACTAAATATAGCCAGATATGCGTAAAATGTATACTCTCGGGATTATCGGATTAGTCATTCTTTTGTCAGGTTGTGGAAATCAAAACCCAATTTCTGTTACCTCGACACCGGTTAATGACCTTGGGGAAGACAACATTACGACCACCCCTACCGAAAACAGTGTTTACCAAAATTGGAATACTTTTGTTAATCCAAACAATGGATACGGTTTCCTTTACCCGACTAATTGGAACGCCGCGATTAATGTCTACAATAAAGACTTTGCTCTTTTTGGCCCCGGTGCAACCGGTCAATCAGGAACGGGCGGGTTAGAGATAAGAGAAAACTTCAACAGTATACAAGCCTACTTAAACGCTATGGAAGATGAGGTGGGTGTTACACATGTCGTGACTAAAAAAGTAAAAATTGATGGCGTTGACGGTGTGCGGGTGGAATATAGCGGCTACCCAGTTAAGGGCCATGCCGTTGTCCTAAGAAAAGACAACAACATCTATAATCTCTACTTTAACAGTAACAAAGCCGAAGATGTTGAACTTTTCTACCAACTATCCGAAAGTTTTGTCTTCGCCGAATAAAAGATAATTTAATACTATCCATCTGCAACAAAGGCCGCTTAAATGTAAGCGGCCTTTGTCTTTTAATTTAAATTGCCCCCTTCGTCTAAAAATGGTATAATACTTTAAACCGTTATTTTTAACGTACTCTGCCTTATGCGAAGACACATTTTTTTGTCGTTTACCATATTCTTTACCCTGTCTTTAGTTTTATCCCCCCTTTTGGTTCGTGCCGAATTCAATCCAAACTTAATCATCTCGGATGCGGAGTTATTTGATAAAAACGCCATGAGCCGAGATGAGATTCAGCGCTTTTTAGATGCTAAGGGTAGCTATTTACGCACTTACCAAGCTCCGGACCCAAGCGGAATAACTAAACCAGCGGCCGACCTCATTTATGAAGCCGCCCAGGCTTACCAAATCAACCCTAAGTACATTCTCGTCACTTTACAAAAAGAGCAAAGTCTAGTGACAGACGATAACCCGACCCCCAAACAATTAGACTGGGCAACCGGCTACGCCGTTTGTGACGGTTGCTCTTTGAGCGACCCGAAGGTTATTAAATACAAAGGGTTTGGTTTGCAAGTAGACAATTCCGCTGGAATCATGCGCTGGTACTATGACAATAGCGACCGCAGTTATATTAAGAAAAAAGATATCCCCATTCGTATCGACAACCAAGAAGTTACTCCCCAGAGCTGGGCGACCGCTTTTTTGTACACCTATACCCCCCACCTACATGGCAACAAAAACTTCTGGCGGATCTGGAACACCTGGTTTAGCCAGCTCTACCCCAACGGATCAGTTATTAAAGGTGCTAGTTCAACCGAAATTTGGCTCTTGCAAGATGGTAAAAAACGCCAATTTAAAAACATGTCTGTCCTCATGAGCCGCATTGATCCCAAGATGATTATTACCATCCCCGAATCTGATCTTTCCAATTACCCAGATGGTACAGCGATCACTTTCCATAACTACGCCCTCCTCCAAACCGCTAATACCAAATACCTTTTAGATTACGACACCTTACGCCCCTTTGCTTCCGAAGAAGTAATCCGGAAACTAGGGTATAACCCGCAAGAGTTTATCGAGGTTACTGACGCTGATCTGGTTGGTTTTACTGTCGGAAGTCAAATAAAAGAAGACACCGTCGCTCCCGAGGGTATTATTTACCAGCTGGCCGAAACTAACCAATATTTCCTTTTAAAAGACAACGTCCTCCACCCGATCATTGATCAAAGGGTAGTCGAAGTAAACTACAACAAACTAAAAGTTGAAAAAAAGACTAAGGCGGAAATCCAAAAATATGAGATCGCCTTTGTCCCGCTGTCTTTTGCCGATGGCACGCTTTTAAAAGCCAAAAACTGGAACCAAACCTTTGTTATTGAAAATGGCAAACGCCGCATGATCGCCGACGAAGAAACGTTCCTCGCCATGGGTTACAAAAAAAGCAATGTTACAACCATAGATTTTTCCAAGCTTTTCGGCATCCCCCAAGGTGAAACTATCTATTTAAATTCCAATCTGCTTTCTTCCAAAAGTAAATTCTTAGGCGACGTGGCCGGACCGATCGATGATCTTTTTAAAAGCAAAACCCCGATCTACTTGGTCGCGGAATACCCGAGTGGCCGTATTCTCTCCGGCAAAAACATTGACCGGGTTCACGCGATTGCTTCAATCACCAAGCTCCTGACAGCCTACGAAGCCCTTGATCAAACCGTGGATTTTAAAAAAACTACCACCTTCTCAAGCACCAAACACGGCTCTTACGGCAACCCTCTAAAATTAGTAAACGGTGAAAAACTAAAAAACGGCGACATCTTTAACGCCATGTTAGTTGGATCAATTAACAATACTGCCAAAATGATTGCCACCGCAACGGGGTTATCCGAAAAGAATTTTGTGACCGAGATAAATAAACAACTCGAAGCCTGGGGGACAGATAATACCCACGTCGAGGAAGTCACTGGTTTGAGCGCGAAAAATGTTTCGACCGCCCGTGATCTTCTAAAAATTTTCTCCAAAGTCCTGGCTAATAAGACAATCAAGAATGCTCTTTTTCAAACCGACGTCACCTTTAAAGATGTCCTGGATAAAAACAAAGTTATTACCCATAAAGTAAAAAACACCAACCTTTTAATCAACAAAACCGGTCGAAATTATCGCATCCTAGCCAGTAAAACCGGCTATATCGATGAATCTGGTGCTAACCTTCTCATGCTAGTTGAATCTAAAAAAGACAAGAAGCAGTATGTCATAGTAACCTTAGGCGACAGTAATTACACGAAACGCTTTAACGAGCCACATGCTTTAGCCGAGTGGTCAGTTTCTGGTAAGGCTGCTTTGGCCGCCGCAAAAAAATAACTTCAAATTTTAACCCCAATCTTTATGTCCCTTGTTTTTACGGCGATCACTCCGCACCCACCGCTCCTCATCCCGACCATTGGCAAAGAAATGTTGCCAAAAGTTGAAAAAACTAAAAAGGCCATGGAACAATTAGAAGAGGAACTGTATTTGGCCAAACCAGACATCGCCGTTGTCATTTCGCCCCACGGCAGTCTTTTCCCCGACGCTTTTACCATTAATGTTCATTCCGAATATACGACCGACCTTAAAGAATTTGGCGATCTGACCACTAAACTTAAATTTAAGGGCGAGATGAACATCTCTTCACGATTGCGCGAGAGTACCAAAGAAAAAAATATTCCCACCGCTATGGTTTCCGAAGAAAATCTCGACCACGGCAGCGCCGTTCCCCTCTTTTACCTAACCCAACATTTACCAAGGCTCGAAATCTTACCGATCGGCTTTTGTAATCTGGATTGGAAGACTCACGTTGACTTTGGTTATGTACTAAAAGAGCACATCATGGATACCACCAAACGTGTCGCGATCATCGCTTCCGGTGATCTATCCCATGCCCTTTCAAGCGACGCCCCGGCTGGATTTCATCCCAGCGGTGCTAAATTTGATGAAAAAATCCAAGAACTCCTTATGAACCACAACACTGCCGGCCTGCTCCAAATGGATCCAAACTTGGTTGCTGAAGCATCGGAATGTGGTTTCCGCTCTTTTCTCATACTCATGGGTATTTTGAAAGACGTTAACTACAGTTTTAAGTCTTTGAGTTACGAAGCACCTTTTGGTGTGGGGTATTTAACTGCGAATTTCGCTCTCTAAACTATGCGGGCAAAGATTGTCTTACCAAGGAGAATGCCTCGGTCCTTGCCCTATTTGGATTATTTGGTTCCCAAAAATTTAACCGAAAAAATTGAAGTTGGGCAATTAGTTTTAGTACCGTTTCGACGCCAAACCGTGTTTGGCGTTGTTTTTAGTTTAGAAAATGGAAAATCCTCGGTGCCAGAAAAAAAACTAAAAGAAATCCAGGAAATCGTCATTACCGCTCCTCTATTGTCTAACCCTGAACTTAAATTTTTAGAAGAAATTTCTGCTTTTTACGCCACCTCCCTTGGTTTCATTTTAAAAAGCAACTTATTACCTCTAAAAAAACGCAAACTAAAAGATCTGACACTTCAAACATTCACTAAACCCAAACCTAAAAAACGAGAATTTTCCGCTCCCTTACTCCAGCTCTACCAAAGCCCAACGGAAAAACAAAGCTTTCTTTCTGCTCTTAAGAAAACCACTGGCCAAATCCTTATTCTGGTGCCCAATGTCAGGAATGTTGAAGAATTATATACATTATTGCCCCAAACCTTACAACCAGAGTGCCTGCAATTTAGTAGCGAGACCAGCGACAAAGACTTCTTTGAAGCTTGGGTTAAGCTGTGGCGGGAAGAAAAACGAATTGTCATTGGTACTCGCCGAGCCTTGTTTCTCCCTTGGAAAAATTTAGAGACAATCGTTATGGACAACGAGGCAAACCCTGACTACAAAAGTTGGGATATGGCGCCCCGCTTACACACCAAGGATGCTTGTCTGCTTTTAGCCCGTCAACATGGCAGCCAATTAACTTTTCTGGCTTTTACCCCCTCCGTCGATACTTACTACTTCGCCAAACAAAAAGTTTACCGTTCCAACGGTTTAGAAATTGGTAAGGGCCAAGGCTTACCGGAAATTGTCGACTTCCGCAACGAAAGAAAAATGGGCAACTATGGATTTTTAAGCGAGGAACTTAAAAAAGCTTTGGACAAAAAACCACAAAATGTTTTTGTCTTCTTAAACCGTAAAGGTAGTTTTAACTATGTCGGTTGCCGGGATTGTGGATATGTTGAACGTTGCGAAACCTGCCGACGAACCTTGTCTTACCACCAAAAAGAAAACCAACTTGTCTGCAATTATTGCCACTTGGTAAAACCAATGACTACACTTTGTCCCAGTTGTAGCAGTATGAATGTTGCTATGTATGGTGTCGGAACCGAACTGGCGGAAAATACCCTACAGAAAGATTATGGAAAAAATTACGCCATTTTTCGTCTCGACAGTGAAAACCCAGAAGAAAATGAAAAGTATTTGAGCCAAGCAGGACCAAAGATAATAATCGGTACGCAAATCGCCTGGGATGTGATAAAATGGAACAAAATAGATTTATTGGTATTTTTAGATGCCGACACTCCGCTCTTTGTCCCTGAATACAAGACTAATGAAAACCTTTGGTTTCTAATTCGTGATGCCATTTTCCGCCTTAATCCCGGGGCATCTTTCATCCTCCAAACCAGCCACCCTGACCACATGGTTTTCCGTTCAATTTATGCCCCAGGAGCCTTCTACGAGGAAGAACTAAAGAACCGCAGTAGTTTGGACTATCCACCGGTTTCCTACCTCGTACGGCTCTTCTACGGGGCTAAAACGGCCCCGGAAAGCGAGCGCGAAGCCTTAAGGCTGACCACCAAACTGAATACCTTGACGAAAGACCTAAAAGGGCTTAAAATACTCGGTCCCCTTCCTATGTATCCAGTTTACCAGGATCTTCAATATTGGCAGGTGATTATCGCCAAAATACCTTATTCTAATTACAAAAAATATACCAAACTTCTAGCCGAACATACCCCAGACACCTGGAAGTTTGATCCCAATCCTAACACGCTTTTAACCAAAGACTAAATATGGTCTTACCTATTATCCTCGAACCAAACGAAATTCTCCATCTAGCAGGGAAAGATTTGGGTTTAGAAGAAATTAAATCTGAAAAAATCCAAGAGCTTATTAAGGACATGATCCCGACGATGTACGCCAAGGACGGGGTTGGTTTGGCCGCTCCGCAAGTAGGTGAATCCGTTCAGCTTTGCGTCATCGCTAAAAATTTTACTCCGGATCAAAAAAAGGATCTGGTCCTTATTAACCCCAAGTGGCAAAAAGTTTCTGTCTTTCGCGAATGGGATGAGGAAGGCTGTTTATCTGTCCCCGAGATTTATGGCCAAGTGCGACGCTACAAAAAAATTAAGATAGTGGCGCTAGACGAAAAAGGAAACAAATTAAATTTTACAGCCGAAAACTTTTTTGCCCGTATCGTCCAACACGAGGTTGACCATTTGAATGGAATTTTGTTTATTGAAAAAGCGAAGAATCTTCGACGCGAACAGCCGTTATAAAAATATGTTAAGACCGCGAGAATACGAAAAATTTATTAATCCTACCGATGAAGAATTTCAAAAACAAATTCGATTTAAACATGAGGGCAAACGACGCTTAAATGAACTAAAGCTCCCAGAAGAGAGGTTGCATGTCGGATATGAGAAAGAAATTGATATAGCCGGCGACGTTTCAACTATACATGGGTTTGATTTTATTGACGGAGTAATACCAGAAAAAAAACAAGAACTTCAACAAAGAGGAATAAAAAGAAAAATCCGAATTTGTGACATCGGTTCTGGTCTGGGGTTATTTTGTGATCAACTTAAACACTATCACGGATTAGATACTAAAATATTCGGCACAAGTCTAAGACGAAAAGGAGACCGCGGACGAAAAAAAAGCAGCACCGATGCCTTAGATAAAATGGGTCTTGAACGATCAAAATCCCGGAGAGAAGAAATAAATAAAATTACAGATAAAACAATAAACAGAGAGTCTCGCTTGGTTGAGAGCTTGGCCGAATTACACAATTTTCCAGAATTTGATATCATGTTCGATACTTTCGGAGAATTATATTACAGTGCACTTGATGACGTCGAAAACAAAAAAACTGACTTCCCGCATTTTTTTGAAAAACTAAAAATGGCTCTAGACAAATTAATGCCGGGTGGAACATTATACATCGGTGCCCTAGGGTTCTTTAGACTCGATAGAGATAAGCAGGATATTTTATATCGCACAATCTGGGATAACGCTGAAAATTTAGAAAAAAAATTAAACATAAAAATAACCTTCGTCAGCAAAACTAAACAAGAGCTTATTAATCTTGTAAAAAACGTACTAAAACCATCCGCAGACGGAACAATTGCATATGAAAGAATATGTCTCGGCTTATTGGAATTATTAAACCCAAATCACAGGCAAATAGACATAAACGAAAGAAAAAAAATGTCGAAAATATTTTCTTTGATGTGCGGTCATCAAAGTGTCCAATTCACTAAAAACTAACATGATCAACATTGTCTATTTCGGCACCCACGAATTTTCTGCCACAGTTTTGGAATATTTAATCCAGAGCCGTGAATTTAATATCCAAAAAGTTATTACCCAGCCCGATCGGCCAGTTGGTCGGAAACAAGAACTACAAAAGTCTCCGGTCAAACTAATCGCGGAAAAACATAACCTAGAAACCAAAGAGCCAGAGAGTCTTAAAAATTACCAACTGGAGACTCGTGGCCTGGATTTAAATATTGTTTGCCAATACGGTTTAATAATTCCTGAGTCAATTATTGAGACACCGAAATTTAAAACACTAAATGTCCACACATCACGCTTACCAAAATACCGTGGCGCCTCCCCAATCCAGGGCGCTTTAATCGCGGGTGAGGTTGAAACAGCGAACACGATCATGCTTGTGGATAAAAAAATGGATCATGGTCCTATTCTCGCGGAAGAAGCGATTAAAATCGCTCCGGATGATACTTATCTTACACTCTCCGAAAAAATGAGCAAGCTGGCCGGACCACTTTTGGTTAAAACGGCACTCAACTGGGTTAATGGAAAAATTACCCCTATCATCCAAGATGACAACGACGCTACCTATTGCAAACTTTTGACCCGTGAGGATGGGAAAATAGACTTCCAAAAATCCGCTAATGATATTTACAACCTCTACCGTGGTTTAACACCTTGGCCAGGAATTTGGACCATGTGGAATAATCTACGTCTAAAATTATTACAAATTAAGCCAGTAGACCGAGCAATCCCGTGGGGACAAATAGTTTGGGACAATAACAAACTACTGGTTGGCACTTCAAAAAAAGCACTGGAGATTACCGAACTGCAACTTGAAGGCAAAAAACCCATGGATGCTAAATCATTTGTAAATGGTTATAAAGATTTCATTGGTTCGATACTTAAGTAAATTATGATTCCTTACGTTTTAATCGCTCTCTTCCTTCCGGCTATTTCCTATCTTTTTCCTCCGGAGACCAACCACCTAACTGGCAGTGTTTTGAACACCGCCATTTCTATACCAATCGTATTCTTAAGTGCTTATTGGCTTTTTAAAAAAGATTACCGCGGCTGGTTAATCATCCTCGGTGAATTTGTCCTTGGTGGTAGTGGTAACTACTTTAGTTTAAACGGTGTTTCTTTGAGAACCACCCTTCTTATTGTTAGCTTAATTATCTATACTTTCAACTTTATTAAGAATGACTGGCAAGACTTTAAAACCAATCCACAATTTCGATACGCTACCCTTGGCATTCTTATTTTACTTTTAGTCGCCGCTCTAGGAGTAGTAAACGGGTATTTAAACCAGCACAGCCTCACTTCAGCAGTGTCTGACATAATCCCCTATGCCTACCTTCTTTACTTTTTTCCTTTACGTCGCCTTTTAAACAATCCGAGCTTTATTCCAGTATTAAAAAAGATGCTCCCTGGAGCAATCATCGCCTATTCAATAATATATTTCTTTACTTTTGTCGGCTTTAGCGCTGGTTTGTTCCAAGTTCATGATTTGTACTACTGGTGGTGGCGAGATGTGGTTTTGGGTAAAACAACTGATCTAGGATTTAATTTTTATCGCTTGGTCATGGATCTACAGCTTCTACTTGTCCCACTGGCTTTGTATTATGTATATAACATAATCCAAAAAACGGCCAAAAAAATTGACTACTATCTCTTAGCCCTGCTACTCATATCTTTGGGCATAAACCTAACTAGAGTATACTACTTAGCTTTTGTTGTTGGCCTAGTTTTCTTGGCCAATAAAACCTACTGGAAGAGATATCTACTAACTTCGGCTACTACTTTATTATTTATCTTTTCATCTTTTACCTCGATTCACCTCGCGACCAGTCTCGGAAAAAGTTTAGGTTGGGAAATATTTGGTCTTCGCTTGCAAAGCATTGCCTCGCCACAAATTGAAGAAAGCTCTTTAAGCCGGATGATGCTCCTCCCCAAAATCTGGGAAAAGATTAAAACTAATCCAATTATTGGCGAAGGTTTGGGGGCCACAATTACTGCCTTTAGCCCGATTGCTAAGACCACGATTACTACCCCGCATTTTGACTGGGGCTATTTAGAAATCTGGACTGAGCTGGGAATGATTGGCTTAATTATCTGGATCACTCTAATTGTTTTAATTGCCCACTTAATTATTAAAAACAAAAAGAGCCGTTTTCTGCTCTCTGCTTTAGTCGCGTTATTAGTAATTAACCTAACCTCTCCGGCCCTGTTCCACGTCCTTGGTGTAATGCTGTTAGCCTATCTATTATCTACCTCCTTTACCGACCAAACTAAATTAAGCCGTGCTTCTTAAGCACAACCTCTCGGGCTTCTTCGTACGCTCGAACGGCTTTCGTCTTCCACGGCAGTTTATATACAAACCTAGGAAGCCAGGCACTAATATTCTTTCTTCCTTTTACAATCTTACTAAACAAGACTTCCGGAATATTTATCCCGGTCTTTTTTTGTTCCAACATCGTAAGCCAAAGATCCCAGTCCTGAAAACGTTTTAATGATTCATCCCAAGGAATTACGTCGGCGCGACGAATTAAAGAAACACCGTCGATATAATTAAATTTCTGAAGAGTTACTGGATCAAACTCTTGGCTTTTCATTACTTTCCAACCAAATTTGAATTGTGAATAGGCGTAACTAAAAGCCGCATTATTTTCTAAAGTCTCAACCATTTTTTCAAGCATAAACGGCTCACCAATCGTGTCCGCATCCCAAAATATGACATAATCCCCCTTTGCTTCTTTAAAGCCACGATTACGAGCCGCTGGCGCGCCTGAGTTATCTTGATTAATAACTTGTAAATCCAAAGTGGGATAATTAATCTTTATTTTATCCATTACCTTACTAAAATTGTCCGTACCGCCATCATTAACAATTACGACCTGCAACGGTCGATGGGTTTGGTTAAAAATACTATCCACTGCTCGCTCTAGAGTATGGGCGTGGTTATAGACAGGGACGATAACTGAAATCAATTTACTAGACATATTCTTATAGCAACAACCTAATATTCTAACTCGTAACTATTTTTGGTTAATTTTAAACGAAATTTAATCTTCACAGTCTTGACAGAAACAAATAACAATATTATATTGTTATTACAAGTGATAGCAGTGTCACTTGTAATAAACTGCAAAGTCTCCCTTAGGGGAGATTTTTTGCTTGTTTTAAAATTATAGCCATCTTTTCCCAACTAAACTCATTAAATACCATTTGTCTACCGGCCTCACCCATTTTTTTAGCATATTCGCTCTCACGTAGTAAATCAGAGATGGCCGAAATCACACTCATGTCTTGGTACGCATCGACAATTAAGCCAGTCTCTAAATTTTTCACCACCTCATCCACCCCCGGTGCTTGGCCCGCCACCACCGGTAATCCAGTCGCTGCCGCCTCAAGAAACACGGCTTTATTTGCTTCTTCAACCTCTTGGTCCTTATGAGTTAACAAAACAAACAAATCTGCCAATTGCATATATTTTGGCAATTCGTTTTGTGGTATTGTACCTAAAAACCGAGCCACATTTTGTAAGTCATTTTTAACAATTAAATCTACTAATAATTTTTTCTTGGGCCCATCGCCCACGATTAACCAAACTAAGTTCGGCACCTTTTTCACTACGTCCGGCAACAATCGAATTAAATGTGGATAACCTTTCCCCTCTTCCATATTGGCGACAGTTATCATCACTTTCTTACCTTGTAAAGCTAGTTGATTACGTAGTGTCGCAATAGCTTCAGGATTAGCTTTAGTAAAAAACATCTCATTCGGCGCCGGATAAACAATGGTAATTTTCGTCTCTAATACTTCCACCACCTGTTTTAATTTATTTTTCAAACTGTTACTCGTCACAATTACTTTCTCCGCTTCCTGACACAGCACTCGCAATCTCTTAATTTCTTTTAGCGCTTTCTCATGGAAGCTCTCCGCGCTTATTAACAACCAATACGGCACTCGGTATTTCTTGGCATATTTACGCACTGCTTCACCGACCACGAGTGGCGGATAAGCAATAATCCTCTCTGGTTTGCTCCCTTTCAAGGCCCGCTTTAATTCTCCATAAATTTTGCATTGATCAGGCAAGATAAAAGATTGGAAATTAACTCTTTTAAGCTTTTCATCTTCCGCTGCATTTTCGGCCTTTTTCTCAAGTAATGGTGCTAATACCACAACATCACCCGACAGATGATGGGCTAAATTATGTAAAAAAATACTTTTACTATTAACTTCGGGTGGGTAGTGTTTGGTGACAATTAAAGTTTGCATATTAAGCAGTTTTAAATATTTTCTTTTTAGCTTCTTTCAACAACTCAAGCGAAATACCTTTAAACAAAAACAGAAACACAAAATATATGACCGCACCAATTGGGATGGTAAAAATATAATGGACACGGGTTTTTAAGGCCATTATGGTTAAAGCCATAATAACCGCCGCGCCTAAACTCTTTAATAAAAAACCCATAATCCTCTTGTGATCTAATTTAGCATAACGACTCGAAAAATAATAGCCAGACAAACAGAGAGTCACATTACTACCCAAAGCGGCTAACGCTGCTCCAACAATGCCCAACCGTGGTAATAACAAAAAATTTAAAGATAAATTTACCACCAATGCCAGGCCCACTAGGGTCGTTTGTACTTTTTGGTGGTTGGTGGCGTTAATAAGAGCAGTGGTAATAAAACTTAGATAGCCAAAGATTAAACTGACCATTAAGATTTGCAAGACGGGAATTGAGGGAGCAAAGGTCGGTTTGTAAAGATGTAAGATAATCGGTTCCGCTAAAATAATAATTCCTAAAGATAGCGGCAATACCAAGATAAGCAAATAACGCCAAGACTTTTGGAATAACTCTCCGATCTTACCTGGTTCGCTAACATGCAACCCGCTCATAACTGGGTAAACACTAGTCGCAAGAGCAATCGGGATAAACTGAAAGGCAAACGTAATTTTGTAAGGTACACTCCAGTACCCCAACGATTCCGGCGACAAAAATTTGCTCATGATGATTGAATCACTATAGGAATACAATCGACCCAAAAGGCCAGCCAAAGCAAATGGCAAAGCCATTGGCAATAACCACTTTAATATATCTTTAGATAACGAAAAATAGTATTTTAATTTGTAAACCTGGTGAGCAAAGTAACTGGAAAACAAAAAGTTTAAAAATGCTGGTATGGTATATGCTCCAATTAACCAGATCAACGGCCATTTTAAAACCAGGGCAATGGTGCCGATAACTAAAGTTAAAAATTGCGATCCGACTAAACCAACCGCCTCATATTTCAGATTCTTTCTCGCTCGAAATAAGGCATAATACCCCGCGTGTAAGTTGTCAAAGAACATCGTAACCCCGGAAAGATAAATGAGGTGCTTGGTCAAAGCCGGATAATTCAAAAGGTTGGCAAACAACACCACTAACAGATAGGCCGCGATTCCAAACAAGATCTTACTGGTTATAACCGTATTTAAATACTTTTCCGACTTTTCCGGTGCCCGCGCCGCTTCACGCGTAAAGACTGGCCCTAACCCAAAGTCAGCCACGACCGTGAAAACGGTTGTAAAAGCAATCGCAAAAAAATACTGGCCAGTATTCTCGACGCCAATAATCCGGGCAATGATCGTAAAATATACAAAAGAAATTATCTTCTGCAAAACCGAAGCAACAGTTAAAAATGAGGTATTTTGGGTAACGGTATAAGCCATAGTTACCACATATTTTACCTCAAACAACGGTAAAAAGCAATTAAAATAATACAAAAAAACCGCTGATAAGGCGGTTTTGTTTTGAAGTATATATACAGATTAACGTTTGCTCCACTGTGGTGAAAGGTTACCGTTCTGCACATTAAACTTGATTAACGACCTGTCGAATATTTTAATTAGCTATATTGTAACTGGACTGTTAAACTATGTCAAATATTACTGTGGATATCTTTTTCCTTGGCTTTTCTCTTTTTTAAAGCGTAGTGTACCCAGGCTCCGGTCCTACCAATTAGTTTGCCCACGTCACGCACAGATAGATCTCCTTCGCTGGCATAATACATTTGGCATGCCTTTTCTTCTAACTTGTCCAATTTTTTTCTGCGTTGCTCTGAAATCATATTAACTTCTTGCTTATTTTCTCTGGACTATATTATTGGCCATTAGTTAAATTATGTCAAACAACGCTGTGGATAAGTCCGGTTATACCGCCAACTGCGCCTGGTTTTGCGTGTGCTCAAGGGCCAGTTGGTGCATCTCTTTACACTTCTCAATATTCACTGCCGCATAATACCTTAGCGTGGTTCGCTCGGAATTGTGCCTCATGATATACTGAGTACTTTTAATATCCACTTTGTTTTGTAGCAATTTGGTGCACAGTGTTTTCCGGAATATGTGGTGCCGGATGTGTTTGTTGATGTTCAGATCTTTGGTTATTTCTCGAAGGTATTGTTTTGCAGTTACAGCGAGCATGTGCCCTCGCCCAGAAACAAACGCCCACTCTAAACCATCCTGACGTGCTGACCAATATTTTTGTAACCACTCCAGACTTCGATCTGTAAAATATATTTTTTGCATCTGGTGAGTTTTAATGTTCTCAATCATCGCCTCTTTCCCAGCTAGGTTTATGTCTTTCTTTTTTAACAGGCACGCCTCACCTATCCTTAAACCGGTATCAAGCAGGACCTCAATTAAAGCCCTAGTCCGGAGTGCGGCCATGGTGTTCACGCGTTGTTCCAAGTGGTTGCGGAGCATATCCAGTTCTTCATCTGTCAAATATTCTACCGGCGGCCTTGGGACTCTAGGAATTTGAATATCCCGCCAATCCAACG
This sequence comes from Patescibacteria group bacterium, assembly GCA_035289165.1. GTDB lineage: Bacteria > Patescibacteriota > Patescibacteriia > Magasanikbacterales > GWA2-37-8 > DATDYA01. Next base: position 16,934 of record DATDYA010000062.1, read on the forward strand.
GTAAGACTACACCATTATTTTGTATGAACGACAAAAGTCGACGTAACACAACGACGGCGCGCTGGGAACCATATTTGCCATGAATGCGCCCCGCTTGTTCGACTAGTGCTGCATCATTCATTTTTAAATTGCTCACATCATAGTCTTGGATCGAGTGTGACAATGCTCCTTTTAATATACGTTGATGCTCACGCACGGTTTTCTTTGTCATCCCGCGTGCTCTTAGATAATCTAAATATTGATCGAAATATTCTTTAATTTTCATAATGAAAAAGCTACCCTATTAGTTTCACTCGGCCGCTAGACCTTGTGGCTTGATAGAGTAGCTTATGTGTGACATCCGTCATCTCCTCGATGGTGATGGGAGTCCCACGATTCGAGTATACCAAACTTAGCTACTTTTTAAAAGCACTTGTCTAGCGGTACCCTTGCGGGCTGGCATTGCTGCCTCAAGTGAATTGTGTTATTAATTGTTCTGTACAGAACATGGCACCATACCCCATTTTGAATTTTTAGTCAAATATGGTATACTGCTTGAGTCCTATGGGACGAGAAAAACCGCCTCTATCACGCCCTCCTGTGATAAGGCGGTTTTTTCTTGCGCGTTAACCAATAAATTTGTATAATCACTTTATATTTTTTATCTCCTAAGAAAGTGAACTAATGTGAACTTT
>DATDYA010000063.1:0-26928 GCA_035289165.1 Patescibacteria group bacterium
TAGTCGGTAATTTTAAAAGGCGCAAGATGCCGAGAGTTTGCGAAAACCCAACTTTAATTACAAAATCGGCTTTAATACCTAATATTTTTTCAATCTGTTTTATGGTATATTCATGCCCGGCTAACCGACAGGCGTTGCCTAAATAATACTGACCGGGTGGGAAATTACCAGGTGGGATGTAAACATAGGTCCCACGCGGTACAGAGGTAATTTTAATTGTCCATTTTTCAACATCAAGAGAAAACATGTGGATGGCATCGCAGTGCGAACTAGTGGCAGATTTGCGCGAGTCTAAACCAAGTAAAAGGATGTTGATTATTTTTTGGTCTTTCAAAACGGCTTCGGTAATACTCAAAGCGGAAGTGGAAAGTATCTCTCCCGTCCGGTTCTTCATGGCTTTATCCACCACATCTTCAACCGTAGTTTTTGAGTCTTTTTTCCATTCGCTAAGTAGCGGGGCAACCCAAATAACCGCACCGACGAGGGAAACAATGATTACTGTGATAAGAAAAAGGAGTTTCTTAGACATAGCCTAAAACCAACAACATCTTTATATTTTTATTATGCACTGTCCGGTTTATTATGTACAGAGGATAAATACAAAACCAACCTTAACGGCTGGTTTGCTTTGCTCGGGGACTTGGATTCGAACCAAGATAAACGGAGTCAAAGTCCGTTGTCCTACCATTAGACGATCCCCGAATGTGTGTTTTAAACCCGCCTACCGGCGGGTTGGTCTTAAAACGTATTTGGTTGTAAAAACTACACCTTCAACTGTCTCCGCATGGCAAGCATACTAGTCAAAACGGTCATAACGACTACCGCGAGGAGTTGGGTGCCAACGAGGAACAGAATAGACGATTTATAGTAATTTGTCAAGGAAAATCCATTAGGGAATACTACAGCTAGGTAGGGATCTATCCACCTTAAGGCAAAAAATACTAGAGCAAAAGTTACGGCCACACTGACAATCGAATAAATAACCGACTCAACTAAATAAGGCCCTCGGATAAACCAACTACTCGCCCCAACGAGACGTTTAATACTGATCTCAATTCGTTGGGTATAGATGGCAACACGAATAGTGTGAAAAATGATTAGGAAAGAAATTATGGCAAAAATTACTGACAATCCCAAACCCATTCTTTCAATCCGGTTAGTAATATTCTGCAAACGGGTAATCGCCTCTTCGTGGCCATCAAAACTCTTGGCTTCGATCATCGGATCAAACTCTGGCACGCTTAAAGCGCCGATTATTTTTTTGTAGTCACCGGGCTCTCTGGTTTTAACGACAATTGTCGGACCAAAAGGATTCTCACCCAATTCTTTCAAAGCATCGGCAATTTCCGGGCTCAATTCATGACGAGTTTGGAATGATTCAAGAACTTTTTCTTTACTAATTAAATCTACATTGATTACCTCGGGAAAAGAATTAATGTAATCACGAACCTTTTTTACATCATCTTCTTTGGCGTCTGGAACAACGTAGATACTAACATTAATCTGATCTTTAACTAGCGCAACGGATTCTTGGGTCAAACGATCAACTGCCATCAGCATATTGATCGACAATAACATGAGAATCAAAATGAAGACCGTCATAAACGACATCCCAATATTCCGGCCCATGTCTTGGAAAGCAAACTTGATTATACGCCAAAAAGCTAACATAAAGATAGGTTATGTCTAAAGCACATACTTACCGCTTTGTTCGTCGCTCACGACCTGACCATCGTGTAGAGTTATAACCCGTCGACGCAAATGATTCACTACCTCGCGGTTATGAGTAACAAGTAAAATTGTGGTTCCAAATTCATTAATCTTTTTTAAGATACCAATAATTTCTTCCGTGTTAATAGAATCCAAATTGCCGGTCGGCTCATCGGCAACAATAATCTTTGGCCGATGGACCAAAGATCGAGCAATTACTACTCGTTGTTGTTCGCCGCCAGATAATTGGTCGGGATAACGCGTGCTTTTTGAACCAAGACCAACAATTTCTAACACCTGTGGGACGAGGTCATGAATACGATGGCGGCTCTCCCCCGCTACCTCCAAAGCAAAAGAAACATTCTCAAAAACAGTTTTGCGATTTAATAATTTAAAATCTTGAAAAATCACCCCGAGCTGACGGCGCAAATACGGAATCTGACTATTACCAATACTCGAGATATCCCAGCCTCCGATTTCTAGTCTTCCTTTAGTTGGTTTTTCTTCAGCGATCAGGAGTTTAATGAGTGTTGTCTTACCAGTACCGCTTTGACCAACGATCGACACAAACTCTCCCGCTTCAATATGTAAATTCACGTCTCGTAAAGCGACTGAAGAACCGGGATAAATTTTAGTTACGCCGTGAAGTTTAATCATAGTTTAAAGGTGTTCTCATTATACCACATATTAAAAAACACAGCCATTACAATGGATGTGTATAAAAAAATCAATATTATTTGTTAACTCAACAGCTCTTAACTGCTGGCAGCAGTTATTTTCTCAACAATTCTTTGCACTAAACGAGCAAAATTATCCTTAGCCGAGTGAGCATTAGACAATACAGCGTCGTGGTTTACCGCTTCTTTTAAAATTCCAGCTCCCATATTTGAGACAAAAGCAATCCCAAGTGCTTTTGTCCCCATGTGAGCGGCGGCAATAATCTCGGGAATAGTCGACATGGTCGCGACATCAGCACCTAAACGACGCATCGCCTCAACTTCAGCGGCAGTTTCAAAACATGGTCCACTTTTAAATATAGAGACCCCTTTGTGTAAAACTATTTTTTCTTCCGCGGCCGCTTCAACCGCGATAGCAATAAGAGTTGGGTCATATACTTGATCAAGGGCAACAAAACGCGAGCCAAGACCGGGGTCGTTGTCGCCCCGCAACGGATCGGCCATATCCCAAGCGATATGATCGGTATCCACGACAAAATCTCCTGGCTTGTATTCTTTATTTATCCCACCAACCGCATGCGTCAAAATTAGAGTACGGGCACCAAGTGTAATCATTAAACGCGTCGGGAATACAACTTCCTCTGACGTAAACCCTTCGTAGAGGTGGACGCGACCTTGCATAATTACCACATTAACAGTCCCGAGTCTCCCCCAGCATAATCGGTTGCTGTGTCCCGCCACTTTCGATTCCGGAAAATACGGAATTTCTGAATAGGCGCAAGATGAAGCGTCCTCTAGTTGTTCAATCAAATTCCCTAGGCCGGAGCCAAGGGTAATACCAATTTTCGGTATAAATCCAGAAAATTTATCCGCTAACGATTCTTTGGCAATATGAAGTTTTTCCGAAGGAAGCATAAGTGACAGTCAAAAAAATAAACTAGAGCCGACCATGGGATTTGAACCCACAACCTACGGTTTACGATACCGTTGCTCTACCGTTGAGCTAGGTCGGCAAATACTTAAGTCAAAGAGTGATCACTCAATATTATCTTTTGACCACGAAATTTTAAATCACTCAAGGTACGAGAAGCAATTAGATACAGCTCCCTTACCAACTCTTTATTTTTACTATCACTCGGCTTTTGTAATGAACATCTTAAAATATATTCGAAATCACTTGGTCGCACAACCCAGGCATTCCTGGCCGGCCATAAAGTCATACTCCGTCGAAATTTTTTCTCGAAAACCATCCAGTTTAATAAACCAGCGACTCCTCTTTGAATAAGCAGGTCCTGAAAAACAGCCATAAATTCCTTGGTTATCTCGGCTCTTTCCTGGCGTTCTCTCTGATTTTCCGGAACTGACTGCAAAACCGATGCGTCTGGCAACTTATGTTCCTTAAATTCGTGGTCGCGATCATGGTTAATCATATCAGGTTATTTAACGTATTTTTTGTTAGTGAATAATTTTCAGAGCGGGTAACGGGAATCGAACCCGTCGCTTATCCTTGGGAAGGATACATATTACCACTATACTATACCCGCAATTTTAAAGACGGCCCTAGAGCCGTCTTTAATCCTACACTATTTATTTTATTTTTTCAACTCTTCAAAAGGATTATGGACTTTCAGATATAAATGGATATTAGCCTCCTTGGCGCGGGAGTCCATATATTCACTAAGACTTGGAAAACGGAACAAAATGTGGCGCGCACTCGCCTTTTCTATATCAACATTTTTACCGTCCTCATCTTTTACTTTTTCAACTTTCTTATCCTCTAGCTTAATAATATGGTAGCCATATTGTGTCTCGACTAAATTTTCCGTGATCTTACCTTTTTCTAGACCAAAAGCGGCCTCACTAAATTCTGGCACCATGTCGGCTCTGGCAAACCAACCAAGATCGCCGCCGTTTTCCGCTGTGCCATCTTGGCCATATTTTTTAGCCATTTCGGCAAAATCGGCACCACCTTTAATTTCGGCTAATACTTTTTCTGCCTCCGTACGAGCGGCAACTCGCCCCTCAACATCTCCATCAACTTTTTCAGCGACTTTCCCTTGTAAAACATATGGCCGCATGACCTTGGCTTCATACTGGGCTAAGGTCCAACCATAGCGATTGGTTAATTCTTGGTCAACCGCCTCGGCACTCGGAAACTGACTAATAAGCTGGCTCTTTAGAGCTTCAACATCACTCGCCTCGGCCGTAATATTAAATTTACGAGCCGCTTCATCGATTAAGATATTATTGGTCAGGCGCCATAAAACCTGGTCGCTCATTTGTTCATCCGTAAGCGAAGCACCCTGGCCACCGTTCGCGGCGTCAAAGTCACGCATTTTACGGATGGCATTCAAATCTTCAAGATAGGTGGAATAAAGTATTTTTTCACCGTTTATCTTAGCCGCCGGTAGCTGAAAAACCGTCGCGACTGTTTTAGTAAAACGATCGCTCGCCGTAACGGCGTAGACACGATAAATACCGACTAAAAGAGCGGCCACAATAACTAAGACAACGAAACCACCAATCCCCATAACAAACATACGAAGATTCTTTTGGTCTTTACTTGATGCGGCCTCGGTCTCCGGTAAATTATTTGTCCCCTCTTCCACGGTGTTGTCCAACCCACTGTTTACGTCATGATCCATAAACAAAAGTAAAACTTAAATTAAGAAAAATTAATAAATATTATCTTGCTCCCTCCACAAAATATTTCCACCACTTTAGGGGATTTGGCAAGTTATACCATTTTAGCATGTCTTCTTCCTCTTGTCTAACGGCCTCCGCCTGTCCCAAATTGGGTACAATGGCCACTTGTTCACCCGGTTTTACCAAGTTCAATTCTTCTCGAGCTTTTTCTTCAACGAAGGCTGGCGACTGGACATATTTCCACATTTCGAGAGATTCTAGCTTTTTTACCTCCAATTTTTTTACTTCTTCTTGCAAACGCTTTATCTCCTGCCGCACCTGGTAGTCTTGGTAATAGGCCCGACCGTAAGCTAAAGCGATAAATACTGTGACAACCAAAGCCCCCAGAAGAAACCACCGGGATAAGAAAAAATTCTTCCAATTGTTTGGCTCTTTGGAAGGCATAGTTACACTCCTTATTAGTATTATACTATAATCCGCTCTTTTATTTCAAGCGTTTCGCCCGGACTTTCCAGCTCGTCTAGGCGCTCGTTAACGACATCGGAAATATGAAGTAATTCGTCTGGCGTTAATTCCGGAACAATCTCTACAAAATCTTCGTAAATATCTTCGACAACTTTGCCTTGGGATTTTTCCAGGGCCAAAGCCATTTCATCGCGGAGGGCAGTGGCGGCTTTGGTGGAATCGTGAATATGAGTTAATTGTAAAACATTTCGATCGTTAGTAGTTTCAATCGTAATCGTCCCGTAGTTAAACAGGTTAGCAAAAACACCTTTTTTACGGACGTAAATATCTCGTACTTCGCGGAAATAACATGCCGAGATTACTTCATCGAACCAGCCCACCCGGTTAACATCCACGATCCGTTGGCTGGTAACGGTGAGAAAATTATTTTTACTAAAAAACCAGGTATGTAAAATGATGTAGAGACCAACTACCAATCCCAAACCAAAAGCAACTTCGCCCCACAAACCCTGACCAAATAGCCAAACGGAAAAAAACATACTAGTGGCTATAAAAGCCAAGCCCAAAAGATAGGCGGGGTAAGTGGTAACAACGTAGCGCCGAAAAGTAAAAAGAATTTCTTCGCCATCACGCAAATTTATTTTCTTGGCTAAAGACATAAAATTATTTTAAAAACTTTTTTAATTCTTCGCGAGCAACCACGCGATCATCCCAGGGGATCCTCTCACCACCCGCTATGGCGATAATTGGTTCAGTGCCTTTCGCGGTTATAACCACAACGTCACCAGGCTTGGCTTTAGACAAACCAAGGGCGATCGCTTTACGCCGATCAACTTCGATTAATAAATCTAAATCATCTTTTTTACCAGCTTTCCTCGCTCCCTTGGCCAGCATTTCGGCAATTTGAACCGGATCTTCATCAAAACAATTGACATCGGTAATAATAACCGTGTCCGCCAGTTTTCCAGCGATCTCCCCCATTTTTTCTCGTTTACCAACATCGCGGCCGCCGCCGTCAGAACCAACGAGCGCAATTATTTTATGGCCGCCAACCATCTGACGGAGGGTGGTAAACAATTCGGTCAAACTCATTGGTTCATGGGCATAATCCACAATGACTTTAAAATTTTGCCCTTCCTCAATCATTTCCATCCGGCCTGGAATAAGGGTTACTTTTTCTAACCCAGTGGTTACTTGGTCCGGGGTGATGCCTTGTGAAAACGCTACGGCTGTCGCGGCCAAGGAGTTATAGATATTGAATTGACCAGGTAAATTTAAAATGTATTTTTGGTTAGCAACAAAATACTCCGAGCCATTTTCTTTTAAAGAAATACTGCAAGCCGAGAGTGTCTTATGTTCTTCAACTCCATTGTTATTTTTTACTTCTACACCATATCCCCATTTTTCATCAGTAGGAAAATTTAAATAATATTCTGAATGGGAATCATCAACATTGGCGACAATTACTTTTTTAATTTTTTGACCATTAATTTTCTTGTGGCAAAAATTTAGAGCCGCGAACATTTTACCTTTATCTTCTTTTAATTTTTCAAAACCACCATGGCGTTCCGAATGTTCGGTACCGAGGTTGGTAAAAACCGCAACGTCATAACAAAGACCATAGTGGCGGTATTGTAAAATACCTTCTGAAGAAGTTTCAATAACAGCATAATCACAACCAGCCCTAACCATGTCTTTCAACATTTTCTGTATTTCACCGCGCCCAAGCATGGTCATCTTACGATCGTTTAACCAGCGTTTATCGCCAATCTGGAATTCCACCGTCGAAAGCAGGCCGACTTTATGCCCACCGGCTTCAAGAGCAGAGGCAACAAAACGGCAAGTGGACGACTTGCCTTTAGTACCGGTAATACCAATAACCACTAATTTACGGGCCGGTCGACTGTAACGCCAATAGGCCAGCCAAGCCCGAAGGAAGTGAACTAATTTGCGCATAGTTTAAGTCCGCAAACTTACTTCGTAAACAACTTGTTCTAATTTATGTAAAGCTTGCTTAGCTTGGTCAAATTTATTTCGGTTATAACCAGTTAAATCCATATCCATCAGTTCGCCAATAATTTCTTCGGCGACAACATAACATTTTTTAACTACTTCAAATTTTCGCTCGGTCGCGGATTTTATAGCGTAGCGGTAAAGCTCGCCAGGCAGGTCACACAGACCACCAACAAAAGTGTCTTCGTCCATTGGTAAACCCTTGACCTGGCCGATTCTTTCTCCTAGTAAAAATTGTTTAAACAGAGCCGCCTCGGTGTATTCTTCAAGTGAGGCGCGGTAAGACCCTTCGTCAAAGAGCGCCTGATCGCTTTTAAACCGCTTTAAAAGGCCTAGCAAGAGCTCTTCGGCCTGTTTAAGGGAAGATTCCGCTCCAGCTTTGTCATCACGCTGTAGAGCGAAAATAGCCCGCTTAGCGTGATGCTGGGCGTCACCGGCAGTTTTAATAACCTCACGACGCTTGGAAGCGTAAGATAATAATTTAACACGGATTTCCTTAAAATATTTTTTGTCTACCATATAGTACAAAATTATGAATTATCCACCTCTCCCCTCCTTGCCCTCTTGATTATTTTCAGAATTTAGTATATCATAATAAGCGTTGTTTTGTCTATTTAACAACAAAAATGGTCCGGTAGCTCAGCTGGTAGAGCAATTCCCTTTTAAGGAAGAGGTCCTGGGTTCGAACCCCAGCCGGATCACTAACTGGAATTTGAAAAACCATAGATATTAGTATAAAATAAAACAGCCTGTCGGGCTGTGCATAAAAACTTGACATTTTGCTAAATCTCTTGTACTCTAACAGTAGAATTCACATGAAAAAGCACCTCTTAACGGGTTAGTCCTTAAGCGGTGCTTTTTCTTTTATATTCAAGTTTATTACGAAGATTGTCCATAAACAAAATTCTTTCTTTTGCCGTTTTCTTTAAAAGAGTTGAACACGTTTCTTTGTACGGGCTCATTACATATTTCAACTTTCCACGCTGATACAAAAATTTAATCAAACAGTAAAAATCCCCGTCGCTGGTTACTATTAAGGCTTTGTCAAAATTATTTTCGTAATAATCAATCGTGGCCTGCAACACCAAATCAGCATCAACATTGCCTTTATGGCTACCGTCACGATTTGGCAAAACTGGTTTAAATTTTAAAATATAGCCAGCTTTTTGGAGACTGCTATACAAGTCTTGGTTTTCCGCAATATACCCAAGAAAAAGATAGGCGGTTTCTATCTCATATTTTTCCTTCAAATATACACGAAATCTGCCATAATCCAGTTTCCACCCTAGACTTTGTACGCCTAAATTTAGATTTTGGCTATCAATATACGCGCAATTCATAATACAGATATTTTAGCACATTGATTGTCACAAAAGAAGACTGCGCTAATGACGGTAATTACAGATACATTTTAATAGCACCATTCCACCTCCCCACTTCGTATCTTAGGGTGTTCCAAGAGGTAGGTAGGGAGTTCACAAATTAACAATACCGCACTTATGGGCGGTATTGTTTTTTTTGAGTTAATAGACAAAAATAGGATCCAAAAAGTGCATGTTGTGGCATAATATAGCAATGAATTTAATCTAAATTAATATGCTGTATAAAAAAATGCCCAAACTGCGGTTCAAACAAGGTAATTAAGAAAGGCAAACAACTAAATGTACAAAGATATTTATGTAAAAAATGTAATACAAAATTTTAAAATAAAAGGAGAGGTTCTCAGTTAGAACAAAAGATTTTTAAAGAGTATGTCTGGCAAAGACAAACTTACACTGACTTGGCTCGTGGGGTGGTTTGCAAAAATGTAAAAACACCTACCGATTTTGGTAAGTGTTTTTTGTTTTATGACGCTAATGACAGTATTATACCAAAGTTTATTACGAATCAGGGGAGAGTCGCTCGAGTTTTTGTTTCCCCGATAAAATCATCGCTTTGGGCTCCTCGGAGTCAATCTCATCGTGATTGTCAGGGTCATGTCGATTACCATCATCAAAGGCATAACGTACTTTAGTCACTGGATCTTCCAGTACATACGGATGTAATCTTTCTGCTTCAGTTCTAGGTTGGACAATATTAAAAGTGAATGGCCCGGTCAACCCAACTTCCTTGACCAAATCGCTTGGAAGTGTTAAACGGGATCCGGCTCCTCCCTCTTTTTTTTCTTTCTTTGGTCCTTTCCTGAACCAGTTCCGCCACCCGCCTTCGGGGGCTTCGCTTCCACTTGGTACGTAGGCACCTCCATTTTCAAAACTCATATATGTATATTAATAAATTAAAAGGTTTTAGTTATTCTACCCCATAACCTAGTCTTTTGTCTATAAGGAGAAATACAAAACGACATTACCGTCCACAAACCTAAAAAGAAATAACCCGGCTAATCTTTATCCACAGCTAAAAGAGACAACCATGCCTCTTTTACTTTCCAGAGCGCTTGCCGTATTTTTGGTTCTGTAGGATAATTTGACAACTTAAGCCGCGGGGTCGGCGGAAAAGGAAAAAAGAAAGATGGAGCTGACCTACAAAAAAAACATTGAAGCTGTGCTTCGGACGGACGAGGGGTTTGTTCTGGCCATCCAGTTGGATGACCAGAACACCGTACGAGGCGGACAATGGTCAGATGATCGTGTCCGCAAGACCCTAGTCCGCCTGTTTGTTATCAACAGGCAGACCCCTGCTCCAGAGGAACTGGATCGCGCCTGTGTGTTCATTCAGTGCGTACGCAAGCGCGAGTTCCCCCGGACCGGGGAAGACCTGGTCCCCGACCCCCATTTCTGATTTGTTCTTTCCCAGGGAGGGGCGCTCTCGACGCGCGCCCCAAACGCAATCGAGACCCCCAAAAAGCAGCTTTTTTATAAAAGGCTGTTTTTGTATTGTATTGACAGGTTAAATCTAATCGGTATAATGGTTTAAACCATTTATCCACTATGAGAATCTCCTTTTACACTCTCGGCTGTAAACTTAACCAGGCGGAAACCGACGAACTCAAAAAAGACTTACTGAAGAAAGGTTTTACGGCCACAGATTTTTTATCCGACGAAGATGTGGCGGTAATCCGGGCCTGCGGCGTCACCTGTGGCGCGAGTCAGACAACCCGCGAAGTCATCCGCCGTGCCAAACGCCAAGGATCATATGTTATCGCGACCGGATGCTTAGAAAACCGTGACCTAAAAGAAATTGATTTTGCCGCTACCTCCAGCGAGGAGATTGTAAACCATTTAGAGAGCTTGACGCTAAAAATGGAACCAGAACTAGCTTGCTCGGTCAATGAAAAAATGCTCAACCGCACCCGGGCTCTGATTAAAATCCAGAACGGCTGTAATTTCCAATGTAGTTATTGCATTGTACCCAGTTTCCGGGGTAAAAGCACCAGTGTGCCCACCAATGAGGTGATAAAAAAAGTAAAAGAAGCTGAAACACAAGGTTTTAAAGAGGTTGTTTTAACTGGCGTAAATATTTGTCTTTATAAAGACGGGAAAAAAGGATTGGCCGAACTATTAGAAACAATTCTGGCCGAAACCAACCTACCGCGTATTCGTTTAGGCTCACTGGACCCGAGGCTTATTACCCCAAAACTTCTTGAGTTATTTTCTTTCGATTACCAAACAGCAGACGAATACCAAAAACGTCTCATGCCCCAATGGCATTTGGCCTTACAGTCTGGATCGAATAAAATATTAGAGGGAATGAATCGTTTTTATACAGCGGAAAAATATTTAAAAATCGTCGAGAAAATTTATTCCCACAACCCTCTTTTCTCCTTCACGACTGACATAATCGTGGGCTTCCCGGGCGAAACAGCGGCAGATTTTAAAGCAACGGAAGAAATAATTAAAAAAGTAAAATTCTCCAAGGTTCATGTTTTCCCCTTCTCTCCTCGGCCAGAGACCATCGCCGCGTCTGCCAAGCCAATGATCCAAGAAAAAATTCGTTCGGAACGAACAAAAAAACTAATTCAGGAAGTGACAAAATTAAAAAAAGAATACCAAAATAAATTCCTCGGTCAGACGCGAGGAGTCTTGTTTGAAAATAAAAACCCTCGAACTGGGTTGTACGAGGGCTATACGCCGGAATATTTAAAAATAAAAAAATCTTCGCGGGTTAATTTAACTAATAAAATTGTTTCCCTTAAACTTAACAAAAGCCTATTCGTTTAAACTTCACTAACCAGATCATCCATAATAGCCACGATTTTACTTTCCTTAGCTGGCGGCAAAACTTCATGCAAACGTTTGGAAATAAGGTAAGCGTATTCTCTGTTATTTACCAACTCTTTAACTTCTTTAGCCAGCTCTAAACCATTTGTACCGTTGCCATCTAACATCACAATGGCATTAAGTTTGGCCAGATATTTAGCATTTACTTCTTGGTGAGTATCCATCATTGGAATAATAATCGCTGGCTTACCCAGAGCCGCTAATTCGGTCAAAGTACCAAAACCAGCCCGGCCGATTACGATAGTGGCAATAGCGTAAGCGTCTTTCATTTCATCAGTAAAAAAATCAAAAACCTGGTAGTTAGGAAAAGCCCCGGCCGCTCGGGTGGCGAGTTCTTTGGGACGTTCACGACCAACTAAATGAATAACATGCCAATCACGGGGAAAGTGCGGGACGGCCTCAACCACCATCTGGTTAATTTTCGCCGACCCAGTTCCTCCACCCAAAGCAAAAATGACTGGTGAATCATCGTGGATGTTAAAACGAGCGCGAGAAGAATTAATGTCTGCTACAGATAAATCTCGGACTGGATTTCCAATCCATTCAGTTTTATGTTTGGGAAAATATTTGACACTCTCTTGCAATGCCGTCGTTATTTTTTTCGCAAAACGAACCATCAACTTGTTAGATAACCCAGGCACAGCGTCTTGTTGGTGAATCCAAGTCGGAATACCAAGCAAGGCACCGGCCCAATGTAATGGAACGCTCACAAAACCACCGGCAGAGATTAATAACACCGGCTTTTCTTGCCAGAGCAAAAGTAAGGACTGAAAAAAAGCACTGGCAATACGGATTAAGTCAAAGATGTTTAATAACGAAAAATACCGGCGCATTTTACCAGCCGTGATTGTAAAAAAAGGGATGTCATATTCGCTCACCAGGGTTTTTTCCGGACCACGACGAGTACCAACCCAGACAAATTCCACCTCCGGATGAGCTTTTTTGTAAACTTCCGCGATCGCCAAAAGCGGGACCACTGGCCCCAGTGTTCCACCACCAGAAAGAAATATCTTCATACTAGTAATCGCGAAGTTTAGTGATAAGATCTGAATTTTGGATTTTCTCTAAAGCCTTAGCTTCAATCTGGCGGATACGTTCACGAGTAACACCAAATTCCTGGCCCACTTCTTCCAAGGTATGAGTAACACCGTCCATTAAACCAAAACGCATTTCCAAAATCTTTTGTTCGCGTGGGGAGAGTGACTTAATCGACTCTTGAACATAATCCCGTAGAATCTCGAGGCCAGCGGCACGGTCGGGTGAAACATTTTTAACGTCTTCAATAAAATCTTGCAAAGAGGAATCGTCGTCATCATCACCAACCGATACCTCTAAAGAAACCGTGTCTTGAGAAATTTTAATGATGTGGTTGATCTTATCTACCTCTTCACCCATTTCCGCCGCCAATTCTTCCGGGGTTGGGTCACGGCCAAGGTCTTGCATCAACCGTCTCTGGACTTGTTGGAAACGATTAATGGTTTCCACCATGTGAACCGGGATGCGGATAGTGCGAGATTGATCGGCCAAAGCACGCGTAATGGCTTGGCGAATCCACCAAGTGGCGTAGGTCGAAAACTTATAACCCTTGCGGTAGTCAAATTTTTTAACCGCTCGGAAAAGACCAATGTTGCCTTCTTGAATAAGATCAAGTAAGGATAAACTTTTCCCGACAAATTTCTTAGCGATAGAAACTACTAGGCGTAAGTTGGCTTCGATCAGTTTCCGTTCGGCGGCTTTATCCCCTCTTTCCTTGCGTTTGGCCAACGAAACTTCTTCTTCGCCCTTTAAAAGTGGTATTTTCCCAATCTCGCGCAAATACATCTGGATTGAGTCGGAAGAAATTGACCCAAGGTCAAACGGGATATCCATGTCTGGCTGTTCACCCTGAAATTCTTTTAAAACACCATGTTGGTCTTTCACGCCCCCCAACAAGGACTGCGGTGGTTCAACCAAAGAGATGCCGTTCCGGTCCATTAACTCCAAAAAGCCCTCATACAAGTCAATGTACTGCTCCGGGTACGGCAAGGCGGAAAGTAGCTCGACTTCCGTAATAAAACTACGGTTGCGGCCTTTGCGGATAAGATCCCAAATTTTTTCTTCGCTAGGGACTGGGGCCACAAAAGGTGGTGGGAGAGGAAGAAGAACTTTTTTAAACTTTTTTTCTCTAACTAAAATTTTTGCTTTAGAAATAGCTTTTCCACTTTTAACAAGTTGTTTTTTCTTAACCTTAAACTGGGGTTTAGGAGCCTTTTTAACCGTTATGTGTCGGGCCGATTTTGCCTTTTTTAATAGCCTTATCTTTTTTACTTTAGAAGCAGAAACAGTTTTGGTGGTTTTCTTTTTCATGGATTTTAAATTTTTCTTTTTGCGTACCATAAAATTTAACTGAAAGTATAACTCTCCAGATTTACTACCAAAGAACTATAGGCGCGAGAGCTCTTGCAGTTCGCGCAATAACAAACCGACTTTTTCTTTATCCCCCGCTCGTTCAGCTTGGGAAAGTTCGGTTTGAATTTGTTGCCCTCTGGTTTTTGACCACAGGGATTTTAATCTGGTTAAAAGCTGGCTGAATTCCGCCTCAGTGGCTTTCGGGCCAAGCTCGGTAAAATCCTTCTCGCTTTGCATCTGAAGGACCTCGACTAAGTCTTTAAACTCGGGATGATTAAAATCATCAAGAGCGACGTTTCTATTTTCAGTATACGTTGTTTTTAAACTTTCGTAAAGCCCGGTTAAGCTGTCTCCGCCCCAGAGAGCGCGGGGCAGAGAAAAAAACTGTTCGTTCATATATTCCGGATAGCGAAATACTAAACCGAGGAGCTTTGATCTTAAAGCATGAACCTGATCGTCTTTTTCTGCTTCTTTAACGGGAGTTGGGGTATTTTTTTTAACCAGGGTAGAAACCCCAGATCTTTTTTCGACATCAATTTTAAGACGGTCTAAATCTTCCCGTAGAGCATTTAAATCGGCTCCTAAACGATTGGCGAGCTCCTTCAACCAATGATCCCGCTCAACAGCATAAGGAATGCGTCCAATGAGCGGTAAAAGCTCATTGGCGACGGCCTGTTTCTCTTTAGGCTTGTTAGTATCGTGACTGCCTAAACTTTTCTTAAAATACCACTCCATGATTTCGGTCGCGTTTTTAACCGCTTCGAACCAAACAGCTGGATTTTTCTTTAGACATTCATCGGCATCTTTTCCGGCACCCTCCGGGATAGTAATGACCCGGATATTAACCCCTTCGGTAAGCAGGACTTCGATCCCACGCATGGCGGCATTTTGTCCGGCGGCATCGGCATCAAAAGCAATCGCCAGATTGTCGGAATATCTTTTTAAAAGTTTGGCTTGTTCGTTAGTTAAAGCGGTACCAGATGAGGCGACCACATTTTCTATACCATGACTATGACAGGCAATTACATCCATTTGGCCTTCGACCATGACAGTTAGGTCAGCCTTACGGATGGGTTGCTTAGCTTGGTAGAGACCATACAAGATGCGAGACTTTTGGTAGACAAGAGTTTCCGGGGTATTCACATATTTACCACCAGAATTTTCTTTTTCAACCAAGACCCGACCAGTAAAACCAACCACATCACCATGGACGTTCTGGATCGGGAACATGATCCGACCGCGAAAACGGTCATAATATCCCCGACTCGAGCCAGCCTGAACCCCGTCTTTTTTAATGGTTAAACCAGTGGCCACTAAATCTTCAATACCAATCCCTTTTTTGAGAAAATACTGGGTTAGTAATTCCCACTGATCCGGGACATACCCAATCTGCCATTTTTCGATTGCTTCTTTGGTTACTCCACGGTTAGTCAAATAATCCAAGGCGGGTTTAGCCACCGACATATCTAGCAAAATACGGTGGTAAAAATATGCCGCCTTACCATTAATTTCCAAAATTCGGTTTTTCTGGCTTTTGTTTACTTCCGTCCGGAAGTTCTCTAGTTTAATACCAGCCCGGTCGGCTAATAATTTCAAAGCCTCGGGGAAATCTAACCCTTCGATCTCTTGGACGAAAGAAAAGGCGTCGCCGTGTTTCCCACAACCAAAACAATGCCAGAACTGCCGTTCCGGATGAACCATGAAAGATGGTGATTTTTCCGAGTGGAATGGGCAACAAGCTTTCCAATATACACCAGCTTTTTTCAAAGGCACGTATTCTTGGATAAGCTGAACTAAATCCAACCGGTCTTTGATGGACTGTGTGTCAGTCATATGCCCTTAAATTACCATTATCTAGGGGAAAAGACAAGAGTGAGGATTGACAAAATTAGTTAAACGGGACTAGTCTATTAATACCCCACAGTCCCGTGGGCGGCTATGCCCTGGCTTAATAGGGCGAGGAGGTCGGCATGAAGCGGCAGAAAACCAGCCCGCGGACGCGGGCGATCGTCTGGTTCGTTGCCGCGACCATTTTTCTCATGGTCGTGGTCGCCGCCTCTGTCAAGGGGTGGCCGGCAGTTAATTGGCTGGCCGGGGTCGGGCTCGCGCTGAGCCTAATCTCAGGCCTTCTGAACCTGCTCGAAATAGAGGTGGTCAAGGACCTGGATAAGTCCCTTGAACCACCGCCCTGACAAGCGGGGCCGACCGCGAGCAGTACTCGGCCGTGTCCCCGAAAGATATAAACTTTGTGTCTTTCGGAGAGCCGAGTACTGAAAAAGTAAAACCCAGTGCAAATATATGCGCTGGGTTTTTGTTTAGGAATTTTGTTATTCTCTCCTTAACGCCTCAATCGGATCAAGAGCCGCGGCTTTGCGAGCGGGATAAAGGCCGAAGAACAGACCAACGGCGGCGGAAAATGTTAAGGAAAGTATTATCGATGAAATGGGGATGGAATAAACCCAAGCCAGGTTAAAGTAGGTCGCAGCAAGATAAACAAGCAAGGCAAGCACGGCACCAAGGATAATACCGACAACACCACCGATTGAAGTTAGTACAGTTGCTTCAGTTAAAAATTGCCAAAGAATATCTTTCTTTTTAGCACCAAGAGATTTTCTTAAACCAATTTCAAAAGTACGCTCGGTGACAGATACATACATAATGTTCATAATCCCCACTCCTCCGACAATGAGCGAGATGCAAACGAGGGCGACTAACAAAAAGGTTATACCTCCCACCACAGACTTTAACATATTCGCGGCTTCTTCCATGGTACTAATCGCGAAGTCATCGCGGTCGGGATCGGTAATATCGTGGTTCTCACGGATTATTTCTTCTAATTCGGTGACAGTCGCGGCTAAACGACTGCGATCTTTTACTTTAGTAATGATCGAACGGACATAATCAATACCTAAGATTCTTTTTTGCATGGTTTTAGTCGGGATAATGACCAGATCATCCATATCCATGAAAAAGGCCGCCCCGCGTTCGGCGGCGACACCGACAATGCGGAAGGGTTTGTTTTTAATATAGATCGTTTTACCGATAGCGTCTTGATCGCCAAAAAATCTTTCGTTAACACCGTGACCAATAACAACAACCTGCGACAAGGAGTCCTCCTCATCTTTCGTAAACATCCGGCCAGAGGCAAAGTCAAATTTTTCAACCTCCGGCATACTATGCCCCTCCCCCATTACCATTGTTATCTTATCTTCACCTTGGTAACGGACAACTTCTTGACCAATAATCCAACCATAGGTCGCAATGATATTGGGGTGTTTGGAAATATCTTCAATGTCTTGGTCGTTAAGAGTGGTGATCACGATGCCGGTTGACTGCCCCACGGCGTTTTCATTGGAGGTTTTACTAGTGGAAGGAATCTTAGTTTCAATACTTATCGTGTCCGCCGAATATATTTCCAACTCACTCATGACCAGTTTATCTAAACCGCGGCCGGCGGCCATAATGGTGATAACAACGGCGATGCCAATGCTAATACCTAAAATCGTTAAAAGCGAACGAAGCTTCTGGGCGCGCAAAGATTTTAGGGCGAATTGAAAAGCGGTGTTAAACATATTACTCGTAACGTAAAGCCTCGATTGGGTCGAGATTCGCGGCCCGTCGCGCTGGCAACAAACCAAAGATTAAACCAATCCCGATCGAAACAAAACAAGCCAATAAAATTGAAGAAACTGATACGACGTATTCCCAATCATATTCCATACCTTGAGCCACGCGGGCGACTGCAAAAGAAATTAACAACCCCAAAACAATTCCGATCAGACCACCGGTTAAGGTGATCGCCATAGTTTCGATTAAGAATTGAGAAATTATTTGGCGTTTTTTCGCACCCACAGCTTTCCTTAGACCAATTTCTCTGGTTCGCTCTTGCACCGCCGCTAACATAATATTCATAATTCCAATTCCGCCGACCATTAAGGCAATGGAAGCCACGGCGACCAAAAAGAGTTTTAGAGCATTGGTGATCGTCGTTAAAGTCGAAAGACCTTGGGCCATACTGCGGACGGAAAAATCATCGTTCTCTGGATTGGTTATGTCATGCTCGTCACGAATTATGGCGCGAACAAATTCCATACTGTCATCGACATTCTCCGCGGCATCTATTTTAAAACGGGCGTAACTAATGTAATCCACACCAAGTAGTGTTTTTTGGGCGGTTTCAAGCGGGACAAAAATTTGATTATCCTGATTTTCAAAACCACTGACCCCCCGTTCTTCCATGACCCCAATGATATTAAAACTAGTACGTTTAATCTTGATAATCTTCCCGATGGGATCCAGGTCCTGGAATAAATCTTCAGCTACTTGACTGCCAATTACCGCGACCCGCCCCGAACTTCGATCCTCTTCTTCGGTAAAGAAGCGGCCACTCCCTAGTTCGGCGTCTTCGACCGAGGGATAGGTATAACTAACACCAACAAAATTAGTATCAGTTTTCTGTTCGCCCCAGGTAATGGTGTCACGCCCGCGGATATAGCCAGTAGCCGCAACAAGGTGCGAATTACCCGCATTCATTACCGCTTCGACATCTTTATTTTTAAAACTGGTGATAACAATACCCATGGCCGAGGCCGGCGGGCCGTCTTCATTGGAACTACCGGGTAAAACACCAATTAAATTCGATCCCATACCTTTCACTTGGTTTAAGATCAGGCTCTGTGCCCCGGCACCGACCGACATGATGACAATTACCGACATGATCCCAATAATAATCCCAAGCATGGTTAAAAACGACCGGACTTTATTACGGCTTAATATTTTCCAAACATTATGTAAGTTCTCTAAAAGAAACATAGCTTATTTAACGAGCTCCGCACCATCTTCCGCCAATTGACGTTCTTTAACCTCATCATCTCCCACTATTTCGCCGTCTTTAATCCGTAGGATTCTTTTCGCATGTTCCGCGGTATATTTCTCGTGAGTAACAAGAATAATCGTGTGCCCCTGTTGATTCAAATCTTGTAAAATTTTCATTACTTGATGGCCGCTCTTAGAGTCTAGGTTGCCGGTTGGTTCATCGGCAAAAATTACTTCGGGATTATTCACGAGAGCTCGCGCAATCGCGACACGTTGTTTTTCCCCGCCAGAGAGCTGACCTGGCGTGTATTGCAAGCGATGATCGAGACCAACCATGGATAACAATTTTTTACCACGCGTCATTCGCTCGGTTTTAGACATGGTAGTGTAGTACAAAGGCATGATAACATTTTCCAAGGCGCTCGAGCGGTTCAAAAGATTAAACGCTTGAAAAATAAAGCCGACTTTGTTGCTCCGCATATCCGCCAGTTCGTCATCGTTTAATTTACTAACATCACGGCCTTCGAAAAAATATTGGCCAGTAGATAAAGTATCTAAAAAGCCAAGAATGTGCATCAGGGTCGATTTACCAGAGCCAGACGGTCCCATGATTGAGACGAACTCCCCTTTTTTAATCTCGAAATTTAAACCATGTAACACCGAAGTCGTCAACTCACCGCTTTGGTATTCTTTGGTCAGATCTTTAATTTGGATTAACGTATTAAGAGGCATATTACTTGGCTTCTTTTACGGAAACAACCACTGTTGCCCCCTCGCTAATCCCCTCCATAATTTCCATTTTCCCATCATCGGCGCGCAGGCCGGTTTTAACAGTTATTTCTTTTAACTCGTTGTTTTCTAAGACGCGGATATACTTTTCTCCATTATCCCGAGAGAGAACCGCCCGAGTTGGCACTGTTAAAACTCCGGAGCGTTCTTCGGTTAAAATGTTAACGTTAGCAGTCATACCAGATTTTATCTCTTTGTCGCTGTCTTCCATCGCCACCTTAACCCGGTAATACACAACATCTTGTATTTCGGTCGAAGCGCGGTCAATTGAGACAACAGTTCCTTTGAATTTTATGTCATCACCAAAAGCGTCGAGGGTGATTTCCGCGTTATCATTTAAAGCAAGCTTGGCCACGTCAGTTTCTGGCACATCTACCTTTACTTCATAGTGGGGGGCAACGACTTTCATAACTACTTCACTCGACATAACTAACTCGCCTTTTTTCTTGTTGACCTTACCGACTACCCCGTCAACAGGAGCACGCATGATGGCCTTGTCCCGGTTAGCGACCGCTTGAGCGACAGCCGCGCGATAGGACGCGACATCCACGGCCCGAGGCGGATTCTTTTTGTTGTTATAATTTGCCACCGCCTGATCATATCCGGCTTGTTTAATCGCGACAGTCGCGACGGCAGTTTTCCTAGCATTTTCTAAATCTTGCAAGGATTTATTATACGCAATGGTATATGTAGTAAGACTATTTTTGGCGTTAGCAATAGCTTGTACTTCGGTTATAACGGCACTGTACTGTGTGTTGACAGAAGTACGAGTAGTGTTGATCGTAGATTTTAGAGTATCTAAAGAAGCTTGAGTAAGACTGCCGACTGGTGGAGTAACCACCAAGACGTCGCTAACCGAACCCAATAGTGTATTCAATTGAGTTAAGGCCTTATTAGCCGACTGCAAGGCTTCATCCACGGCCAAATGATTTTGTGGATTTGACGCTAAACCGACTTTAACTCGTAATTCATCGCGGCTAGTCTTGGTAGACAAGTAATACCCATTAGCCGCTCCGAGTTTACTAGAATCGAGGATGGCGAGGTAATCATCAAAACTGTCGTTAGCGAGAGTATTGTCGATACCTAAAATATTATCGGCCTGAGTCAAACCATTGTCAGCGGTTGCGATTGAGGTTTGCAGAACCGCCAAAGCATCTTTGTATTCGTCTTCAACAATTTGACTAGTTTCACCGCCTTCAGCTTTTTTTAAGTTGTTCTCAGCCGTCTGAACGGCCGCTTCAGCGACCTTAATGGCGTTCTCGGTACTGGATTTAGTATTGTTCAGATCAGCTTCAGCGAGGTCAACCGCCGCTTTGTAGTAGGCGAGTTCGCTTTCGTTAACACCGGCTAATTTCTGTTGCAAGTTGGCGCTCGCTTGTGCGACAGCGGCATTTAACTCGGCTAGACGTAGGTTGGCCAACCATTGTCCAGCCCGAACCTTATCCCCTTCTTTAACCCTTAGGTCGGTTAGGGTGCCGGAGAGTTCAAAGTGGAGATCAAGATCGTTGGCGGATTCAATATTACCAGTTGTTTCAACTGTTTGACGTAGATTTTCGCGAGTAACATTTGTTGTTTGGTACTCTGGACCTTTTTTGTTTCTACTGGCACTGACAAACGAATAACCAACGATTAATACGATAATAATCGCTGGGAGGTAAAACTTTTTCTTTTTAACAAAAGCTAAGTTCATAAAAAATTATAGTTAACTATTTTGTTTGTTTTAAAAAACCAGCCATTTGACCTACCATCTTTTTAACATGCGCTTCGGGGATCAAAATTAACTTACCGACGTGTTCGACAATTAAAAATCTGGCGCCACTTTTGAGTTTTAGACGATCACGGGCATTTTTGGGTATAACAATCTGACCGCGTTCGCCGACAGTGGTATAACCACAGATTTCGCCAAAAGGACTGCTGGTTGATTTGGACATATTTTAAAATATGATAAGTATGAAATTACATACTTATCATACCAGATTGCACGAAAAGGTCAAGAGGCGCGCCGCCGTACACCCTTGATTTTCTCTCCGGGTTATGCTATAATTTACTGTTCGGTTTTGGGAGTGTAGCTCAATCGGCAGAGCAGCGAGATTAGGACTCGCTAGTTGCAGGTTCAATTCCTGTCACCTCCAACCAACTGCCCTGCCCCGACTACGGTTGGGGCTTTCTCTTTTCTATAATTTTTCCCATTCCTCTACGCCTTTTAGGTAACCTTCCCTTATCTTTTCAAAGTATCCTTTGGCCGCCTCGTATTCATTGGGAATAATGCCCTCTAAAATCGCTTCTTCAATCGCCTTTTTAATTTTGCCAACCGTTGGACCAGGTTTAAGAGCACATTCTTTCATTATCTCATCCCCACGGAAAGGAGACTGGAAAGCGCGCATCTTGTCTTTTTCAAAAACTTCTTGAATGCGCTTTTCAAGATGGTCATAGTTCTTAAGTCGTTTGTCTTTCTTGTAGGGATTACCAGTAGTAATGTCCGATCGGCCGAGGACCAAAAGATCCTCGAGTTCTTGACCTAAGTTAACAATAAGCCGCCGGACGGCTGAATCGGTAATGCCTTCGTCCATGAGACTAATCGGCTGCTGATGCCAGCGAACAAGCTTGCCTAGATATTTTCTTTCGTCCGTGGAAAATTTTAAACGGCGGGAGATATCGTTTACTAATTTGCGACCGACATGTTCATGCTGATAAAAAGTCCAGCCTATTTTAGTAATAAACTTTTTAGTATCAGCTTTGCCAATGTCATGTAACAAGCCAGCTAGGCGTAATAAAACCTTCTCCGAGCGCTCGGCAATGTTATCTACGACTTTAAAAGTGTGAGTTAAATTGTTTTTATGTTGATGACCGTAAATCTCCTCGACCCCGTCTAGGGCGGATACTTCTGGTAGAACCAAATCTAACAAGTGGGTTTGAAACATTAAAGCCAGACCTATTGAGGGAGACGGCGTAGACAAAAGTTTAAACAATTCTTCCTTAACGCGTTCAGCGGAAACAATTTTTATCCTTTCTCGATTGCCATAAATCGCTTCCAAAGTTTTGGGTTCAATACCAAAACCTAGCTGGGCAGCAAAACGAACAGCGCGCATCATGCGTAATGGGTCATCAGAAAAAGTTGTATCAGGATCAAGGGGGGTACGAAGAGTTTGGGTTTCCAAGTCTTTTTGTCCGTTAAACGGATCCACCACTTCTTTTTTAATCTTACTGGTACTGGGAACACGCAAGCCGCTGAAACACTCAACCGACAAGGCCATGGCGTTGACAGTAAAATCTCGACGAGATAAATCCTCTTCTAGACTAGTAAGTTCGACTTTAGGTTTGCGTGAATTTAGGTCATATTTCTCAGTACGGGCGCTGGCAAATTCCAAGATTAATTCATCTTTCTCACCAGGTTTTAAAATATACCGAGCGGTGCCGAAGTCAGGAAATTCCACCAGACTACCCGTTTCTTTTAAAAGGACATCAAATGACTTGGCGAAAGCTAGACCATCCCCCACGACCACAAAGTCGACATCCTTTTTAATCTCGTTTTTTAAAAGTAAATCACGGACAAAACCACCCACGACATAGACCGGAGTTTTTTCTTTTTTGGATAGGCTGTGGATTTTTTTAAAGATTGTTTTCAGATCCATAGGAAGATTTTGGCTTTAGAGGCCCCGCATCCCTTAATCTAAAGATTATACTCGTAAAGATAACTAAAATCAAGACTAGAATATAAGGATATATTGGATTTAAAACAACCAAGAGACCGGAAATAAATAATAATGGTATATCCAAAAAACCCTTTACAAAACTAGCTAGCGATAAAGTAGTCGCACGGTTATAGGAATTACTAATACTATTAAAATACTCGGAAAATAGTGGCCAGCGCAAAACTTCTAATATTCCAAATAGCGAATAAAAAAGTAAAATTAAGTATTTGGACGGATAAACAAGATAAATAATTAACAAGGCCACTAGACTAGCGACAGATAAAAAATTAAAAAGATCAATTGACTTGTATAAAGGGAGATGTTTGGTTAATTTACTAATACGTCGGTTACCTAAAAACATTACACCCTGCGATACTCCGGCCACCAACCCTAGAACAACAATCGGGATTCCTAAGTTAGTAAAAAAATCTTGATGGTATCTCCACAGAATCAAGGAACCAATAAATATTAAAGAGCGATTAAACATCGCTTGTCGCGCTAATGGATTCTTTTTTAATAAATTCACCCCATCGAGCAATATGCCGGCTTCTTTTTTTTCCAGATCCATATGGTGGTTGGGTTCGACAATAAAAAAAGCGACACAAATAGCTAAAAAGGCAAAGAGACTGTCTATGACTATGAGCGATATATATTGCTGTTCTAAAAGATCCTTAGCGATAATCGCCCCAATAACGGGCGCAAAAATCTTAAAAAATCTTTGCGCGGAGAAGTAATTCCCTAGTCTTTTTAGTGATTTACCATCTTGCCCCAATGAAAGTTCGCGTTCGGTGTCATAAACCAGGGCTTCATCCGTACCCGTCAAACAAGCGTACGCCAACCCGTAAAGGAACAAACTTAAGGCAAACAAATTAAAATCCCAGGCCCACAGTTGAATGATGGTACTCAGAAAGTAAAGAACGGTAGCGAGGATAATGGTTTTTTTTCTTCCCCAGCGATCGGCTAGGTAACTGGAGGGTACCTCAAATAGAGTACTAGCAACTGACCAAATAATCGATAAATAGAAAACCTCCGCAAGGGTCAGACCGCGGTATAAATAAAAAAGAGTAACAACAATCGTCAAAATTTTGACGTTTTGCAAGGCCTGTACCAAAAAAACCAAACGAAAATTTCTGGCTAATTTTTTCTTGACCACAAAAGTAATTAAACTTTCCGGTTGCGTTCTAATCTTTTTTCCGCGGTCTCTTCGTCAATCCAACCTTCTTTCAAAAGCTGTTTGAGAGAGTTTTCCATGGATACCATCCCCTCTTTAGCACCAGTTTGAATAACCGATTTAAGTTGGGCAATATTATTCTCACGAATAAGGTTGGAAACGGCTGGGGTGTTAACAAGAATCTCGCGCGCCGGAACGCGTCCGCCGTCTTTAGCGGGTAAAAGATCTTGGGCGACGACCATTTTTAAAACTGCCGCCAGCTGAACCAAAACCTGTTTTTGCTTGGAACCTTCAAAAACATCGACGATTCTTTCCACCGCTTCAGCCGCACTCGATGTATGCAAGGTGGAAAATACCAAGTGGCCAGTCTCCGCAGCAGTTAGAACCGTCGCGATAGTCTCTGGATCACGCATTTCACCTACCAAGATGACGTTCGGGTCTTGGCGTAAAACGTACTTTAAAGCGTTGGCAAAAGATTTGGTATCATTTCCAACCTCCCGTTGTTCGATGAGACATTCTTTATCTTCAAATAAAAATTCGATCGGGTCTTCAATCGTTACCACGTGCGCTTTTCGGGCCTTATTAATTTCCTCAATTAAGGCAGCCAAGGTTGTAGATTTACCACAACCGGTCGGGCCCGTAACCAAGATCAAGCCATCTAAAAGTTTTGGCACTTCGAGTAGAGACGGTTCGAAGTGTAGATCTTCGACAGTGGGAATGTCTTTCGGGATAAGACGAGCGGCCATACCGATGTTCCCTGACTCACGATGCAAATTGACGCGGAAACGGACACCTTCCACTTCATAGGCCAAATCGAGTTCCTTTTCTTCAGTAAAGCGAGCGGCTTGCTCTTTAGAAAGTATACCCATGACTGCTGTTTCCAATTCTTTGTTACCCAAAGGTTTTTCGTCTAATTCTTTAAGCTGGCCTTCAACGCGGATCATTGGTAATTCCTCACCGACTAAATGCAAATCTGAAGCGTCAGCTTTGATCGCTTCTTTAAAATAGTTTTTTAAGTTAACCGGCATAAATTATTTTTTAATACTTAAATTAATTTTTTTAAATTAGTAATTTCACTTTCCATCGCCTCTTCGCCTTTGCTAATAAATTCTTTAGCGTCCAGAAAATGCTTAATCCCAAGCAAACTGGAATTGGTTATTTTTGGTTCAATTTTAATATCCGCTAACTGTAAATCTTTAGACGCCAGATTGTGGCGGACAATATTTAACAACGGAGGCGCTAAAGAAGTCATATGGACTTTTTCAATATTTTGCTTCGGAAAATGCGCGTCTAAATTTACCCCGATGACTATATCCGCGCCCATCGAGCGAGCAACATTCACGGGTACCGGCTGGCTCAAACCACCATCGGCCAAAAGTTTTTTTTCAGATAATACAGGCTGAAACAGGAAAGGGATTGAATAACTGGCGCGGAGAGCACCTAAAAGATTACCGGAACGAAGTACAACGGCCTCACCGCTCTCCAGGTTAGTAGCGACAGCGGAAAACGGTAAAAGTAAATCCTTAAACAATACTTCGTCTTTACCGGTTTGTTCAGTCAATTTATCTCGGAAATATTTTACACCCTTGTCCCCTTTGAGAAGTCCGCCTTTAAAAACAGCGAGATCCCAAAAAAGTTCAAACAATTGCCGGCGGTCATTACCAGTTAAAACTTTTTCTACCCAGTTAATATCTCGGGTAGCGGCGTAAAACCCACCCACCACCGCCCCAATCGAAGAACCAGCGATAAAATCCATGGGGATACCATGTTTTTCTAAAACCCGGATAACGCCAATATGCGCCAACCCACGGGCGCCACCGCTCCCTAAGGCTAAACCAATTTTCTTGCGTTTCACTTCAAGCATAGAGGGCATTAGATAGTTTAGTTTAACATAAAAGCCCATACTTGAAAAGTAAAGACAAATGTTGTATAGTGTCTCTGCCTAACGGGGATTAGCGCAGTTGGCTAGCGCGCATGCATGGGGTGCATGAGGTCGCAGGTTCAAGTCCTGT
Source organism: Patescibacteria group bacterium (assembly GCA_035289165.1). Classification (GTDB taxonomy): domain Bacteria; phylum Patescibacteriota; class Patescibacteriia; order Magasanikbacterales; family GWA2-37-8; genus DATDYA01. The sequence goes on from DATDYA010000063.1 coordinate 26,596, forward strand.
ATCCCCGACTAATACTGCTTCAACAGGCAGTATTTTTGTATACTCCAGTTCGATTGACAGTAAATATTAATAATGTTGCGATACCTAGTGAAGTGTGCTAACCTACGCCGCAATTTGCGGTGCGATAGGAGGAAGCGATGCTGAATGTGCACGTGGTCACCTCCCCGGATATCAAGGTCCAGGGAGTAGCCAACGAGCAGGCGCTACGAGCCCTTCTCGAGACCAAGACCTGGGAAATCGGTCTCATCACGGCCGCAGCCAGGCAACCGGAAGAGGCCGAAATGTACCGCCGGTGGGTCAAGAACCTCGCTCAGAATCTCCGCGAATCCGGGG
>DATDYA010000064.1:0-15815 GCA_035289165.1 Patescibacteria group bacterium
GGGGTGGAAGGCCGAACGGGGAACCACGGCCATCAGGTCCCCGAACACCACCCATCCACTCCCGATGCTTTCGCCCACCCCGAGAGCGACGAGCGTCTGGGGCGGCGGCTCGGCATGGTTGCCTTCCATGTCCCAGGTCAGCCCCCAGGCCTCGGAGCCACTCATTCGGAGAGTGGCGGCGCAGGCTGGGCGCGGTCGAAAGATCAGGACCGCGACGATCGCAATGATCGCCACGAGGCAGAAGACGACGAAGGGGCGACCCAGCCGCCTCCAGTTGTTCCAGAGCCACGTGTCCATCTTTGTCTTGTCTTCCTCACCCAGTCCGATCATCCGTCTCTCGAGTCTGGTCCAGAGTCCCATGGTTTCCTCCTGCCCGATTTACCCTTCGGGCTAGGGTTTTAAAGAGCCTGATCCGCCCGGCTGGTGCCAAGCAGATGCCAAAATCTTTTGACCGGATAATTTATCATAAAAAAGCACCCGTGTCAAGCATATTTTGGCTAAAATAAGCTAAAAAATAGTCATTAACCCCGTGATAAAACACACCTGGTTTTGACATTTTTAGCTAACTGAAGTATAATTTAGTTGTCATAATTATGATGACAAAATAGTATATTTCAGTTAGTTTCCCTGTGTATAACTTGTGATTGAAACCCAACTCCAGCAATTAGGCTTCGGGAAAAACGAGGTAAGGGTCTACCTCGCTCTTTTTGATCTCGGTAAAACGCGTGCCGGGGCAATTATTGAACAAACTGGTCTACACCGTAATTTGGTATACACTGCACTTGAAGAATTGTTAAAAAAAGACCTAGTTTCAAAGGTAATTTCGAGTGGTGTCGCGGTGTATGAAGCTAATAGTCCAGAGTCGTTACAAGATTTGTTTGAAGACAAGGTACAGGCGGCTAAAGAAGTGGTGTCCGAACTAAAAAGTAAGGTTGGCGACAAACCGAGAGACATCAAAATTTATGAGGGCACCGAAGGCATTAAGCGTAGCCGTAGTCGTACTTTGAATTACGATCCCGGTAGTACGCTCTATGTTTTTGGGTCACAAGCCAGTTCAACGCCGGAAATGGAAAAGTATTGGCGGGTTTTTCATAAAAAAAGGGTCAGTAAAAAAATCGGTTTAAAAATTTTATATGAGCGCGGGGTTATCCCAGAGGATTTGGATTGGCGGAATGGCCTCCCCATGAGCCAGGCAAAATACTTGCCGATGAATTTTAATTTACCGGTTTGGTTTGCTTTTATTAGGGATTATTTAGAAATCGGGGTTGCGGGAGACGACCCGCTTACGTTTAGTATCCGTAGCAAGGAGGCGGTCGGAGCTTTTGAAAACTTCTTTAATTTTTTTTGGAATCAAAAAGTATTTGTTGAACGGGGTATCGAGGCTTTAAAAAATGCAATTTATGGGATGCTCGGCGATCTTTCGCCAGGAGAAGAGTATTGTGTGCTCGGAGCTTCCTCAGGAGATTATCATGGTGATGTCCAGAAATTATATGATGAATTTCATACCACTCGAATTAAAAAAGGTGTCGTCACGAAAATGTTGGTATACAAGGAATCACTCGAACAAATTAAAAGTCGGTTTATAAGATGTGGAGACGAGACTGGAAAAATAAGTCATATAAAATCATTTCTTTCTGCGCCACCCACACCAATGCAGATTAACTTGTATAAAAATAAAGCCTACTTTATTTTCTACGGTGACGAGCCAACCGTTTTTCGTTTTGAACAGCCAGAAATGTTTGGTTCTTTCAAGGCTTACTTTGATACTCTTTGGAATCAAGAAGCCCTGACTTACTCTGGTCCGGAGAATGTTAAAGAGGCATATAACAACCTGTTTGCTTTGGCTAATAAAAATGAAGAGGTGGTTATTTTTGCCGCCAAGCCTGATGATTCTGATTTGTCGGAGTTTAACATGCTGTGGGCGGAGAAAATGGCCCCGCTTTGTAAAAAAATTAAATATATTTATTACGGAGATACGCCCGAAAACTTAGCCCGTGTTGCTGAAATTAAAAAACGAATACCGGGGGCAGAAACTAAAATTGTTTTAACCAAACAAAACCTAGCCATTTCTAACGTGGTTATTGGTGACACCGCCCTTAATACCGTCTGGAACAAGAATCCACTTTGTATGGTAATAAAAAACCAGACTACCGCGGATTCTTTTCGTGAGAATTTTGAGTTACTTTGGGACCAAAAAAGTTATTTCGTTCGCGGCCCAGAGATTGTTCGAGACACCTGGATCGAAGCCTCGGAAAAGTATAAAGAATTCAAGTTTATTGGCGCACGCGGGTATTTCGTCGATCGCTACCCAGAGTATTTTGCTGAAGTGAAAAAGCGGGTTGAAAAAATACCTGGTTTAAAATGGAAAAACATTGTCGATCCTTCCGCTCGCGATCATGAGATCAACAACCTCCCCTGGATGGAAGCCAGGTACAATTCGTTGGGTTCCAAGAATCCAAACGTGGTTTGGTTGTATGGAAATAAAGTGGCCGTGGCTAACTGGACGGAAACCGAGCCGGTCGTGTTTATTTCCGAAGATAAGAATGTTGTGGATAGTTACAATGATTATTTTGATGAATTGTGGAACAAGGAAGTGGTGGTTGAAAGTGGTATGGAGGCCTTGCGCCGTGTCTATTATGATATGTTGGACGAGCTTCAGCCGGGCGAGGGATATTACATCTTTGGCACCTCGACTGGGCACATACCGCAACTCGAAGAATTTTTTGAAAATTATCATACGGAAAGAATTAAGCGGGGGGTGGTGTTAAACATGCTGGCCTTTGCTGATTATTATGAAACGGCGCGAGAGCGCAATAAGCGTTCGGGCGACCCTGAGGAAAAAATAAGCCATGTCAAAAAATATATCGCCTCACCATTAAGCCGAATGCAAATAACTTTGTTTAATAACAAGGCTCGATTAATCATCTTCGGTAAGGACCCAGTTGTAATTTATTTGGATAAACCGGAAATTTATCTGGGTTTTAAAACTCAGTTTGATGATTGGTGGAAAAAGAGTATTTAGGAAAAAGTTTTTTCAAAGAAACCACCGGTTGTTTTCGGTGGTTTTTTTACTTGTTTATTCTTGCCTCTGCTTTTCTATTATTTCTAGCGTGGCTTTAACTGTGGGGTTATCACTTGGTAAAAATTTTACCCGGTCGGTGTATTTTGATTTTAATGGGGTTAAAAATTCATCGGCCCACGAAGGGCTAAGTACGGCTAAACCAGAAAAATCTACTTCAATATTCTCTACCGAGTTTAAATCAGAAAGAATATAGGCCTGTGCTGAAGACCAAGCATCTTTCCCGGCTGGTCGAGAGGTTAAGATATTACCAAATTTTTTTAGTTCTATACGCATATTAAAAATTAATTATAGCCACTGTGCCAGGCACACTAATTTTGCTGGATAAAACCTCGAATTTTTTTTGTTTAATTTCCGCCATTGCTTGGCCAGAGAAAAATTTAAGATTTAAATTATTATCCTCGATTATTTTTTTTACATATTTTAGACCATTCCCTCTTTGTTCTGGAAAGCGTCCGGACACCATTTCTGTAAGAGCGACGTCGATGGCCTTTTGATCGTCTCGTATCTCTGGTCTGGCTCGTCTTAAAGTTTCCAGAATGCCTCGACCCCGATCAGCTAGAATAATTTCTTTTGTTTGAAAATCAGTAACGAAATATAGTCCCGGCACATCACGCCAGCCGCCCATGTTGTGGTCAAAAGAATTGTTACCAATTTCACCAATCGCCGCTAAAAGGAGATAGGTTAAGTTACCGATGGTTAGTCTTTTTTCGAAATCTTTAAGCAGTCGGTCAAGCCGCGCTTGGAAGACGTCCCGGGTAGGACAAAAATAGTCGGTGGATAAAAATACTTTTTCACCAGTTACCGCCCACTGCCAAGCATTTTTTATATTACTAGAGCTCCCCTCCATATTATTTGATTTTAAAAAATAAATTGTTTTTGGTCCGCTACCTGATTTGTAAATCACTTGTTTTACTATAAGACAGTGAAGATGTCTAAAAACACCTGTCGGGTGATGGCCTAAAAAAGTTATTATTGGCCCCGCAGACGTACCATGGTGGTCAGAAATGTATTTTGCTATTCGTTCGCTAGTGTCGGTTTTCATAATTATATATGTATATATAATAGTATACACTATACATTATACACCATATGAAATATTTGTCAAGTGTGCAGTGAAACTGTGAAACTTGTTTTTCCACCCTTAAAGTATTACAATGTATTAACTATGTTGATCTACATTTACGGCCCGGACACTTTTCGGAGCCGGCAATATTTAAATGAACAAGTCCTAAAATTCAAACAAGTCCGCGACCCAGAAGGGTATAACGTGGTTTTTGTGGATGCGACCAAAGTTGATCCCGGTAAAATATTAAGTGAAATTTCTTCCGCACCCTTTTTGGCTGAAAAGCGTATGATTATTATCGAAAACATTTTGTCTTTAAGTGATAAGGAATTTCTAGCGGACATTATAAGGCGAGTAGAGGCGGATAGTTTTCCCGAAACAAACGTTATCATTTTTTGGCAGGGTGAAAATAAAAGTAAAGTGAAAGAGGCCGACCTTTTAGAGAAGTTGTTGGTTAAAATTAAATACGCTAAAGACTTTCCGTTATTAACCGGTGTTCATTTGACACAATGGGTGAAAAGCGAGATTGCCACTCGGGGCGGTAATATTAGTTCGCCTGCCCTATCTTTTTTGGTGGCTAATGCCGGAGGAGAGATGTGGGTCCTAAATTCACTTTTAGACCAGCTTATAGCGTATAAGAACGGTCAGGAGATAGATCTGAAAGCCGTGGGGGAATTTTTGGATGAAAAAGTGGATGATAATGTTTTTAACATGGTTAACGCCATTGTTACTGGTAACAAAAAACAAGCCCTAAAACTTTTACAAGAACAGCGGCGGTTGGGTGAAGATGACTTTAAACTTTTCGGCCTCATAATTTGGCAATTCCGAGCGCTTTTGTCCCTGCGAGATTTGTTCGAGAATGATGATCGGCTGACGAGCGATCTCGCGGCCCAAAAAACCGGCCTTAATCCCTTTGTCGTTAAAAAAAGTTGGCCGTTGGTTAAAAATTTTACTTCCCACCAACTAAAAACTCTTTATCAAGGGATCATTGAGACGGATCTAAAAGCAAAAACAGGCCAAGCTGACCTGTCTTTAATGTTAGATTTGTTTGTGGGAAGGGTTTAAAGTTGTCTGCTCTCCTTGTTTCGTATGTCCAGTTTATAGCGTCTAGCCAGTTCCCAGATTTTTGCATCAATTTGTGCCTCGGTTGAGCTGATGGTTGCTCTGATTTGTTCTAACAAGTATCCTTTGAACATCGTTTCTTCTTCTGTTAGCTCGCCCGCCTCTTCTGCCTTTTCTAGTTTCGCTAATTCCGCCTCTAGCGCACCGGTTTTTCTGTCATTTTCTCGGGTTATTAATTTTCTCGCCCAATCCCTTACTTGGCCTAAGTTATTAAATTGATCCAGATTAATTTGTCCCGAAGTGTAGATTCTACCTTTTTCCGCCACCTTTCCTTGCATTGCTATTTCATCGGCCCTGGCCAACAATTTTTCGTAATTTATGCCATTAGTTCTCCTGGCTTCGAGCTCCTGTTTGCTTGCGAGACTTATACCACCAGTAACCGAAATTTTTATTGGCCCCAGATCGCTGGCTGGCCCTTCGCTTTTTTCTTCTGGTACTAGGGTTATTTCAGCAATGGCCCCTTCAATTTTTTCACTAAGAGTTGCGCTGTCGTTGGGGCCAACAATACCCATTACCACAAATTCATCGCCCCCTCGACGTCCGATTGCATCTTCAGTCCGGCGGAGCACTCCCCGCAACTTTTCTACTACTGCCTTCAAGGCACGATCGCCGTCGTTGTGGCCATAGGTATCGTTCAGCCTCTTGAAAGAGTCTATGTCAAAAGTAATGATGGCCAACTGGCTGTCCTGTGGGAAACTATTAAGACTATCCAAAATGTCGTAATAGCGTTTTTCGAGCCCAGCGGAAGATAAACCACCCGTAAGTTTATCATTTAATTCCATCCGTTCGGTTTTCAAAAAATTTTTTGCTTCTTCCATCGCCCGCCCCCGCTCAATTTCTAGATCTCCCTTAAATTCTTCAAGCCTTCGCGTCAGTTCTTTTGGCGAAGACGAACGAGAGATATTTTTTGCCGATTGCTCTAGCGTGTTTTGTGGCAAACCGTGCCTAGCCTCGACTTCTTTAAGATATACCGCCTCCTCCTTCGCGCTTGTCGTAGCCGGGCTGGTTAAAAGATCTTGTCTGACCGCTACTAATTTTTGATCAGCTTTGCGACCAAAGCGTCCCGCAACCTCTCTCCTTTCTAGGTTTTTAGGCGTCGGAAGGTGTGAAACAATATATTTCATCATTAAGCGCTCAAAATGGTGTTCGATGCGAGCTTTTTTTCCAATGTCGCCAATTCTCCGTTCTTTTAGATCCATTTCCTCAAACTCCTCGTTGCTTAGGGGGCGATAAAGTCTCTCGGGATGAGCCAGGGTTTCATTTACTACATCCATTGTTAACCTCTCACCTCTCATGTCCGATGGTGGACGCCGTTCTTTTGAATGCATAAAAAAATAATTAAAACCTCGGGAATTTCCCGAGGTTTATTATACTTTATTCCTATTTTTTCGCAAGGCCACCATTCACTGATTTCATGAGACGAGATAGTTTGCGGGCCGCAGTATTCTTCTTAATCACACCGCGCTTAGCCGCCTTGTCCAAGGCCTTTTGAGCAGTTTGGATAAGCTTTTTTGCCTCTTCTAGACCAGTGGCTTTCTTAGCATCTTTAATCGCGCCTCGGAAAGCATCTTTTCTAGTTTTGTTCCAAGCTGTACGTTTAATCGCCTGGCGCAAAGCCTTTTTAGCATTAGCTTTAATTGGCATAGTATATTAAAATATCTAGATAAAAAGTTGGAAGCTGTTATTTGGACTAAGTGGGGCCAGTATACTATTGTTTTATACTAAAGTCAAGGGTCCTGAAGTTAGTGGTTTAATTCGGATTCCAAATTCTCCACCCAGTATAGGCATTCATATAATAAGCTGAAGTGGCTCCGGCCGTTTTTTTAATCTTTATAACTGCTGTGCCGTTATATCTTTCGGCCAACATGGGGCCGCTATAGTTGGGATAAACTAAATAGCTATAAACAGCATGGTCGCTGTACATTATCCGAATCCGGCCATTATTTAATGGAGTGATAGACACCAAATAGCGGTTGGCCAGACCAGCTCTTCTCGGGTTAAAATACCTTAAATATTTATGGTAACCATTTAGCGGAACAGTATTGACTTCATCAATAATATTGTCACCATCATTGTCTATAAGATCGCCAGTAAGTTCGATGCCGTTTGTGCGGATAGAGTCGTCGAAGTCCAAGTTATTGGAAATATAAGTAGTGGGGTCGGGGTTAAAGCAGGCGTTCACAAAGGCAGTTTTACTGCCCAAACCATCATGATCCAGATCGCGATAAAAGTTTTGCTTTCCAAGAATAGTATTGTTGTGGTCGTCACAATCTAGAGCTGTTTCTACCCCGTCGTTATCAAAGTCCCGGTCATTAACATCAGAATTATTAGCAACAAAGCCAGCCTGTAGAGCGCAGAGCTCAACCGCCGCTCCGGCACCCAATCCATCTCCGTCTTGATCTTGGTAAAAAATTTGTGTGTCAAGCAGGGCTACGTTATGGTCATCGCAATCTAAGCTGGTAATAAGCCCATCGTTATCAAAATCATAATCAGCCTGTGGTCGTTTGCTGTCTAAATAATTAGCGACATAACCAGTCGGAGGAATTAAAGAAATAGAGGTGGTTGTAATATTTGAACCAAACCCATCGCCATCCAAATCTTGGAAGTAGGTTTGGGTAAAATTGCTGTGCCAGGTGATAGCAGAGGTGTTGTCATGTGCAACGTACGCATTCTTTCGGGTGTTAGTTTCATTAGGGATTAAAACAAAACCCTCTCTTGCACTTCCTGGTACGTTGGTGTATTTGTTCAATACCGTACCGTCTGGTTTCATTTCGACCAACAAGTTTATGCTATCGTCATAGAGAACGAATAAAGTGCCGGTGTCCAAGTTAAAGAAAAGATCTGAAACATCCTTTTTTGGCAGACTGGGATCCATGGTGATTTCTCCGACTAGGGACACTTGGCCCGAAAGGTCTTTGTTTACATTAAAGACATAGAGTGAAGAGTTGTTAGTGCTTACAGTATCGGTTAAGTTATATTCTCTTTGCACGCCAACATAAAAGACACCGCCAGAACTAGAGTCGGCGAAATCATGAAATTCGTTTGGTACGAAAGCTAGGCCCTCAAGGCCAGCGTTGCCCATCCCCGGAAGCCAGTTATTCAGGCTCCAAGATTTAGTAATGCGGGGAGTGCTGGGCGGGGCAGACCAATCAAATTCTAAAATCGCGGGAGCGTTTTCAACACCAATATAGATATAGCTACTGTTTGGATCAATGATCGTTAATGCTTCATAGTCGCCGCCACCTCTCCACTCTATTTGGTTCGAACCATTTCTGTCCATCATAGTTACACGGTTTTTACCATCGCTGGTTGGGTCGCTAACCGAGAACAGCTTATTTGTGCGCGAATTCCAGGCCAAACCACTGGGTTCGTATGGTGCGGAAAGGGGAATCGTAACAGATCCAGTGCCCGGCCAAGTTAAATTGGCCCCAAAAGCAGACGCCGGTACGAAGAGAATCCCGAGGACTAAATAGAAAATGCTAAAACGATTTCTCATAGAAAATTAAAAAAAGTTAACTGAAAAGTATACCATAATCATATGCTTTTGTTAACCCATTAGTTACAGTCAAGAGCATTAAGTTTGGTGTCGGTTTTAACGAGAATACAGAAACCATTTGCTGACGGCAGATGGTTTCTCGCGCTAGGTTATTTTAGCAAGGTAAACAGGAATTAGTTTGGCATCCAGAAGAAACTGTTGGGAGAATAGCCAATGTTTCCGGCGTCGTCATAAGCCTTGGCTTGGAAATGGTAATTGCGACCACCCGGCAAAAAGCCGATATTCCCGCAGGTGAGAGGGTTAAAATAACGGCTACAGGTGTAAGTAGGAAGTTGGCTGAAATCTTCTCCCTCCGCGGCAATAAAGAATTCCATTTTATTAACTACCCCGCTATTGTCGTTCCCCGTAACAGTGTAAACGAAACCATGGCCTTCCGCGCTGGTGGACGTATTAGGAGCGGCCTCAACTGAAACTATTGGGGCCTCGGAATCGTTATTTAATCTTGCGAGAGGGGTGTTACCGCTCGCAAGATTCAGGATTACCCACCCACTCCAAGCCTGATTATCTGCGGCGTCATAAACTGCCGCGTCATATCGGTGTTCCCCGGCGCTTAACGGTCCAGTAGAGAGGGCACAGGTCTCTGACCACTCACATGTTTTGACGACATCAGATTTTCTGATTTCAATTCTCCTCACTCGGTAATTGTCTGTAGCTCGCGCGGTCAGGGTTACTTTTTCGCCTGGTAAAGGATTGTCTTTACTTGGGATCAAGATAATCTGGGGTAGCGTTCGATCAAATACCGGGGTATCGAAATAATACATCATTGACATACCACGGTTACCGGCCGCGTCGTAGGCATAGGCTTGGTAAGCGTAACGTTTGTTGAATTGGAGTATGGTGTTGTTGGATTCGGTACAAGATGCGGGAGAGGGTTTTGCCCCGCAAGTGAAAACCGGGCTACCCATTGTCTGGCCAACCTCGGTTATATAAATTTCTGTTCTAGAAATTCGCCCACTGTTATCGGTGGCCACGGCTTTAATTTCGTATTGTTGTCCCCTCTCCAAGGTTTGGGAGGTGAGAACTCCGCTGATTCTGACTTGGGGGGCTTCGGAATCAACGCCGTTTTCTATAATCGTTACTGCGGCCGAACGAACCCAGAATTTTCCCCAAGGTTTAATGTAATTGCCGTCTGTATCAGTTACAATAAAGACATATTTATGTTCACCAATATCTTCGTCCGTAAACGGTCCGACCGTCGTGCCACAAGTTTTTTCGGAGGAGCAGGTTTTGAGGAGGTTCCCGTCCATGTATATCTCAATTTTAGATATCCCTTTATTATCTTTGGCGGTAATTTCTAAAGAAAAGTTTTCTCCCGGAGTCACCTGGTGATTAGAAGTGGTGATTTTGGTAAAGACTGGTTTTTGAGTATCTTTTTTGGTGGGAGTGACCAAGAAACGCCCGGTTACGGTTTTGCCCGATTCAAGATTATGTCCTTGGACGTCAATCGCGGTAACCCGGTAGCTAAACCAGGTTGGTTTTTTGACTGCAAAGGGGCCAACTGTCTGTTGGCAAAAGAAAGTGCTCAAACATTTGTAATGAGTATCAGAAATTTTCATTTCAATCCTGTCTGCCGGTTGCCCATCAAAGGTGGCCGCCAGGGCTGTGACCGTCAAAACGTCCTGGTCGGAAATTTTTCCGGCCGAGACAATAGTTTTTAAAAATGGACGTGTGGCAACATTAGCCGCCATAGCTTGTTCGCTGCTTAAAATAAAAAAACCTAATCCAAAAACGACTAGGCCGACAGCGAGCAAGAGAAATTTGTTCTTCATAGCTCTTTATTTAAAGAAATAAATTTTTAATTAACTAGTAACTTAATTAGTATAGCATAAAAAAACGCTTTTGTCAACCGGGGTTAAAAAATTATTTTATACTTCTTCAAGTTGCGGCTTTTCTAAGACGAGTGGTTCGACATTTTTTTCTCCATCGGTGATCCGCATTACGTCTTTGTCGATTTTATTAAATTCTTTGTAAGCGGAATTATAAGAATTTACTGTTGTCCCGAGGTTGTTGCCAAGTTTTTTTAGATACTCATCATACGCTAGAAGGTGTTTACCAAGTTCTTCCACTCGTTTTCTAATTTCTTTGGCTGATTCTTCTATCTGCAGAGCCCGTAAACCTTGTAAAACAGTTTGCAAGTAGGCCAAAAAAGATGTTGGTGAAACAATGATCACATGTTTTTCTCGGAAAGCATATTCAATAAGATCGTGCGTATTAATTTTTAAGGCCCCAACTTTATTTATTAGTAAATCATAGTAGATCCCCTCAGCCGGGATGAACATAAAAGCAAAGTCCATCGTGCCTTCTTTTGGCTTAATATACTTATTTGTTTCGTCGATTCGGTTTTTTAAATCCTGAACAAAACTTTTTTCCAACTCTTTTTTTCTTTCCGCATCTTTTTCTTCAATTAGGCGGTTATAGTTTTCTAAACTAAATTTGGAGTCAATTGGTATGATTTTCTCTTTTACAAACACCACCGCGTCCACGATATCGCCGTCAGAAAATTTATATTGCATTTCATAGCTACCGGGCGGCAAAACATTTTTTAAAACATTTTCTAAATAATATTCACCCAAGATGCCCCGATGTTTCGGATTTTGCAAAATGTTTTCTAGATTTTCCAGTTGTTCGGCGAAACCGATTACTTGTTTGTTAGTTTCATCGAGCTTGGTCAGCCTCTCTGTAACATCCGTGATAATCTTTGTGCTGTTTTGGAATTGGGACTGAATGGTTCGGTTTAAATTATTTTGTGTATCATTGACGACTCGATGCGTTTCCGACATTTTTTGGTCAATTTGTCGTGTTAAATCTTGTATTTGGTTTTGCAACATGACAAACGAGTTGTTGTCTGTCTCACCACGACGAGACTTTCTTTGGGACAAAAGCAAAAACAATATTGTGGCTAAGCCGCCGCCAAGCAAAATGATAAGTACAACTAGTAACGTCTCTTGCATAATTAGTATAATTCTTGGTAAGATAACTTCGCTTTAGTTTAGCATTTTTTGAGATAATTGAAAAGAAAATATGAGCCACGAGCAAATCAGTCTTAAAGCCGACGAGACCGAGTTAGCCGAACGGCGCGCCGAACACGAGGTTCTGGCGGTTGAATTTTTAAGAAGAGAAACTGTGCACCAAAAAGCCGCCCTGTTAGGTCTTTTGGAGAGAATGGTAATGTCTGGTCGAATCGAGAAGTTAAGTTTGCGCATAGAGGAAGATTTACCCAGGCTCTGGCAACTTTTGTCTGATCATTTTGGAAAACAGTACGAGCCCTTACAGGACGTCATCCTAGCCGACAAGGCCTTTTTTCAGCGTCTTTATGACATTTATAACGCTTATCGGACAGAATGCCGTAAAACTGAAGATGGCTTGGAAAAATTGAGGCAAAATTTTTTTGGTGACGATAAAGACAGAAAACCAGAACAAATGTGGGGCAAAAAGATTTTTGAGCACATGACCGGTGGGGCACCAAAAGGCATGGTAGCGTTTAGTTCTAAAGAAGCTTTTGTAATTATTAGCTACGACAAAAAAGAAGATTACCAAATATTTTTAAGTCGAGTCGGTACCAGTGCCGAGATCACTGAAGAAAGTGCGGGCATTTATGCCCAGGCTATGTATTTTTTGGCTGGGACAGTAAGTTTAAGAGTGGTGGTTATAAACGGTGGCCTTGGGCGGACCAGAGGGGCTTCGTCTATCGTGGCGCACGAGAGACAGCATTTTGTAAACGACCGACTGGTGGGTGGGAAGCACCCCGAACACATGTTTACTGCTTTGGAGCAGAAATATTATGAGCAACAGGGATTAAGAGGGCCAGAACTGCAAACGAAAGTGAACGAAACAGCTCTTCTGAACCCGCTTAAAAACGAAGTCCTGGCTTACATTAGAGATGGTACAAGCGGGAAAGAGATGTGTACTATTGGGGGTAAAGATATCGACGTGGGGTTTTACTCTTTGCTGAAAAATGGTCGGGCCTACAGGCAAGTGTTTGAATTGATGGGTAGTAGCAGATTGCGTCAGGCCGCCGAAGAACAGTTGGCTCTAATTGCTCGTAGCGTTGACGGTTTAAAGGGTTTTAGTAGCCAAGAGGCCAAAGCTATCCTAGTTAACGAGTTAATAAGCGTGCCCTTTCTTGTGATGGCCGAAGAAATCGAAAAATTGGGCAAATATTACAGCCGACGTTTACGTGATATTGGGAAAATAAAAAGGGCGGTTAGAAAACATACGTTTAAGAGTTTTGATAAAGAACAAGAAGCTTTTTTAACCATGCGGCCTTATGATGGCCATACAATAGACGCTCGTAAAGTTGAAGATATAAAGCAACAACTGTTAAAAATAGACCCCACGATTGATTTTTCCGACAGTCAGACTTGATTTTTATCTCAAGTTATAATAGAATTTCCGCACCAAGAATCTGCCCCTGTAGTTCAATGGATAGAATAAAACACTCCTAACGTTTAGATCCAGGTTCGATTCCTGGTGGGGGCACAGGTAAGAAGGTAAAGAATCTAAAACTATGGTTTAGTTAGAAAATAACTCGCGTTTCTGTCTGCCATGGCCTCTGGGCCTATGGTCTAGTGGTATGACGTCGCATTCGCATTGCGGAGACGGCAGTTCGATTCTGCCTAGGTCCACAGGCGATGGCAGACAGGGGGCGAGGTTAAAGGACTTGGTCCTTTTTTAATTTTATTAAAACCTGCTGTTTGTATACACTAGTCTATACAAACAGGAGATATTTAACCGTAAATTATGTTTAATTTATCTCCAAAATCCTTCCGAAAATTAATCATTGCTCTAGCAATTTATCTAACATCCCTGTTAGCCGCCAATACCTTGGGCCTTAAAATCATGCCTTTTATTTTTGGATCGCACCTATCTGTTGCTGTTTTTTACTTTCCCGCTGTATTTTTAATGACTGATGTTGTGGGTGAAATTTATGGTAAAAGTGTCGCTAAGTTCTTTGTTTTAGCGGGTTTTATTAGCACGGCTTTGTTTATCGCGTTATCTTTTGTCTCTATCGCCATGCCCTGGTCGCCTGATGGATTGTGGGCAAAAGAAGGGTATAACCTGATGTTCGGGATCTCAATTAGAATGTCGATCGCGTCTCTTCTGGCCTTTGTTATCGCTGAATATCAGGATGTATTTTCCTTCTTTTATTTCCGTAACAAGCTCAAAGGACGTTTCTTTTGGCTAAGATCAATGATTAGTAACCTCTGGTCGCAACTATTAGACACGGTCATTTTCATGGTGGTAGCTTTTGCTGGCGTGTATTCAACCAAAACACTGATAAGCATTGTCATTAGTTGGTGGTTATATAAGGTGGCAATGGGGGCGGTGTATTCCCCGTTGTTATACCTAGGCCTGAAATTTTTTAAAGAAAAAGACCATGTTCAAAATTAATGTTTCGATCGTAACAAACAAATACCCCCGCCATCGGGGTATTTTTGTGGATAAAGGTGTGTATAAAGTGTGGAATATGTGGATGTTTGTATAGACTAGTGTATACAAACGTAAGTATTTTTTGTTTTCGCTCTCTAAATTTTGTAACTAGACATAATGGTTTTTTAGTACACATTTTGTGTTCAATATGGAACCCTAAAGTGTACTCCACATTACTCGATGAATAATTTTAAATGTTTTTGCCAAGAGCGGGTTTGTGATAACCGTACCAAAGATTGGCTCTTCCAGTGTGATTAAAGCGATATTATCTCCCCAGATTAGAATGTCTGTTGGTTGGTCATCGCTACCTAAAATCGACTCTGGTATAAATTTTGCATCATATAGCGCCCCGAACAACTCTTTGTTCCTTGGGTACTCTCTGTTTTTAGATAGTGGTGTCAGAATATCTTGGACCACAACGTGGTTGTTTTTCATTTCACGAAGCATAGCATTTAGCGTGTCCGGCATTACTTCAGACAGTTTTTGGGTTGATCCAATGCCCAAGAAGCCTTCTCCTCGTGCGCATTCGAGATAGATGTTGCCCACCTCGTCTACACCGTTATAAAACCTAATTTTAGGCTTGTTTTTTTGTGTAGCAAAAAGACCGCGTAGATCCGGGATTATTTCGTTCAACGACGCCCTTTTCTTTTCTAGGTTAATAAGCAGTGATTCTGGATCGTTAGCAAAATATATCCATCGTCCACCAGTCCTTTGTTTTCTTATAAGCCCGTTATTCCACAGACCTTTGAGTATGTTGTATGAATTGGTTCTGGTTATTTTGGTACCCAAAGCCACCTCAGGTGGTGTGGACTGACCATGCTCCAACAGAAACAGATACACTTTAGTCTCTGATTTATTCAATCCAAATTGTTGTAAATTTTGTTCAATGTTCATAATAAATACTGTCAAAAAAAATTATATCATTTTAATACCTAATTGTAAAGCAAAATATTAAAAATATACAAAAATGATATATAAATAATTGACACAACATAAAATATATAATATTCTAATCTGTTCCGCCGGGCCATGTCTGGTGGATAAAGAGAGAGCAAAATAGGGGGAGAGAGGTATTGACATCTCTCTCTCTCTTTAGTAGAATCACTTGTTCTGCGCGTACGGCATGTGCCGTCTCGCGCCAGGGACACGTGCCGGCAGGGAAGCCGGCCTTGAAAAGGGAGAATGATCGTGAAGAAGCTCACCGTGTTGTTCGTCCTGGCCGTCGTGTTCATCGGTACCTCGGCCGCGCAGGCCGAGATCTTGACGAGTCGGGCCCGGCTCGTCCTGAGCGGGACCGTCCCGCTCGTGGACGGCGCCATGGGCCTCTCCGGCCTGGGGATCGTGGACGGCGTCCACTCTGGGGACCCGATCGTGTTCGGGTACCTGGAGGCGGACTGGACGCCGCTGCCGTGGCTGATCGTCGCCCCGGCAGTAGGGTACCTCGTCGATACCGAGGAAGCGTGGTTCGCCGCGCAAATCGGTGTCGACACCGTCGGGTTCGAGGCGTGGGTGGACTTCGAGTTCGCCCACACCGGTGGGTTATACTACAGCGGCCACTCGCG
>DATDYA010000065.1:0-2007 GCA_035289165.1 Patescibacteria group bacterium
TTCGCTCTTACGGTTGGGATAGTATTGAGCCGGGCGGCACAGATTATTTTATGAACACACGAGGCGAGCGCGGAATATGCGTTGAATGTGGCTATAATCTCGATCCCGAAGCCCCAAAACGGGCAATTCAGTCAATCAAAATATTTTTGAGTGTAATGGGCCTGACAGACGAGCCCATACCGGCACCGACGCAAAATCAGCAAACCTTACGCGCATACTTTATTTATCACACGAAAAATGATTTTGTACCCGTCCGAACCTTTGCTGACTTTGAGGAATTAAAAACTGGCGAGGTTATTGGCACCGATGGTTCGGAAAAGATTTTCGCACCGGTAGAAAAAAATGTCATTATTTTTTGTAGAAAACGAGAGGAAGCGAATCAAGAAGCATTTATTTTAGCGCGAGAAACCATTTATTTTTAACTCATTTTATGCTATAATTCATCTTATGAAATCGAAACACAACACGGACGCTCTTCCGCTTAATCTCAAAGCACTATTTTGGTCATATGATTTTGAAGCATTAAACGCTACTGAACATGCGCTGGTTATCATGCAACAAATTTTACAATATGGCACTTTAAGTCAGCTACGTTGGCTCATAACGCACTATGGTAAACGAGTGGTGATACGTTATATTGAGAAAACACCGGCCTCAACCTTACGACCCCAAGCATTGGCCTTGCTCAAAATTCTCCTCCCTATCCGCCATGTCAACACTTCATTTCGAGGCGCTCACTAAAGAGGGGCTTGCATATGCTATCCAAGAGCGAACTAGCGATCACGAAAGCCTATACCATCGGCCGCCGTGGATCGCTAAAGGATTATATTGATCTCTATTTCTGCTTAAAAGAAAAAATATAAATCTTGCAGAGATACTGCACGGCGCCCAAAAAAAATACCAATCAGGTTTCAATGACCGCTTGTTCATTGAACAACTTATTTATACAAAGGATTTAGAGGACGAGCCGATTATTTTTCTTTCAGAAACAGTAACCCTAAAACAAATTACGAACTTTTTCGCAAATGAGATCAAAAAAATAAATCCTTTG
Source organism: Patescibacteria group bacterium (assembly GCA_035289165.1). Lineage (GTDB taxonomy): Bacteria > Patescibacteriota > Patescibacteriia > Magasanikbacterales > GWA2-37-8 > DATDYA01. Next base: position 1,052 of record DATDYA010000065.1, read on the forward strand.
AAGAGTTAGGATTTATTGATACCCTTTTGCCTGCATCTTAAAGAGCCTGGCGTAGGTTTTATTTTCTTTTAACAGCTCTTGATGCGTTCCTAATTCTTTGAGCTCGCCGCCTTCGATAACAGCAATACGATTGGCCTGCCGCACCGTTGAAAAGCGGTGCGAAATCAAAATGACCGTCCGGTCTTTTGGTAGTTTCTCGAGCTTTTCAAAAATCTTAGATTCGGCCTCCGCATCAATCGATGAAGTTGGCTCGTCTAAAATCAGCACGCGCGGCTCGCGATAAAAAGCACGGGCCAACGCTAACTTTTGCCATTGGCCAATAGACGGCTCCACCCCACCGGTAAAATCCTTCCCTAATTGCTGCTCATATTGTTGTTCCCACTTTTCTATAAATACATCAGCTTCTGCAGTCCTTGCTGATAGTTGTACTTTTTCAAAACTCGGCTTTTCTCCGGTCCGACCGAACGCAATCGCCTCTTTCACTAAAAACCGATAATTCTGATAATCCTGGAACAAAGCGCCCAGATGGAAATACCAGCTCTCCAGATCAATATTTTTTAAATCATAGCCGTCAATCAGAATCCGACCTTCGGTTGGATCATAAAATCGACACAGGAGTTTCACTAGCGTGGTTTTACCCGCTCCATTGGCGCCAACAAACGCCAGCTTCTCTCCGGGTACGATCGTGAGAGAAATATTTTTTAAACTTAATACCTCGGCGCCTGGATACGCAAAGGAAACATTATCAAAAATAATTGTAGGGGTCTTTTTTTGATCAAGTTGAATGGCTTTGGGAGGAATCTGAATAACCGGCTTAGTATCAAGCAGAGTAAAAACATCGTTTACAAATAATCCATCTTGATATTGCTGGCCAAGGTTTTGGAATAATCCCGATAAAGATAAACGAAAATCAGTAATGGAGGCAAGGAAAAATGTAAGAGTACCAACTTGTAACT
>DATDYA010000066.1:0-2686 GCA_035289165.1 Patescibacteria group bacterium
GTATTGCTGGTAGAAATTGGGAGACTAGCCAACTTTTCCGCAAGCTTTTTCCATTCATCGATTGTATATAAAAACAAAGACTGGTCCAAACCTCTGGTAACCACAACTTTTTTCTTTAACTGGGCCCTGAATTTGGCCGGAACGGCAATCCTGCCTTTCTCGTCTATGCTGGCCTGATATTCACCGATAAACATATGTACCGCAGATGCGCTGATTAACGCAGATTACGCTGATAAAATTCTATAGATAATTCAATATATAAATCTGTGTTATCTTTCTCAATCTGTGTATCTGTGGTCAGTTGTCCACAAATTATACCACTTATCCCCACTTCTTACCACTTTCTGCCACGTAAGCTAATTATACTCCACAAAAACCCACGGGTCAATCTGGCGTCAACCCAGTAATACAACATTTGATATTGCTGTAAAATAAGGGCTTTATTAAAGAAAACCTTAAATATAAATATCAATATCCACAGAAAAACTAAAATCAAATGTTGCTATACTGGGTCAAATTGTAACAAGAACAAAAAAACCGCTTTTATAAGCGATTTTAATCATCCACATTACTTTTTGATTAAAAATATCCACATAGGCCAAAGGCTCAACCTAGCTCAAGCCTTTCAGCTATGGATTTTGTGCAATGTGATAGGCAGCAATGCCGAACGCCACAGACACATTCAAACTTTCTTTTTTGCCCAGCATGGGAATCTCTACCACCTTATCACAAAGGCTGATAATCGAGTGGCTCACTCCCCGCCTTTCCTCGCCTAAAACCAAAGCCAATGGGAACTTGGGCTTGAATTTATTTAGGGAGATGGATTTGGTATTATTTTCCAGCGCTACGATGTTAACTTTCTTTAATCTTAAATCTTTAATCAACTTTACTGCCGAAGGCCGGTGTTCCCACGGCACAAACTTTTCCGCGCCCAGCGCGACCTTGCCTATCTTATTCTCATGCACATAGTAATCCGGCCGGCCAGTGTAACCGGTCAGGAATATTTTAGTCACCCCAAAAGCATCAGCCGTCCTAAAAACCGACCCCACATTATGCAGGGATCGAATATTGTGGGCAATGACAAAAAATTCTTTACCCCGTTTTGATGCCACGCTTCTTTTTAAAATAAAAAATGAAAATGTAAACTATAGCCAACGCGCCGTAGCTGATAAACATAAAACCCGGCTCCGCCCAGCTTAAACCGTGGGAAAAACGGTAGTCGGACAAAGGAAATAAAAACGGTGTTTCGTAAAAACTTTTGTGAGTAGGTATATCTATAAGTATGTGTAGTAGCCAGCCAAACATAGGCAAATAGAGTTTACCTTTCCTAATAGCCGTTATGACTACAAGCGCGAGCAAAAAAATCACTAACGAATGGGTAAACTGGTAAGATTCCCGGGCCCACTTAAACATCCACAGACTGGAATTAAACAACGTTGGAGAAAAATTTGCCCTCACTATCAACAAGTATACTGTTGATGGGGCGAAAGTAACAATGTCCGGCAAAATGCCGAACAAAACCGCCAAAAAACGGTTTTTCCTATCATTACCGTATTTTTTAAAAAAGGCCGCGTTCGTCCACAGCCCGTGAGCAATTATATCCATAATAACAGATTAAAGATATTAGATTTAAGATTGCAGAAAATTAAGCAAGTAAATTCAAACTGGTTTCAGGATCTAACTTCCTCTCCATAGCCCCGTCCAGCTTTATTAAAAATATTTCACAGGTAGCGGAAACGACCAGTTTTATAACATGGCCGCCGAGGGTGGAAAAGTCAGATTTGGATAAGACACAATGCGCGTGCAAAGCCGTTTCCCCGTTTAAGACAGCGCTGTTGCCGGTTAAGGATACTATCTCTAAATCTTCGTTGAAAGTTTTGTTTTGGTACTTTTTTGTTTCCAGGTTAAAGTAAGACAACTCGGCTAAGCCGGAGGCGCCAATCCCGCTGAATGTAGATGCGGTGATGTTTTGTTCAGTTAAAAACTTTTTTAAGGCACTCACCACTTCATCGCCTTTATCGAATCTGACGATATAACGGCGGTCGTCTTGGAGAATAATTTGCATAGCGTCTACTAAATACGAAATAGTACTAAAAATACTAAAACTAAAAATTTACGATTTAGTACCTTTCGTATTTTTTAGTATTTAGTAGAAACTTTATCCAAGCTTCACGTCCCTACCCAAAACTTCGCGGACTTTTTTGACTACTTCGTCTATGGACTGGTCGCTTTTAAGCAAATAGTCGGTAGCACCGGCTTCCACAATTTTGCTTATAGTCTCCACGTCGCCCATGTTAGTAAGAACAATCACCGGCAGTTTTTGGGTGTCGGGGTTGGACTTTAATTCCCACAACACGCCGATGCCGTCCAGCTTGGGCATCATAATGTCCAAAAGCAGCAAATCGGGCTTGATTTCCTTGGCCTTGGCCACGGCTTCCTCGCCGTCGTACGCTGGCGTGGGCTCGTGCCCTTCTGTCTTGAGCGCGTCGCACAAAGACCCGGAAATCAATTTGTCGTCTTCTGCGACTAGAATTTTTGCCATAGATATCCCTTTCTTAATTTATATATAGATACCAATATACTAATGAATGCCAATCAACGAAATAATTCAAATTCGCATTATTTCGTTTCATTCGAATCCATTTGTTAATTGGTATCTTAATTATTTATTAGTTGGTAATGAAAA
>DATDYA010000067.1:0-14991 GCA_035289165.1 Patescibacteria group bacterium
CGATCCGGTTGCTCGTGGCGAAGCTGGTCTGGGACCTCCTTGAGGCTCGGACCGAGATCGAGCACCGACGGACCACAACCACCGCCGCCATCACCGGCGGCAAGGGAGAACAAGTCTTCTAGCCGCCGCCCCAATCCACCAGAACTCCACCAGGAGTTCTGGCCCACCGTTCTTTCTTCACAACTCTAAGGAGGGGCGCCCTCGACGCGCGCCCCATGCGCAATCGAGACCCCTCAAAAACAGCTTTGTTTGATAAGGCTGTTTTTGTTTTGTCTGTATTGACAAAACAACCAAAAAGGTAGATAATGTCCTGTTCTCGAAAGAAAGGAGGCCGGATTGAAAGGAAACCCTGTTTTCGAGGAAGAAGTTGCCTACTGGCGAGAAAAAAATTATCTCGCCTGTCGGGCGATGATGATCGCCAGGGATATAGTCCAAAAAAGAAATTTTGGACTGTACACCAGGGCGGAACTCGAAAGACGTGGTGACTACGCTGAAGCTAAGCGCCGTAAGGCGCTCTTCGCCTCGCGTCAGTCGACCCCACATAAGTAGCCGCGCCAGGAGGCCGCGGCTACTCTACACACCATTCACCACCTGGCCAAAAGTCCAGGTGTTTTAAAACTAGCCAAAACTAGAGAAATCTGTTAAAATGTATTCAATAAAACAAGTTAACAACAACCTGTTTATTTATGCGCCGACCGGTTATTGATAACGTCGAGATTGTTGAACCGCCAATTGGGGAACTCACCAAAAAACGCTCTGGCTTCAAACGCACCTGCCTCTCTGGCTGCGGTTGTGTTTTTATTTTCATTATCGGGGCAATTATTGCTCTCAAACTAGCAGTTGGGCCAGGACCACAAACTTTAAAAACAGTGCCGGAATATTTCCCAAAAGATATCCCTGTTTACGACGCAGACAATATTGAAACTATTACTTTCATCTCCGGTCAATACAAAAACCGTGGTGTAGAAATCGCCGCCCTTTTCCCAAAACTTATCCTCTCCCCCCTTTTAGTAAATAACCAAACCGCCGAAGACGAACACTCTCGCGACTCGCGCGGCATCTTCAAAGATTTTGTTGACGTCATAAGCCGACCAGTCGGCGATCACCGCGATACTGTCCAAATTAAATGGATCGACATGAATGCTGATCCCATGTTTGTCATAAACTATTATATGACCGAACTGAAGAAAAAGAATTTTACAATTGAAGCGGAAAGTGAGGGAAAAAATTTAAACAAAGTTGTTAAACAATTTTCTTTCCAAAGAGTAAGTGACCAAGTAAGTGGTTCAATGTATGTTGAGGGACCGGTAAACGGACGAGGAACCAGTTACGCCTCGCTAATTGTTAACATTGCTCCCTAGCCCCATGTTTAAAATTTTAAACTCCGAATCCAATTCTACTACTGGCGCCGCCCTCCTGATCGGCGGTGCTACTTTATTAAACAAAATAATCGGCGTTTTACGTGACCGAATTATTGCCCACTACTATGGCGCCGGTCCGGTCACCGACGCTTATTATGCCGCTTTTAAAATCCCCGACCTCGTCTACAATCTTCTCATTGTCGGCGCCTTAACCGCCGGATTTATTCCAGTCTTCACGAAACTATTTTTGGAAGGAAAAGACAAAAGTACCGCCTGGAAACTGGCTAATAATGTTTTGAATTTGGCGGCCGTTACTCTGGTCGTACTCTGTGGTCTTGGAATTATCTTTGCACCACTTCTTGTGCCACTACTTGCCCCTGGTTTTACTTCAGAAAATCTGAACCTCACCACCAACCTGACACGCGTCATGTTTCTCTCGCCGATCTTCTTAGGCTTTTCCATGGTCTTGGGTGGAGTACTGCAATCTTTGCGACGCTTTGTTTTGTATTCTTTCGCCCCAATATTTTATAACCTTGGCATCATCTTCGGGGCCGTTGGCCTAACCAAGTTCGTTGGTCCGATTGGCCTCGCGATCGGCGTCGCGATCGGGGCTTTCATCCATTTCGCCCTCCAATACTACGGCGCCCACCTCGTCGGTTACCGCTGGTCACCAATTTTTAAACTCCGCGAAAAAAATACCCGACTTATTGGTCGCCTCATGATTCCCCGCACGTTGGGGCTAGCGGTAAGTAATGTAAATACTTTTGTTACAACCATTTTGGCTTCACTTCTTCCCGCCGGAAGTGTTGCCGTCTACAACTATGCCGACAACCTCCAGTGGGTGCCAATTGGTGTTATTGGGATTTCCTTCGCTCTCGCTACTTTCCCCATGTTGTCCGCTAGCGTCGCGGAAGGAAACAAGGAAAAATTCGTGGCCAGCCTCGGAAGTACCATGCGCCAAATATTATTTTTAATTATCCCCGTCAGTTTAATACTTCTAATCCTCCGTGCCCAAATCGTCCGTGTTGTTTTAGGTAGCGGTGCTTTTGACTGGAACGCCACCGTTAACACAGCCGATGCTCTGGCCTTCTTTGCTTTGGGCCTTTTCGCCCAAAGCCTTATCCCCCTTTTCGCTCGCGCTTTCTACGCTCTCTCCAACACGAAAACGCCGTTCATAATCGGTGTCATCGCCGCCCTGGTTAATATCATCGCCTCACTCGTGCTAATGGAACCATTGGGTGTCGCGGGCCTTGCTCTAGCCGCCTCAATCGGAGCGATAATTAATTTTAGTTTGCTCCTCGTTTATCTGAAAACCACTCTCCACGATCTAGAAGAAAACAAACTACTATCTTCCCTCTACCGCATCTCTGTTGCCGCCATTGCCATGGGCTTAGTCATGCAATACATTAAGACACCCTTAGCCGCCATTTTCAACCAAGACTACTTTTGGGGTATCTTTGGCCAAGGTTTAATAGCTGGGATCTCTGGGCTTTCCATTTACCTCCTCCTGTGCTATATTCTAAGACTGCCAGAAATGATGAATTTAGCTCAAGGTTTCCATAAAAAATGGCTAAAAATTAAGAACATCAAAACCGACCAAGAAGGTATTAACTTGAAAGAATTATAGATATGACCGGCAACATTAGAAATTTTTGTATTATCGCCCATATCGACCACGGTAAATCCACCCTGGCCGATCGTCTTTTAGAATTTACCGGCACGGTTTCCAAGCGTGACATGAAAGAACAGCTATTGGATACTATGGAACTAGAACGGGAACGCGGGATAACAATTAAGTTAACACCGGTTCGCATGAATTATGAGTTGGACAAAAACAAATACATTCTTAACCTAATTGACACTCCTGGACACGTCGACTTCAACTACGAAGTGTCCCGCTCTTTGGCCGCTGTCGAGGGGGCGATACTTTTGGTAGACGCTACCCAGGGTGTTCAAGCCCAAACTATTGGTAATCTTTACCTCGCCCTCGACCAAGACCTTGTGATCATCCCCGTTATTAACAAAGTGGACATGGCCATCGCGGACATTCCCAAAACCAAAGCGGAAATTATCCATCTTATCGGCTGTAAAGAAGAGGATATAATTCTCGCCTCCGGTAAAACTGGCCAGGGGGTAGAAGAGATTTTGGAAGCAGTAATTAAACGCGTTCCCCCACCAGATGATCAAGGCCAAGCCACACCACGCGCTCTCATTTTTGACTCTGAATATAACGAATATAAAGGTGTAGTCGCGTCAGTTGGTATGGTGGATGGTGAATTGAAAAAAGGCGACAAGATCATCCTCATGACCACGAAAACTCCGGCTGAAGTATTAGAGATTGGTTATTACACGCCTAATTTCAAACCAGCGGACAAACTAAAGAGCGGAGAAATTGGCTACATTGTTACTGGACTAAAAAATGTTCAAGATTGTCGCGTTGGTGACACAATTGCTCGCTTAGACACTTCTCCCGAGACTAATCCCCTCCCCGGCTACCGGGAAATTAAGCCAATGGTATTTGCGGGAATTTTTCCAAAAGAAGGCGACGCCTACGAACATCTCCGGGATGCGATTGAAAAATTAAAACTAAATGATTCATCCCTCACTTACGAACCAGAAAGTTCCCAAGCTTTAGGCTTTGGTTTCCGCTGTGGTTTCTTAGGGATGCTCCATCTCGACATCTTCCAGGAAAGGTTGAAACGCGAATACAACCTTGAAGTTGCTATCACTGTCCCGAGTGTTGCTTACAAAGTCCAAAAAACTAACGGTGAAAACATTGTTGTCCACAGTCCGCAAGAAATGCCTGATCCGAACTTTTATCTTGAAGTCCAAGAGCCCTGGATGACTCTAGACATTATTACGACCAAAGCGACGGTCGGTGATGTCATGGGGCTCGTCGCCGACCGAAACGGCAGTTACAAAAATACTGAATATTTAAGTACCGGTAACGACACCCGCGTCCTTTTGCACTATGACATCCCACTAGCCTCGCTCATCACCGATTTTTACGACAAGTTGAAAACGGTTACTTCTGGCTATGCTTCCATGAATTACGAATACAAGGACTACCAAAAAGTGGAAGTGGTCCGCCTAGATATTATTGTCGCGGAAGAAAAAATTGAAGAACTCGCTACCCTCGTACGTGAAAATGAGGCTTTTAAAGTGGGCAAAAAGATCGTTGCTTCATTAAAAGAAACTCTCCCCCGCCAGCAGTTTGAATTAAAAATCCAAGCCGCGGTCGGTGGCAAAATTCTGGCTTCGGAACGTTTATCCGCTCTAAGGAAAGACGTTACCGCTAAACTATATGGTGGAGATGTTACTCGAAAAAATAAACTGCTAGATAAACAGAAAAAAGGTAAAAAGAAAATGATGGAACGTGGCCGTGGTACAGTCGAAATCCCAACTGAAGCTTATCTCGCTATCTTAAAAAGATAATTAATTTATATGCACCACAAAACCGCTAAATCGCTTTGGACAGTCATCGCCTTAATCGGAATCATCGCCATGGTCTTCTTCACGATCATGCCGATTTTCCAATAATTTAACCCCATGGCCCAAAAAGAAAAAACCTGGCGGGTACTGGAAGCGCCGACTCCCGAATTTTTAAGCGCCCATCCCGAACTTCCCCCAATTATTGCCCAGCTCCTCTGGACACGTAATATTCGCGATCAAGAAAAGATCGATGAATTTTTAAACCCCGACTATTCTACTGATCTGCACGATCCGTATCTTTTTAACGAAATGCCGAAGGCGGTGGAAATAATTTTTACGGCGATAAAAAAACAAAAAAACATTGTGGTCCATGGTGATTACGACGCCGACGGTGTTTCCGCCGCGACAATTTTAGTTTCTACTCTCCGTAAATTTGGCGCTAAACACGTTAGTGTCTTTATCCCCCATCGTGAAATCGATGGCTATGGTTTGAATTTAAATACTATCAACTTACTACATGAACAAAAAACTGATCTTATCATTACCTGCGATTGTGGTATTAGTAACCGCGAAGAAGTCGTCCGTGCCAAAGACCTGGGCCTACAAGTAGTCATTACCGATCATCACGCTGTACCGGAAAAACTTCCGCCCGCCGACGCCATTATCCATCCCCTCGTACCCGGTGAAAAATATCCGGACAAAGGACTGGCCGGAGCAGCCGTGGCTTTTAAACTGGTTCAAGCTCTTTTAAAAAAACACCAAGAGAGTAACGAATACTTACTAGACGGTCAGCCACACGAAAGTTACGAAAAATGGCTTCTGGATTTAGTCGCCATTGCCACGGTTGGGGATATGGTACCTCTTCTCGGCGAATCTCGCACCCTAACCCGTTATGGTCTAACCGTACTCAACAAAACTCGCAATTTGGGTTTACGTAAATTAATGCAGATTGCCGGACTAACCGACGAATTCGGCAAACCCAAACGCGGCCAATTCACAACCGAAACAATTAGTTTCCAACTGGCCCCTAGAATTAACGCCGCCGGCCGAATGGACCATGCCAATACGGCTTACATGCTACTCATGTCCGAAGATCCAAAAGAAGCCGAAACGTTAGCCATACAGTTGAACCAAAATAATTTAGATCGCCAAAAATTGACCGAGAGTCTTGTCGCCCAAGCTCGTGAGCAAATTAAATCCACTAACCAAGAAAAAAATCCAATTATTTTTATCTTGGGCACTGATTGGTCAACCGGCATCCTAGGACTGATTGCGGGAAAAATAAAAGAAGAATTTTACCGGCCGACGATTGTAATGGGTTTAAATGACGGAGAGGTTACTGGTTCCGGTCGAAGCATACCGGAATTCAACATGATTAAAAACATGCAAGCCCGACCAGAGTTCTTTGATAAATACGGTGGCCATCCCCAAGCTTGTGGCTTCTCCCTCAAATCTCCAGATATTTTAGAAGATTTTAAATCTGCCTTACTAAAAAAAGCCGAGGAACAATTCGACATCCAAAAACTTCAACCAACAATAACCATTGACGCCGAAGTCGATCTCGAAGATGTCAACTGGAAGCTTTATGATCTTTTGAAAAAATTTGAGCCCTTTGGCCAAGCCAACGAAGAACCAAGATATTTAGCTAAAGGATTAACGGTTGCTAGTATTGATCCGGTCGGTCAAGATGGCAAACACTTAAGGCTATTGGTCAAACACAACACTCATACTATTAAAAAAACCATCGCCTTTGGGTTTGGCGACAAAGAGCGTCACCCCAGTGACTGGAAAAATGCTCTTCACGTCGGAGACAAAATAGACATGGTTTTCTCCGTTGATGTGAACGAGTGGAATGGTAACCGTGAACTACAATTAACGGTGATAGATATTAAAATGCTCTCGCAATCTTAACTGCCTACTTACTGGGAGGAAAATACACTACTACGTCAGCTTTTGACAAGGGGACGCCACTTCGATCCACTATACCCACCCCACGTATGTCACTTATGAGGGGAGACAAAAATTTTTTGCTCCAATGATGTTTCTTAATCATTTCCATAATTTTATGGTCCTTGGCCAACTTTTCGTCTTCCAACCAGCTACTATCTACATCGTACCTATCACTATCTTGCTTCGGTATAGCTTCAAGCAACTTAGGTACAACCATCTGTAAACCAAGAAAATCTAAAGTCTGTGCCACCAAATTTTCGAACTCTCGCAAACGCTCCAGATATTTAGCTAGTTTCCCTTCTAGTTCTGGAAAATACTTTTTCAAGATCCCGTTCATTCTAATAACATCTGTGATGTTGTTCCATGCATTTGATATCAAATCTAATTTCATCATTTCAGGAGTAAATTTTTGAAGAATATCATCACCTTGATTTATTGTCTCACGAGAAAAACTCAACTGAGTTTTAACCAGTTTTTCTAGACCTTTTTCTGGTCCTCCCCACCCTTCCTTCTTAAAATACCTATATTTACTATTCCGACCATTTGGATTCTGTGGCACATAACCTTTATCTGTTTTATCCAACCAATCTGCTACATAAAAAGCATATAGAACTTCTGGATCGCCTTCGGCCAAGACGTCTTCTGTAACACCATCCTCTAGCTCGCCTAGCCGTTTTGTGATTGCAATATGCTTTTCTGCTAATTCCCTCCCGATAAGTCCTTCGGTCAATTCAAAATCTGCACCTTTCTGGGGATCTCTGGCCATATTTCTATCATGCTCTGGGATTGCGGCTTTTCCAGACTTGAATCCTATTATAGCTTCGTCTTCGTCTGCTGTTTCATTGTCTTTAAGAATACCTCTTTTTAAGTCTTCGTATTCCCCCGTGCCTTCTGTAGGAAGACCCTTAACTCCAGACGCCATTCCTCTTTCAAGTTTTGTACCCATATATAAGTTACATTAATAAAACCATGTTTATCTAAAGTATATACTTGCAGATGCGACTTAGTCAATATTAAAAAAGCCTCGGCTAGTCCGAGGCTTTCATTTACTTTCCTAAATTGGATTCAATGTCTTTCCACTTCTTCTTTAACTCGCGAACCAGGTGCACTTTAAAATCTTGAGCTAATTCTTTCTTCGCCGCGTATTCTTCGACCGCTCGGTCAACCAAGGCATCATACATTTCTTTGGTCGGTCCCTCTAATTTCATTAAACTTTCTTTCAACTCGTTAAATAACGGGTCGAGATGTTCACGCAATTTCGCCCGCATTTCTTTTCCTTTAGGAGTAGCATTCAACCACATTAAAGCGGCGCCTAGTAAACCGCCAACAAATAATCCTTTTTTAAAGTTGCCCATATAAAATAATAAGGTTAGTGTATAGACACTAACCTTATTTTAACACAAGTGTTTAAGTCGCGCAAGCTGCTGGGTCAACGGCGGCCGCGGCCGTACCAACACCAAAGCCTGGCTGTGGAGAAGCATTACTCAAAACTGTTTCGCATTCTTTAGGTGCGTCCTCAAAACCGGCGCAGATTGCTAGCTTCACCGCTTCTGGCGTACGAGACACGCTGGCCTCTTGGCCATTAATTACTAAAGTCGGCGAACCCTGGACGCTATATTGATCATTTTCAGCCTGGTGGATCGGGTAAATTGGGTAACGACCAGAGAGCCAAGAAGCTTGGTCATTGTATTTTTCCATAACGCCAAAGTCTTTGTTAGCGGAGGCAACACAATTATTCATCTTACCTTCGTTAATCTTCGCCTCTTTTAAACAGCCGGGAGTATCGTCCTTGCCAGAAAAACAAGTTAGGTAAGAAATTAGTTTATCTCCTTGTTCTTTAGCAATACAATATTGTCTGGTGTTCTCTTCGACTTCTTTCAAACCATGCATGGCGTAAGAAACGAACTTTAAACTTATGTCGGCCTTGTCTTTTAACAGGCTCCAGGCAGGTAGATAGGCCTTCTCCATCTGCAAGCCATACGGGCAGTAGCTCATCACAAAAAGCTCTACCTTTGGCTTCTTGGCTTTTGGGACGGTCGGAGTGACCGGTGCCGGTTGGTTAGCATTAACCACCGGTGTATTAGTGTTAGCCGCTAAATTTTTGTCAGTATTTCCACCCTTTCCGCCTAACAAAATGCCGAGCGTTACCAAAAAACCAATGGTTCCGAGAACCAAAAACCCAGCCACTACGCCCACGATGAGGGCGCTCTTTGGCTCCAAACTTTCAAAGAATGTCTTTTTGTCTGACATACTGCACTAGATAAATTTAAATTAATTAAACGCCAAATTATTATACACTATAACATTCTTTTCGACAAATGCCTCTTGGTTAAGCGGAATATCTCCCCAAAATTCATACTTATCCACTATGTTTTGTCCGCTTGGCAAATCCTTGAATTGACTCTCGTCACCTAATACTAATACCTCACTTGCTTTCTTCATTAGACCACCCAGATACCGACGATTATACCACCGAACGTAGTAGCTTAGTAAGTCGGTTATCTTGACATCGCGATAATACGTAATTACCAAAGGTGGTGGATCCTTTTTTTCATTATAATACTTTAGGAGTGGCTTAGCCCCACCCAAAAAAGGTGCATGCAAATGAATTAAATCATAGTTGTCTAATGACGCGATTGTTTCCTTTAAATTACCATTGCCCTGGTGAATTCGACCAGATACTCGGTCTTCAAACGAACCATGACCGGCCTTTGGCAGACCATATTCCAAGACGACATATTCTACTTCCAAGCCTTTTACTTCTGACAGGGCGTCGGTTAAAAGCAAAGCCTCCTTACGGATGTCATTAAAATAATCAAATGCCCCGGGTATTATGTGCAAGGCCTTAACCATAGATTAATATATTACTCCAAAACCGACCGATAAATTTCAACTAACTTTTCGATATGCCTGTCCCAAGTATAGCTCGCAACAATTTTCTCTCGACCGGCTTCCCCCATCTTTTTTCGGTCTGTCTGGTTCTTTGAAAAAAAATCCTCAATTTTTTGTTTTAAATCTTGTATATCCCCCGGTTTAAATAGCAAGCCGTCCTGGCCGTCAACAACCCGGCCCCTTGTGCCCGACAAATCGCTAGCGATTACCGGTGTGCCGGATGCCAAGGACTCCAAAGCAACTAACGAAAAAGATTCGGTGTCGCCAGACGGAATTATAGTGCAATCCGCTGAATTATAATAATCATTCAAAGTCTCTTTGTCTTGGACGGCCCCCACAAAACGTACCCGGTCGTCTAAATCCATGGACTGAACCTGTTTTTTGTAATCATTCGCCGCGTAACCATCGCCTACTACCACCAACACAAAATCCAACGGCAAATCTTTTAATACCCGTATTACGAGGTCTAGACGTTTGACGGTTAATAGATTGCCAACAAACAAAAGGGTTTTATTCACCCGCGACTCTTTTTTTACCTCTGGCAAAGGACGGAAGACCCTTTCGTCCACACCATTCCAGAGCACTTCTACCGGCTTTTTTATCCGGTCTTTTAATTGGGATGAACTAAAAAAGTTTTTGTCTACGACCATTATCTTACCCGCGTGGTCAAAAATAGGACGGCTATAAAAAAAATTGTACTTGGCCTGAATAACTTTTTTCAAAAATGTATCCGGCTTAGCGTCCATGTGGTAAGTAATAACATACTTTTGATGATGCCACACCTTGGACAACCACACCATTTCCGCCCCACCAAAAAAGGGATAATGCAAATGAATTAAATCAAAATCTTTCAAAGCCTTTATCATCTGTGGCACCAAGCCAGCGTCCCCGAGCTTCAACCAAGGTTTAAATCGTACAACCCGAAACGGCCAATCATATTTTCGGTAAACAAAATCCGGGTATTGCATCGTAAATACCGTAACAGCGTGGCCTAATTCACCTAATCTTTTAGCTTCTTCAAAGGCCACGCTCCCCATCCCGCCAAAATGCGGCGGGAATGTTCCGACCACATGAGCAATCTTCACATTTACTTTTTAGTAACTTTTTCTAAAGCAATCTTCCGAGTTAATTTGGTAATATCTCGTTCCATTTTCTCGGTTTTAGACACTAAACGAAAAACCACCAAAAATAATACTGCCAGAGATAAATACACGACCAAATCCGCGCCTCGGCCAACCCCAAACACCCGGGCAATAGAAAAAGTGACATCGGGAATTAAAACAACCACAATACCCACCAACCACAAAATGATCCAAACTACCAAGTTGGTTTTAGAAAACTCTTTATGCCTGAATCTAGTGATGGAGCGAACTAATCCGTAGAGAAAGATTAAAACCAATAGATATTGGATAAGCATAAAAACTATTTTATTATTTTTGAAATCAAAAGATCAAAAACAATTTGTAACCCCCCGCGTGCTCCCTGCCCATATTTGTAGTAAGTCACTTCCACCGGATGCTCTTTAAACTTCAAACCATGTTCTCTAATCTTTCGCACGATCTCAGTATTGTGGGCCATACCGCTATTAGTAATTTCAATTTTTTCTAAAGCTAAGCGATTCAAAACCCGAAAACCATTATGCACATCCGAAAGTTTTACCCCCGTAAATATATGGTTCAAAAACCTCGCTAGAGGAATAATAATCCGCCTTTTTGTCCAAGGAATCTTTGAACGCCCATCCAACAATTTAGATCCCAATACCACATCACAATCACCGCTGTTAATTAACTCAATCGCGGGGGCGATATCCTCTGGGTTAAACTGACCATCACCATCAAAGTGAACCACTATTTCCGCCCCTTCTCTTATAGCATAATCTTGACCGGTCTGAAGCGCTGCCCCCTGTCCCCGATTAACCGGGTGGATGATAACCTCTGCACCAGCCCCCTTGGCCGTCTCACTTGTCCCGTCATCAGAGCCGTCATCCACAACCACAACGTTATTGTAACCATGTTCAAAAAGGCCGCTAACGACGCGGCCGATATTCTTTTCTTCGTTATATGCCGGGACAATAATAAACAACATTTTAAACTTAACTAATTTAACCAATAGTCTCGCTGGTTGGCTCTTCAGCTGGCCACCTCTCAATTAAGTCTCCATCCCCCACATCTTCCGGATAAACTACCAATGGTGCCTTGTCCGGAAACTGCGGGAAGGTGGCGCGTACCTCTTTACCGTTAAACTTAGCTAAAATTTTAGCATAAAGTTCCAGAGCCTGGACCTCGCATACCCTTCTTTTTATTACCTCGATATAGCCGCCTCTATCAAACGCAGCCGTCATTAAACGGACTCCTTTTGTTCTGTCTCCGACTGGGTAAATAGTTTCGCTTCTTGATTCGGGTAAGACGATCGGACCTTGCGCTAAATCAAGTGGAGTCCGTGTCACGGGGGGATCTTGTTCAATTGGTGACTTTTCTAAGAATTCTGACATATTTTAATTTGTTAAAAATAAATTTTATGTATTATTCTATTATTTAATCGACCTTTGATTAAATTTAATAATGGTTGTTAAACAACAGCGCCTCTTTATTCGCGATAACGTAATCAATAGTCTTGCGCAAACCATCCTCCAGACGGACTAAAGGCAACCAGCCCAAGGTTTCTTTGGCATAATGTAAGTCAGGCGCGCCTTTTCGTGTTAAGAACAAAAGTGGCGCTTCGAATTTTAATTTTGACTTTGAATCCGTCATTTCCATAATCTTTTTAGCGACATCAGCCATTTTAACCATGTCATCGTTTCCCATGTTAACAAGCTTGACCTCTGGTCCAGTATTCATAAGTCGGACCAACCCATCCACCAAATCCGAAACATAACACAAGGCGTAAGAAAAACTCTCGTCACCATAAATTACCAAATCTTTACCTTCCAAAGCGTTAATCACAAAATCTGGAATCAGTTGCCCCTCAAACAGCTTCATCCGCGGTCCATAGGTGGTAAAGACGCGAGCAATTTTCGCGTCTACCCCATATACCTGGCGATAGGTCTCAACACAAGTTTCTGCAAATCTTTTTCCCTCATCATAGCAGGCGCGAGGCGATAAATGATCGACAATCCCCTCTTCTTCCTCTTTAAACACTTCCTTATCTAGGGTAGCTTCACCATAGACAACCGAGCTAGAGGTAAACACATATTTAGCCTTGTACTTTACCGCCAAATCCAAAGTGTTGATCATTGCCTGTGAATTCGCCCACAAAGATTTTAATTTTAACTTTTCAAAATCTTTGGGGCTGGTCGGACAAGCTAAATGATATACTTCTTGAATACCTTGAAATTTTACTTTAAATTTATTTAATTCTTCAAATTGGTCCAAATCAATCGGCTGGTTAACATCGTATTTGATAAACTCAAAATCCGGATATTGCAAAAGATGATTAATATTCTGCGGATTGGAATTAGAAAAATCATCTAAGCAAATAACTTTCGCTTCTTTTAACAACCGCTCGCACAAGTGTGATCCAATGAACCCCGCGCCACCGGTTACCAAAACGTTTTTCTTCTCAAAAATTGGAGTATCCATAATAAAAAATAGGCTAAAAAATAGTGGTTTTTAATACCACTATTATACCACCCTTCTCCCGGGTTAGCAACCCCGAACTAGTCACACAAAATATCCGAATGGTCCTCAATTTTATTATTATTCACCTCAAACCACCATTCGCAATCTCTAACCGGATACTTTGAACATTTACCCAAACATTCTTTCTTACAACTTACATCCGTCTGGATTTCGCGATCTGGATAATTTTTATCAACAAAATCCCGGCTAATTAAACATTTACCAAGGCCACATTCATCCGAGTTATGACACTCTTCGTCTGCGTCGGCCAGAGAAAAGTCACAATAAAAATCGTAGTTAGGCAGGCATTGTCCATAGCATGACCAGCGACCACCCTCATCCTGGCATTTTTGCCGGTATGACTCTTTAGCATCTTCCGAATTAAAATTACACTTCCAGCCACTTTCTGTATCTTCACAAGAGGTGGAAGAGGCCTGATTGGAACGATTATAAAGAAAAAATCCTCCGGCCCCTAAAACAGCTATGACCGATCCAACGATCAATAATTTTTTACTCATACACAAAATTGCAAGCACAACAAGGCTAGAACTTAGGCAAACTCCAGGTAGCTAATAGTTGCCCCTTGCCAGTTAAAAAGTCATATTTTCCACCGATTAGACGGTAAGACATGTAATCTTCACGACCGTCACCATCAAAATCCGTCAAAAACAAATACCAATGGGTCTTTATCCCAGGATTTTTGACCACCTGCGTCATGGTGCTACCGCTCAAAATGTCCACCACCATCCGCTCCAACTTACTGCGATCACGACTTTTGCGCACTAAAGCAACTATTTGCGGGTTCTCCCCGCCCCAGAGCGCTCCGATTTCCAGATCATCCAAACCATAGGCTTTGAGTACAGTCTTCTCTTTTAAAAAACTTCCATCCAAATTATATAATCGCAAAACTAAATTCGTATTCTCGAAATGCGCGGTTGCTAAGTAGTTTCCATAAACGCTCCAGTTTTCTAACTTTTTATTTATGACGAAACGATTTACCTTCTCACCTTGTAAATTGTAAACCACTACATCCGTCGCCGCTTTCTTATTTTCTGCCACCACCAAACGCTCCTCTCCTTCGACAATACCACGCTCAACTTTAGTAATATTAGCCCGTTTCTCTTTTAATACATCGACATTACCAACCGGAAACTCATTGGTGAAATCTCCGGCGCTATCTCGAAGCTGAATAAAGTAATACGGCGCGCGGTAAATCAAAAGCGCCCAGCCCTCAGAAGCCGTATCGGTCCAATCAGTTAACTTTCCATCCTGAACCCGAGCCAACAACATTGAGTCTTCGGTCGCGGTGTTATAAGCAAACAAACTATTATTTTTTAAATAGTTCAGTGTTCCATTTCGATCGACCAAAAGTGCTGGTTTTCTGGTTGCCAACTCTTCGGCCGCCTTTTTTACGGCTACGCCAGCATTTAGTTTTCCATATCCTAGTAGCCCGGTCAAAGAAGCATTAAGCGAGTCAATATTTTCAGTATTTTGTAAAATATTACCAATAATTTGTTCAGCCTTCCAGTCCGGCCGGAGTGCCTTAAGTAAGGCTGCGGTTCCAGCGACAATCGGTGTGGCGAATGAAGTTCCTTGCCACGCTCCGCCAAATTCTTGGTTATAGCCCTGTTCTGGCAAAAAGTGTTCGGTGCTATAAATACGCTCACCCGGCGCCGCGATATCTACACACCGACCGTAATTTGCAAAATTACTCAAACGATTATTTAAATCAACCGAAG
>DATDYA010000068.1:0-7018 GCA_035289165.1 Patescibacteria group bacterium
AGATCGCTCGAGGGGGTTCCGAAGACAGAACCCTGGTGGTCTTCACGGTAGCGAGGCATTTGCTCTCTCCACCCCTGCGTGCTTGCAGGGTCGTAATATTTAAGCATAGTAGAGAGGGAAAATCAATAAGCGGTAGTTTTGGTTGTGTAAAACTCTCATTTGACAAGTTGGGTGGACCGTATATAATAAAGATTAACATACATATTTAGTATGATATCTAATTAATTTATGTCTAAAATACTAGGTTTATCCGTTGGTGCTCTTGTTGCTTTAGCCTTAGTTGGCGCGGGGTGTAATAACACCGTCACTTCACTTACTGGCCCCAATGACGGTACTGATCAGGGAAATAACGGTGAAATAGGGAATGTCAACGTGGTTAAAGTGGAAGTAACGGGTAAAAATTTTACTTTTTCCCCCAGCCGGATTGAGGTTAAAAAAGGCCAGACTGTCGAGTTAACCTTTAAAAATGAAAGCGGTTTCCATGATTTTGTTTTAGACAAATTTGCGGTTAAAACCACACAGATGCAGGGTCCAGCTACACAGACCGCAACGTTTGTCGCCAGTGAGGCAGGAGAATTTGAATATTATTGTAGCGTCGGAAAACATCGCGAGTTGGGTATGAAGGGTGTATTGGTAGTAACAGAGTAAAAAATTAATTTGTAAACACAAACGAGTCTAACTGACTCGTTTGTGTTATATGGTGTCCCTACTACTGCTTGACCGGTCGGGATTAGTTGTGGTACATTGTCATTATGAAAATCTTTTGTCTTAAATTAAACGCTTGGTGGACTGCCTCATAGATAGGCAACTAGTTTATTTTTTAAAATTTTAAACACTGCCTGTCTTGGGCAGTTTTTTATTATGAAATGCGTTTACCACAATTATTGCCGGTTTAGATGGCGGTTGTTAAACTGATTAGTTTTTTCTTTTTTTATTTTTCTAATATGAATAACAATACAACTGAAATCAATCAAGTTAAAAACCAGCCTGGTTATTTTGGACAATACGGCGGACAAATAGTGCCAGAGGAGTTAAAATCAATCTTGAACGAAGTAGCTAGGGCTTTTGAAGAAGCGAAAACTGATCCTAGTTTTTTAAAAGAGTACCACGATCTTTTAAAAAATTACGTCGGTCGTCCTTCGCCTTTGTATTTTGCTAAGCGTTTAACTGAACAACTGGGCGGAGCAAAGGTTTATCTCAAAAGAGAAGATTTAAATCATACTGGGGCTCACAAGATTAATCATACTCTCGGCGAGGCGTTGCTCGCCAAAAGAATGGGCAAGCGTAAATTGTTGGCGGAAACTGGGGCCGGGCAACACGGGGTGGCTCTGGCTACGGCCGCGAGCCTTTTGGGTCTGGAATGTGAAATACACATGGGTGCGATTGATATAGCCAAACAACATCCGAACGTTGTCCGGATGAAAATGTTAGGGGCTAAAGTCGTCAGTGTGGAATCGGGTGGGCGTTGTCTAAAGGATGCTGTCGATAGTGCTTTTACCGCTTATGTCAAAGATCCAAAAAACATTTTTTTTGGTATTGGTTCAGTCGTGGGCCCGCATCCTTACCCGACCATGGTTAGATATTTCCAATCGGTGGTCGGGAAAGAAACGAGGGAACAGATTATAGAGTTAGAGAATCGCTTGCCGGATTATTTGGTCGCCTGCGTCGGCGGGGGATCAAACGCGATCGGCCTATTTAGCGCTTTTATGTCGGACGAACAAGTAGACATGATCGGTGTTGAACCAGCTGGAAAAAGTTTCAAACCCGGCGACCACGCCGCCACATTAACCCTCGGTAAGCCCGGCGCTATCCATGGTATGATGACCTATGTTTTGACTGATGACAACAATGAACCCTTACCGGTTCATTCTATTGCTTCTGGGCTGGATTATCCCGGGGTTGGACCAGAGCATGCTTACCTTAAAGATTCTAAACGGGTAGAGTATGTTACAGCTAATGACAAAGAAGCACTCGAGGCCTTTATGGTCCTTTCCCGTACGGAAGGGATAATCCCAGCCTTAGAAAGCGCTCATGCTTTAGCTTATGCCATGCGCTTCGCTCCGACCCTAGCCAGGGAAGAAATAATCGTGGTCAATCTTTCGGGGAGAGGGGATAAGGATGTTGATTACGTCGCCGAGCAACTCGGGGTGTAATTTTTCAAACACAAAAAGAATGCTCGGCGTGGGCATTCTTTTTATTTTGTATCAATAACTTTGCTCAGTACATCCAAAATGCGCTGGTGTATAACATGGGGATCGAGTAAAGAGGCCACTGCCCCTATTTCTTTTTGGGTAAGTTTTATCTTGGCTAGTCGTTTAACCGTTGTGGCAACTTTTGCGGGATTGTCAAAAGAATCAGTAACCATTCGTTTTAAACCGGCTTTGATTAGTATCTCAGAGAAGCCAACATTTTTAGAGACCAAAACAGAAGTGCCGCTTATAAGTGCCTCGGCCGCGACGTTGGAGAAGGTCTCAAAATCAGATGTCACCACCAACAGGTCAACGGATCGGTATAATTTTAAAAGTTCGTCATGGCTCATCGAGGCTTTTTGTTCGATAGTTTCCGGAATATTAAATCTATCATCTTTCCGCGATGTCACAAGAATAGCCTGATGTGGCCATTTCTTGTCAAGCAGTTCGTTGTGTATTGCGATAAAAGCCTGAAAATTTTTAATCCGAGTCCATCGTCCAACCGCGGCGATAGTAAAACGACCTGCTCGGCGCCTCGTACCAGTTGCATTTTTCTTAACGGGATTAGGTATAACCACGCCTTGATGAACTGTATGGTCCACTATTTCCTTTTCAACCGTTTTTTGGCAAATAACCGAAGGGAAAATGATGGCGTCAGCAGTTGAGGCTATCCATTTTTCATAGGCCAGTAAACGTTTTCGGATAAAAAAATTTTTGTGAGCCACTTCTTTTTGGAGAACCCCAGCATATCTTAGTACAATGGGAATAGCCAGTTCCTTCGCTGCCTGGGCGATGATCCAAGGAATATTGTAAGTCCCGGTAACTAATAATATGTCCGGCGCTTCTTGGCGTAAAATATTTTTTGCTGTTTCAATTAAAACTCGCCATTTCTTTCTGGGGTTACCCATTTTTTCCCAAGAGTATTGTTGAAAGATATCAAGGGCGTTAATAATATGATGACTAAAAAAGGACGGTAGGTATCTGCGAAAAATTGTTGCCCCCAAAATATATCTTTGAGCAATAATTTCAATGCCGATGATAGTATCTTCTTTATCTTCAAGCCAATCAAAGAGGGCAAGGTTAGAGATTGTAATGCCTCCGAAGGCATCGCGTTGTACATTGGTGGCAATTTTCATGGCGGTCAAATTAATTTTTTCTATCCAATATGCATTTTACCACATAATGCCTGTCTCCTCAAGGAATTTAGGTGTTTTTGGTGCTCCAATGTATTAATGTATTCCCAATATCTAACACGATTTTATTTTTAGCCTTAGCAATCTTTATTTTCCCGCTCGCATACAGGGACAGTTTTCGAACATTTTTTCCGGAGACTTATTGAAACAGATAACAGTCTAGCTTAAATTCTTTTTGCGTTCTTCAAACTCTTTTTTATCAATCTCGCCTCTTGCGTAGCGTTCTTTTAAGATATCAAGTGGGGATTTGTTTATTCCATGTTTGTCATCATTATGGTCGTGTCCGCACATAAAAATTTTCCCAAATCCACCTCTTGCTAAAGCGATAATGACCCCGATTACAAGGCACCAAAAGATGAACATAAATACCCAGCCAAAAGG
This sequence comes from Patescibacteria group bacterium, assembly GCA_035289165.1. Lineage (GTDB taxonomy): Bacteria > Patescibacteriota > Patescibacteriia > Magasanikbacterales > GWA2-37-8 > DATDYA01. The sequence continues at coordinate 3,764 of DATDYA010000068.1, forward strand.
TGCAAAACCATAGTACATCATAAGATTATTTAATTAAAAAGTTAAAATTTTATCGCTTTCATTTATGAGTTCATATAAATCTTTCATACTACTCATTGAGCAAGTACTGGTCGATTCTTGATTTCTTGATTTTAAGCAGGTACCACACGCTAAAATTTTTGCATTGTCAGATTTTAAAAATTCTACCGCCTGTTCTTTAATATTATATTTTTCTGAACTGCCCCCTTCGTATTCCACACCTTCGCCAATAAGGAAAATTTTAACTTCATCGCCTTGTTTTATGGAAAAATTTGCCAGACGAAAAACGTTCCATACGGTTTCAGGGTTTATCTGACTGACGATGATGCTTAATTTCATATTTATGTATCTCTTTTAATAGCCGTAGCAATAAAAAAAGTCCCTAAATTTAGATTTTCCACCTCAATATTTCCAAAAACTTCTTTTACTTTTTCTGGAATATTTTTAGACGAATCCCATGCGGCTAATTTTGAATATACGAGTTTTACTAACGGATTGAGAAATTTTAGTAAGCCCGAAAAAAGACGGGCATCACAAATAACTAATTTCCCCCCTAGACGAAGGACGCTATGGCACCTCTTAAGCGCTTTTTCCCAACCAGGAACAGCACTAATTCCAGAACGCTCACAACGCCGTCAAAACTGTTGTCAGTTATTTTAAGTTGTGCCGCGTCACCCTGAACCAATTCTATATTATTCCAATTACTTCGTTCACACAATTCTTTGGCAGTGTCGAGCATTTCTTTGCTATAATCAAAGCCAAGCACGAAACCATCTTTACCTACCGCTTCGATCAAGTAAGGAAAATTCCTTCCCGAACCACAGGCAACCTCCACGACTTTGTCGCCTCCTTTCAAGTTAATCTTTTTAATTGCTAAACTTCTTATAGTCCTGGTTCTTCCTAAAAATGTGATTGCATCCTGCGCGTCATAAAGAAGGGGAAAGCGCCCCCAAAAAGAATAAACTTTTTTTACTTTATCCAATTTCTCAAGCTGCGAACTATCTGCCATAATTTTTTCGAAAATGAATTATCCTTAGTCTGCGATGATAGTTTACAATAAAATTAAACTCCATTCAATAGCTCAAATTCTATCGATAGTCGTCGTCGGGATATTGTATTTTTGGCTAAAAAATTATACGATAAAAACGACTTCCGAATTGATCACTTTCTAGCTTAACTAAAAAGAAAATAGACCATCTTTAGTCTATTTTCTAAATCGAGCTCGGGGACTTGGATTCGAACCAAGATAAACGGATTCAGAGTCCGTTGTCCTACCATTAGACGATCCCCGAATAAATTGTTTTACAAAAATGGCTCCGTCTTTCTGGCGGACCAAAAATTTAGAGTTAGGGGCAGGAGAATTTATTCTCGAATCGCTTCTCCCTTTGGTAGAGCCTCCAACCAAACGCGCTCAACATCTTTGATATTTGACCAACTCCAACCATGTAGTTTTACCAGCTTGGGATGGGCGATGTAATGGATTTTTCCGTCTTTCCAAAGGAAAATACCAGTGGTTCCTCTAACTCTTACCAGTTGTTCCTTAGCCGAAGTAAAGAGCGCTCTTGGCGGATCACTCACCTTATGGGTGGTGTGGTTATAGTCGCCCAAAGATTTTCGGATTATATCATAACTATACCGGTAGTCAAGGCCGGTTTTGTCGTCCCCCGGGTCGTTTACAATGAACTCCTGCCGGTCTTCATCATACCCAACAATCACAAACATATGGTAATATGTTCCGCCAACGCGGAAGTGGATGTTTGGATTTTTTAGGTAAAAGCCATAAAGCGGAGTTATTACCGGGCGACCGGCGCGTACCTCGGCTTTAATATCGTCAAAAGTCGGATTTTCTACCACCCGTGAAGAATAATCTAAATATTCATTAATTAGCCGGTTGGTCCGAGCGGCGTTCGTATCCGCGTTTGAACCAAAGATTTTGTTTTCAATATTAAACAGACGTTGCATTTCTTCCTTAGCTTTCGCCGTGGAGAGATTTTTTACCCCAGCGTAGTAATCATTAACCATAACAATCGACGCCTCTTCGCAAGCGTTTTTCCAAGGCCCAACCCAAGATCCATCTGGAATTTCCGATGTAAATGGTACATCCAAATTGATTAACTTTGGTAGTTCTGCCTCTTGGAAATCCGTCACTTCCTCCCGGACTATTTTAATTTCTTTGTTTTCGTTGTTGGTTTCCGTATTAACCTCACGGCTATTTTTTTCTTTTTGGGCAAAAACAATAATAGCTGGTAAGAGGATAAAGATAACGATGAGGCCAATAATTTTTTTCATACTCTTCACTTTAAAAGGATAGATTACTCTATCCCTTTCCTTTATTCTTTTACTATTTCACCGCCGAAATCTGCGGCCAAGTCGTTCAGTTCTTCGGGCGGAGGATTGGTCACAGAAGCTTCTTCACATAGTTCGCAGACAAGAATAACGTTTTCATTTAGAATTTGCGACAAAGCTTCCTCTACCACTTTTTTGTTCTTCTTCTCTTCGATTTTTTCTTTGTGGAAAGAATAGGGGAAAGAGATGTGCAATCCATGCTCCGATGTTTTTACCAGACTGGACATTTTTAAAACAAAGGTTAAAGAATGGTTGGTTTCAGATACTTTGTCTATCGCTCTTGCCCACACCTTACGGATGTCTTCAATGGTTGTTTGGAGGGGGTGTTTGTTGGTAATGGTAGAAATAGCAGTTTTTAAAGTATTTTTTAAACCGCTTTTTTCTTTTTCCTCCACAACAGTTTCTACAACTGTCGTTGGTGGATCATTGTTGACCTCGGTACCTTTTATTGTATCACCTTTTATGGTTGTGCCAAGCCCGCTCGAGTTTGGTGGTTCGCTTGGTGGCAATGTGTCATCGTGTCCTTCGAGATTAAATTCAATCGCAATAATTTCTAATGGTAAGGAGGGGATTGGTGAGGATTTAATTTGCAGTCGGGCTTCAATCATTCGGTAAGTAAGGCGACTGTAAAAACTGTTGTCTTTTACTTCAGCCAGGGCCATTAGTTTTTTCAAAGTATCTTTACTATACATTACGCTATCCACCAGTTTGGGGTCCACTTGCAAAAACAACAAATGGCGTAGTACTTCTAGAGTTTCCAAAGCAAACTGGTCAAAGCTGGCGCCCTCGTTTGTTAAATTGTTTAAAGTTTGGAGCGATTTGTTTGGTTGTTCTAGGGCAATGCCGGTCAAATATTCGATCACCGCGTCAATATTCGATGGTGGTAAAATA
>DATDYA010000069.1:0-11227 GCA_035289165.1 Patescibacteria group bacterium
GATGGTGAGGAAGCTGAGGAGATAGACCGTCCCGATCCGCAGCCACCATCCCGTGTGAGGGAGTTGGTCGGAGGGTGGCACTATCTCGAGCGGGGCGACCTTGTTGGCGAGAAGCGGCGTTAGGAGGAAGACGATGACGCAGATCAGGTAGGTGTTGTCGTCACTGAGGACCTTGCCATCCTTCAGGGCATGGCGAGCTCTGAGGTAGTAGGTTCCGCCAGCCAGGAGGGCGTTGGTCAGAAGAAGAACGATCAGGTGGACGATGCTCATTGTGGCCTCCGCATTCCCTCAGCTCAGGTCGTCCCGAGCTAGTCGAGTGGCTTTTCCAAAGCCGACTGACATACTAAATACCTACGTTAGATATTTACTATGCCAGCCAGCTTGGCCAAATTTAATTAAAAAAGAACAGTTTTACGAACTGTCCTTTTTACCATATTTCTGAAAAGAAGTCAACCCCCTTGAGGCCACAGTGGGAGTCGCACCCACGCATAGCGGTTTTGCAGACCGCCGTGTTAACTACTTCACCATGTGGCCAAAGTGGCTTGTGTTATACACTATTTCCTTCTTCTTTTCAAGAGCGTGGGATCTTATTTCACATAACCCAATGGATTCACACGAACGCCGTTGATCTGGATTTCAAAGTGTAGGTGGATACCGGTTCGGCCATAAACCTTACCAGTATTACCCATAAGACCGATGGTCTGACCAGCTTCAACATAATCACCGGGAGAGACCAAAAGTTTGTTGTGGTGGCCATAAAGAGTTTTTACACCACCACCGTGGTTAATGATCACATAACAACCATAACCACTGTTCCAACCACATTGAGATTTTTCTACTGTACCGGCTTTGGCCGCGTAGTTCGCGGTGTTCATGGGACCAGCCAAATCAATGGCGTGGTGTTTCCAGTTATAGTACTGGGTAATCATCCTGGCGGCAGAGGGCCACACAAAACCACTCACCGATGGTGTACTACGTGAAGATGGCGGGACAGCGATTGGGCTTCGCACCACAGTATTGGTGCGAGGGATAGAAGCCACAGCACGTTGTTCTGGTTTTATGCCGTTTGGCACCATAATTTTTTCGCCGGCCAGCAAATCACTTCCGTCATCCTTTAATTTATTAAACTTAACAATGTCTTCTACCTTAGCATCATAGGTTAGGGCGATCTTGTTCAGAGTGTCACCTCGTTTGACGGTGTGCATCAAACCAGAAGAGGGTGGGATGCGCAAAGTCGCACCTGGCTTGAGGAGTGACCGTAAGGTTAAATTGTTTTCCCACATAATGGTTGCGACGCTGACACCATAATGAAAAGCAATGCTACTTAAAGAGTCGCCTTGTTCAATGGTATAGTCAACTACCTTGTCGCGGCGGCTGGAAACTGAAGCGCCTGGTAAAATGGTTGGTTTGTTCAACGCCATGCCACCCGCTACTACGCCACCCAATTCTTGGTCGACATAGGCGGCGGTACCGCCGGGATAAAAATTTTCATCAATCACCACGGCCTCGCGCCAAGGAGAAACTTCGGCACTTTCGGCTAGCTCCTCCGCATAAACCTCTTCTAAACTAAAATCCTGCTCGGTTTGGGACAGGGCATAGGCGATGGTTTTTTGACCAGGTATAATAATGTCTTTCCTTGAATAGAGTTTTGTTTGGGGAACCACGATTAAAAGAAAAAAGGCCAAGGAAATGACTTGTAAAACCTTGCGCCCGAGGAGCCAATAACTAGATTTGTTCAAACCGCCCTTCTTAAGAAGATAACTAATTTTATAATAAAACAAAGCGACGATCCGCCAAAAAGCGGAGAAAGGGGTCTTTAAGATAAAGTACAGAGCGCCACCATTCCACCAGATAAATCGCTTAACATACACCAATATCCGCAGAAAACGCAGGATTATTTTATATTTCATAGCTTGACGTGTCCCTTATTCTAACATATTATATAGACCAGTCAACCTGACTATGTTAATTAATTTTTAATTTAGTATCGTATGACCGTGCTCCTTTTAGCACTCGTCCCGGCCCTGCTCGCTGTTATTTACGGCGTAGTACTGGCTATTTGGATTAACAAACAACCAACTGGTGATGATCGTATGCAGGCCATTGCCCGCGCGATTCAAGATGGCGCTAAGGCATATCTGGGCAGACAATACAAAACTATTGCGATCGTGGCCGTGGTTATTTTTATCCTCCTCGGAATATTTATTGACTGGATTACGGCTTTGGGATTTGTGGTTGGTGCGGTATTTTCTGGATTAGCGGGTATTATTGGTATGAGTATTTCGGTCCGGGCCAACATCCGAACCGCCGAAGCGGCCAAAAAGGGTATGAAGGAAGCTTTGGGCATGGCGGTAAAGGGTGGCTCGATTACTGGTTTACTAGTCGTTGGTCTTGGACTACTCGGAGTATCTGGTTTTTATCTTTTAACAAATGATTTATCTGCTTTGATCGGGTTAGGTTTTGGTGGTAGTTTAATTTCGGTCTTTGCAAGAATCGGTGGCGGTATCTTTACCAAGGCCGCTGACGTTGGCGCAGACTTAGTTGGTAAAGTTGAAAAAGGTATTCCTGAAGATGATCCTCGCAACCCAGCAGTAATTGCTGACAATGTTGGTGACAACGTTGGAGATTGCGCCGGTATGGCCGCTGACCTTTTTGAAACTTATGCTGTCACAGCTGTGGCCGCGATGGTACTTGGAAGCCTACTGTTTGTCGGGAACGCTAATGCCGTAATTTATCCCATGGTCTTGGGTGGTGTTTCGATTATTGCTTCCATCCTTGGCACCTTCTTTGTCCGACTAGGAAAGGGTGGGAATATTATGAACGCCCTGTACAAAGGATTGGTCGCAAGTGGTGTTATTGCTTTAATTGCTTTTTATCCAATTACTCGTTGGTTGGTGGGGAGTATTCCGGGGTTGGACGTAACTCGTGTTTTCTTAACGAGCGTAATTGGTTTGGTCTTAACCGCGCTTATGGTTTGGATTACTGAATACTACACTTCAACCAAATACAGCCCGATTAGAAACGTTGCCAAGGCTTCCGAAACTGGCCATGCCACCAACATTATTTCTGGTCTAGCTTTGTCTATGCGCTCGACTGCCTTGCCAGTTATTTTCATTGTAGCAGCCATCCTTGGCGCTTTCTGGTTATCTGGTTTGTATGGTGTCGCAATCGCCGCCATGAGCATGTTGTCTTTGACGGGTATAATCGTCACGATTGATGCTTATGGCCCAATCACCGACAACGCTGGTGGTATTGCGGAAATGAGCAATTTACCAGAAAATGTTCGTGATGTTACTGATCAACTTGACGCGGTTGGTAACACCACCAAGGCGGTTACCAAAGGTTATGCTATTGCTTCGGCGGGTTTGGCTTCGTTGGTTTTGTTCGCTGACTTCACTCACAAAATTCCCGATTCAGTTCAGTTCTTAATTAATGACCCTCGTGTTCTAGCTGGTTTGTTTATCGGCGGTCTCTTACCATATTTATTTGGTTCCATGTTAATGGAATCTGTTGGTAAAGTGGCGGGAAAAGTTGTCGAGGAAGTACGCCGCCAATTTAGAGAAATTAAAGGTATTATGGAAGGCCAGGCCAAACCAGATTACAGCAAGGCGGTTGACATTGTTACCAAGGGGGCAATTTCTCAAATGATTCTCCCGGCTTTGATCCCAGTTGTTCTACCAATTTTAGTTGGTTGGTTGTTGGGGCTTGAAGCACTGGGTGGTATGCTCTTGGGTACAATCATTACCGGAATATTCGTGGCTATTTCCATGACCACCGGTGGTGGAGCTTGGGACAATGCCAAGAAATATATTGAAAAAGGTAACTACGGCGGTAAGGGTTCGTTTGCCCATCAAGCCGCAGTGACTGGAGACACAGTTGGCGATCCTTACAAAGACACTGCTGGTCCAGCCATTAATCCAATGATTAAGGTGGCGAACATTGTGGCGTTGCTTATTGTGGGGTTGTTATTAAAGTAGAATTTACAAAAAATATGACAAATTTTGATCGGGTTAAACACGCCCCGGATGCGGGGGCTTTTAACCGAGAATCAAGACCCCGACCGACCCAAACACAAATAGAGGAGGCGGTTAGACGTCTATTTACGAACGCTGAACATGCTGGGGAACTAAAACTTTCCTACTTAGATCTAAAGTCAGCGGCTACCACAGGAAAGACAGAAGACATGGCTACTGCTGATATGTTTGTCAAAGACTATTGGGATGGGGACGATATAGAAGATAAGGATGGGCGATTAACCGGCTTTACCCCCGAAGACTTTGCGGCGGCGGCCAAATATTTACATGAATTAGTTATTAAGATAATGGGGGTAGATTTAGAGGCAAAAAATTCTTAGTCTCGGTTATTAAAAAGCTCGCTCCACTTGGGGCGAGTTTTTGTTTTTGTGTCGGTCTGTGTATTCCGATGACGGTCGTAACGCCAGGAGAACCGCTTGAAAAAAATATACTTAGTAGATATAATAGCGACCTAAAAGGTTTTATATGGAAACCATAAAAATAGAAAAACTAGTCTTTGGTGGACAAGCCCTCGGCCGCGCTTCGACCGGCCAGGTGGTTTTTGTTTGGAATGCTTTACCAGGAGAAACCGTTGAAGTAAATATTACCAAGAAACAAAAAACTCACTGGGAAGGGGTGGCCACAAAAATTTTATTTCCTTCGCCGGATCGTATTCCGGAAATTGAAAAACATTTTTTATCTTGCAGTCCGTGGCAAATATTATCTTACGAATCCGAAAATGATTGGAAGGTAAAAATTGCCGAAGAAACTTACCAAAAAATTGGTGGTTTAAAATTAGACCTCGACATCGCCCATACCACCGAACCTTTTCATTACCGCAATAAGATTGAATACAGTTTTGTCGAAAGTGATGGAAAAATCTATTTGGCTTTCTTTGAGCGTGGTAAAAAAATCCGCACCCCCATCCCGGAGTGCATCTTGGCTAATGAAAAAATTAATGAAGCGGCCAAAATTATTTTAGAGTGGGTTAACAAAGAAAAAATTCCTATTCGTAGTCTTAAGGCTCTGATCGGCCGCACTAATAGCGACAACCAAGTGGCGCTGACTTTGTTTATCAAAGACAAGCTAGCGTTTTCTTCTTACCCAGAATTAGATTGTAATTGTTTGGGCTTCCAACTTTACTATTCCACCCACAAAAGCCCGGCCAGTGTCCCAACCGAATTAATGTATTCGGTGGGAGACAATTTTCTGGTGAGTAAATTGTTAAATGCCAAACTTAAGTTTGGCAACCTCAGTTTTTTTCAAGTCAATTCAGAAATTTTCGAGGCCGCTTTGAAAGACGTGGAAAACTTTCTGGAACCAGACTCTGGCATACTAGATTTGTACTCGGGTGTTGGCTCGATCAGCATCCCGCTCTCCAAAAATATTCGCTCTTGTACTTTGGTAGATAACAACGAAGAGGCTATTGCTCTGGCCAAAGATAACATTGCTTTGAATAACCTCGCCAATTACCAGGCGATCTGTAAACCAATGGAAAAAATAACTGAACTAATCGAAAACCACCATACGGTTTTACTCGACCCACCCCGGGCCGGCCTGCACGAAGATGTAACAAAACGACTTTTAGAGGTTGCGCCAAAAAGAATAATTTACCTATCCTGCGATTTGGCCACCCACGCGAGAGACATTGGGCTCCTCAAAGAAAAATATACCCTGGTATTTTCGCGTCTGTACAACTTTTTTCCCCGGACACCACATATTGAGGGTCTGGTGGTGTTAGAACGCTCCTAAGGCCATTGTGGTTGACTTTTCACCCCCTTTAGGATAAACTTGTCGAACATTTAAACAATATTTAAAGAATATGACTCACGAACGTAAAAACCTAGACCAAAACGAGGTTGAACTAATTATTACCATTCAACCAGCTGACTACCAAAAAGAAATGGAAAAGGCGGCAGTTCGGATGTCGGAAAGAGCCGCTATCCACGGCTTCCGACCGGGGAAAGCTCCTTATGACGTTGTTAAACAACAATTGGGAGAAATTAAGATTCTCGAGGAAGCGATGCAAAGAATAGTAGAAATGAACTTTGCGGCCGTGTTGCGCGAAGAAAAGCTCACCACGGTTGGCATGCCAGAAATTACCATCCAAAAAGCCGCTCCGGGCAATGATTTTGTTTTCAAAGCCAAAGTGGCCCTATTACCAGAAGTAAAACTTCCAGATATTGGTACTTTAAAAGTAGAAAAAAAGACAGCGGAGGTTGAAGAAAAAGCCGTTGACCAGGTTATTAACGACTTGCGCAAAATGCAAGCCAAGGAGGTAATAAAAACCGGGCCAGCCAAAAAAGAAGACAAGGTAGTTGTAAACATGGAAATGTTTTTAGACAAAGTACCGGTCGAAGGCGGCCAAGCCCCCAACCACCAGGTATATTTAAACGAAGACCACTACATTCCTGGTTTTTCTGACCAAATACTTGGTTTAGAAAAAGACCAAGAAAAGGAATTTAGTTTAAAATTTCCTGACACCCACTACCAGAAGCATTTATCTGGTAAAACGGTAGATTTTAAAATTAAAGTTAAGGATGTTTTTTCCATTGAATACCCAGAGTTAGACGACGAATTCGCCAAAAAGCTTGGTCAAAAATCTCCTAAGGAACTACGCGACTTGGTATTTAAAAATCTAACCAACGAGGCCGAACAAAAAGAAGAACAACGTCTTGAGGCCGCCCTCCTTGAGGACTTGATCGCTAAAAGCGAATTCGGAGCCATCCCCCAGGTATTAATGGATTCGGAAAAACGTAAAATGTTTAACGAACTAAAACAGAGCTTAGAAGAGCGTGGGATTGAAATGGAAAGATATTTGCAAGATATTAAAAAAACAGAGAAAGAAATCCACGACGACTTTGCCGACCGAGCCACCACCCGTGTTAAGGCTTCGTTGGTTTCTCGTTCTTTAGCCAAAGAACACAACATAACCGTAAGCGAAGAGGAAATTGACGCTGAGGGCGAGGTAATTAAACAGGCTTACAACAATGATCCGCAAGTCTTGGAAAACCTGAAGAGGCACGATGTCCGTGACACTTTAGCGGTCGCAATCCAAAACCGCAAAGTGATGTCGCTTTTGAAAGAAAGGGTGTTGGGTATTAAAAACCCGAACCCACCAACTCCCCATGTTCATGGTGAAAACTGTCACCACGACCACGAGCACGAACATATTCACGAGGAAGATGCGACCGAAACAACACCGACAGAAGACAAACCAAAAAAGACAACGAAGAAAAAAGAATAATTACCATATACTTTAAACCACGCAGTAAGGCGTGGTTTTTTAGACTTGACAAATATTTAAATTGGTATACACTAAGTATATACTTTGTAAATTTATTAAAATATGACTTCTATAATAAACATCAAGACGGACCAGAAGATTAAAGAGCGAGCACAAAAAGCAGCGGAGGATTTGGGCTTAAGCTTAAGTGCGGTGATTAACGCCTATTTACGTCAATTTGTCCGAACACAAACACTTTTTGTTAGTAACAAATTCTCTGAGCCATCCGCCCTACTACTTTCTGCCTTGGCAGAGGCTCGAGCAGAAAGGAAGTCCGGTAAACAACACGCCTTTAAAAATAACACGGAGGCACTAAAGTTTGTTGAGAAGATAGTTGCCAAGAAAAAATAATATGCAAATTGAATATTCCAGACGATTTATTAAAGAATTACGGAGGGCGCCACGGAAGATTCAAGTTGCTTTTTACCAACGTCTAAAAATTTTTATTGATAATCCAAACCACCCTCTTTTACATCTTCACGAACTTGAGGGCCGGCTTGGTGGGTGCTTTAGTTTAAACATTACTGGCGACTGGCGAGCAATTTATGAAAGATTAGAAAACGGACAAATTGTCTTTTTCATTATGATCGGCACACACAGCCGGTTGTATAAATAATGATGAGAAAAAAATTATTTAATCTAACACCACCCAAGAAGGGTTGTGTTTTTTATATGGAATTCTTCTTAAAACTTTGTTATATGACATACCTGTTTCCCTTTTTGGGACTATTGCCCCAGCACTTAAAAAGAATCCGATTTGTTTCTTTTTTTGTAGAGGGGAAATAATGTGTTTCCTCCACTTCGCTACAGAAACGATCTTTACAAAACGAATGAAGGCCAGCGATACTCTCACGACGAATCGTGATTTCCCGCTGGCCCAGGTAGCACCTCCTAACCATTGCCGAGGCGTCGAGCGAGCACCCTACCCCAGTCCTTACCTAAAATCTTGCCGGTGCCACAACAGGTGTTGCAGTCCTTACGAGTGCCGTCGCGGTAACACTCGGCCTGCTTTCCTGAGCCGTCGCAGTCAGAGCACGAGGTTCCCTCAACCGTAATCATCGGGGCGTCGTTCATGAAGTCGACCGGCACACCGTTCACCCTGATTAGCACCTTGGTGTCATCATAACCGACGCTTTGAAGGCGATCTAGCATGGCTGCAGCAGGGTGAAGGTGGTGGTTCAAATTCGTCACCACCATGACAAACTTCGCACCTTGAAGTACGGCCATGAGTGCGAGCGCCCACCCGACCGGCATCTCCTGGCCAACGTATTTGCGACCCATAACTCCTTGCTCCACCTCACCAGCGGGCATGAGGAGATCGCAGAGCACAACATCAAAGGGGGGCGGCGGGCGGAGCTCATCCTCGATACACCGCTTCTCCTCATCTGCTGCCTTCATCTGGTCAGCAGGTAGCTTCCACAGCGGAAGCGTGAACCCACGACGCACAAGCTCATCGTCCACGGCCTTAAACTTCGCGCGTGGCTTCTGGAGGAGACGGTACGCCTCGTCGTAGCTCGAGACGAGCGTCAGTTCATGCCCCGCGAGAGTCTGTCTGGCGGTTTCGAGGTTCGCCTGCGTGTCATCAATTACAAGAATCTTCATCGTTGCCTCCTTGCTTGGGTTGCTAAAGGGCTGTCGATACCTCCTTGACATTCTCGACCACTGATGATAGCATTTATTTATAAATTGGTCAATACTTATGTCGACAGAAGTCCGACAACAAGAATTAAAGCACGCACTGGAAGAACTCGATCTATCCTCAAAGGAAGTCGATGTTCTTTTGGCACTTCTGCAGGCCGGCCGTGCCAGCGCGTCTGATCTCTCAAACAGACTGCCAACTGTTTCCCGTACCTCTATTTATGATCAACTGCGTTCGCTGGAACAAAAAGGGTTATTGAGCACGACGGTTGAAAAAAAGACAACGCTTTACCAGCCCGAACACTTGGGACACATGATCGACAAATTGGAGCAAGATAAACAGGTGCTTGAGCAGAAACAAAATTCGTTGCGTTCTGTCACAGACACCTATGAACAAATGAGAAGCGGTACTGCTTATTATCCATGTGTGCGGACATTCAAAGGCAAGCAAGGTATCCGTGCTGTACATCGAGAGCTGCAAAACGCGCGCAAAGAACTTTGTGCGATTGGCGATCTATCCGCTGTCATACGTGCATTTCCGAATGTGCGAACTGAAGATAATCTGAAAGACTTTCAAACCCACAACATTCCTCGCAAAAGTTTAATGGTACATAATACTGCCGGTGAACAATATCTCAAAGTCGCGCCACCAAGTGATTCCAATCATGTTCGTTGGCTGCCAAAAGATACAACGGTAAATACTGACACGCTTATGTGGGACGGACATATTGCAATTATCGACTACACCGAACCCGCTAATACGATTGTTATTGATAACCCAACAGTGTACGATACGTTTGTCGATTGGTTTGAAATGTTGTGGAACACGGGAAAGGATGTGATACAACGATCTCAATAGGGTGTTTGGAGCGAGGGGCATTCACCCCTCGATCCGCTCTGCCTCTTTCACCAAACGGAAAAACAAAATCGGATTCTTTTTAAGAGCCATTTGCTACCACAAACTAAAAGGAAGCATGTACATCATATAACAGCACAACATCCAGTTCGTGCTTGGCTAACACCAAATGCTCACCCAAGTTTTCACCCCACTGCGTTCCGTGAAAACTTCGGATATCGGCAACGTTATACTAAACTCACTTAAATATTCATTATGTTATTCGGTGCACACGTCTCAATCGCTGGTGGTTTACAGAACGCCCCACTAAACGCTGCCAAAATTGGTTGCGAAGTTTTTCAAATGTTTACCCGATCCCCACAAGGTGGGCATGTAGCGCCGTTGGATGAAAAAATTATTGCAGAATTTAAAAATAATTGTCGGGAAAACAATATTAAAGAGTGGGTAGTACATACTCCGTATTTTATTAACTTTGCTTCTGGTAACAACCGCATTAGACACGGATCAATAAAAGTAGTGCGTGAAGAATTGGAGCGATCATCTCTTCTTGGGGCTAAGTACCTCATGACTCACCTTGGAAGTTACAAAGATTTGGGGCACGACGTCGGTTTAGAAAAACTAATCGCTGGACTTAAGGAAATGCTTACTGGTTACAAAGGCGAAACCCAATTTCTGGTGGAAATCGCCGCTGGAAGCGGCGAAGTAATTGGGGACCAATTTGAAGAAATTGCGGAAATTATTCACCACAAAGAATTAAAGAAGTTTAAAATCGGTGTTTGCTTTGACACCCAACATGCTTTTGCGAGCGGTTATGATTTACGCACCGAAGAAGCGGTGGCTGAAACTTTTAACAAACTAGACAAAACCATTGGTTTCGCTAATCTCAAACTATCTCACTGTAATGATTCAAAAACCGCGCTTGGTTCACGGCGCGATCGTCACGAACATATTGGACAAGGAGAAATTGGCATGGGGGGATTCCGAGCAATAATAAACAACAAACAACTAAAAAATATTAATTTTATTTTAGAAACCGAACACGACATAGTTGAAGAAGATTTAAAATTACTCAAGAAACTTAGAGACAAGTAATATGAAAATTAAACTTCGTGTTTTACCACGTTCGTCAAAAAACGAAGTGGTGGGAAAAATGAGTGATGGAACGTTAAAAATAAAATTAACAACGGCGCCGGTTGAAGGGAAAGCCAACGAGGCATTGGTTGAATTGTTGGCAGAATATTTTTCGACAAAGAAAAGTAAAATAAAAATCGTGAGCGGACTCACGAGTAAAAATAAGATTATTGAGATCGGCAAATAAACACTAAAACAAAAAACCACCTACTCGTTATGCCTCTATGCCAGATAAAGAAATAACGAGTGACGTAGGTGGTTTTTATTTTGCCCCGTACCGCCGCGTCCCCGAGAAGCGGGGAC
>DATDYA010000070.1:0-8527 GCA_035289165.1 Patescibacteria group bacterium
TTTTTAAATCAATATCCTCATCAATTATCTCCCATTCGGTTTCGTCTAGCGAAACACCTTCTCGCCGATGTTTCTTGATCTGGTTTAAGGCCTCGTTGTGAGCAATACGGTAAATCCAGGGTGAAAAACGTTTTTTGACATCAAAACCGTACAGATTGCGGTAAGCTTTAATAAACACTTCCTGCAAGACATCCGCTAATTGATCGGCATCACGAAAAAACTTGCGCAAATAATGGGCCAGCTTGGTCTCGTAGCGCCTAATGATTTCGCTATATAGTTCTTTATCTTTAGCGCGTATTTCCGCTATTAGCTCTTCATCCGTTAGGTTGATGGGCATATTAATTTAATACAACCAAAACTACTAAGTTATTTCAGTTTAGGGATTTTAACGCATTAAGCCAGAAGAGGCAAGCTAAAACAAAATAACGCCTTACGACGTTATTAACTGGTGCGCTCGTTAGGAATCGAACCTAAATTTCCGGCTTCGCAGGCCAGTGTCCTATCCGTTGAACGACGGGCGCGTGTTTATTAAATAAAGTTGAAAAACAGATTAAATCTAACCCAAAAACATAATCCAACCATTATCTTTTGCCGCGCTCACTTAAGAGCGCCATGATTAGATCTGCCAAATCTTGAACCGACTCAGTATTCCTATTCACTTCTATACAAAAATCCGGAACTTCCTCTGGGTTTATAGATAAAAAATTAAGTACTGAGTTTACCCTATCTCTTTTGGTACCTTTCTTACCCTCCTCATCTAAGAGGAGATCAACCGCTTCTTTTGTTGATTGGGGCGTCAGGGCGCCATTCATTTCTACTCTATCCATATAATATAAGGCTATTTATCAATGTAATTTTAATATTCTTCCCAATTTATCACTTACCGGCTCATCTTCTTGCTCCAGATCTTCTTCCAAATATTGGGTTAGAAAATCCCGGATTGGGCGCGGGTCGTAGTCCAGCAAAGGAATCTGCAAGCGGTGTTTTACCAAACTATTTAAAGTGAAATATAGACTCTTCACGGTTGGTGGATTGTAGATCAGCCAGAAATTCTTTATTTCACTAAAACGGTAAAATCTTGAACTTACGATCATTCCGCTTTCAGTTAGGGCAAAATAAATCTCTTTGGGTTTTTGGATATCCTGCAAAAACAGGATAATCCCAAACAACACTACCACTAAGGCAAACAAATAATTCTGTGAAACGAGGGCGTAAACGATTAAAGTCACAGCGATTACTCCCATGAGGTAGTACCAACGCCTTTCGCGCTCTTGCTCCTCATATTCCTTCACAGTCCATTCAAAAACAACCTTGCCGGGATTAACCTCTTCTTTGTGGATATCTTTTGGCATAGATTAGTTTTAAAGGTGAAAGATGTGAATTTTGTTATCACCATGACCCGTGGTCGCACCTGGATTCGAACCAGGGACCTTCGCAATGTGAATGCGACGCTCTAACCAACTGAGCCATGCGACCCCTTTTGATTCTCATCTAAAGGAGACGAAACCTAGGGGGAGTATACCATAGGAAAAAGCAAAAATCAAGGGCAAAATAGGGTGGATTGCCAGCTTGTCTAAAACCCCCTCGTCTGTTATAATTCTTTTACGCCGTCTGTTCTACCGGCTTTACCCATCTCTTACCAGGTGTGGTATGATACCTGAAATGATATTCTACCTCCCTCCGCCTTATGTACCGCACACAAATTAACTTTCTCCAACCAGACCAACTGAATAACGGCGGCGACGAGGAACCGCCAAAGAAAAAGAAACCCTTCTTTTCTTTTTTTGTTGTCCTGCTTCTTATTATCGCTCTCGTTTACACTTACCGATCATTTTCCTCGGCTCGCCAGCCCGAGGATGGCGCCGCTTATGACCCGATTACTCTCCAGCCCAAAAAAATGAGTTTATTACAAACCGTAAAAAACTTTATATTCCATTCCGACAACATCCTCGAGGGACAGAAGGAAGACCGTATCAATATCCTACTCCTCGGTATGGGCGGACCCGGGCATGATGGACCGTATCTGACGGATACCAACATTATTTTAAGCATAAAACCGAGAGACAAAACCGTTGCCATGATTTCTGTTCCTCGTGACTTAGGAGTAAAAATTAACCAATACGGCTGGCGGAAGATTAACCACGCCAATGCCTTCGGGGAAATTGAGCAAGCCGGGCAAGGTGGCGAATACGCTCGAAAAATATTTTCTGAAACATTCGGCCTTGACGTCCCCTATTACATTCGGGTCGACTTTAAAGCCTTTACTGAACTTATCGACGAAGTCGGCGGGGTGGAAGTGAATGTCGAAAGATCTTTTTCGGATTCGCAATTCCCCGGACCGAACCATTCTTACCAGACCGTTAGTTTCCAAGCCGGCGTCCAAACGATGAATGGAACCCAGGCTTTGCAATATGCCCGGTCTCGCCATGGCACCAATGGCGAAGGCTCTGACTTTGCCCGAGCCAAACGGCAACAGCAGATTATTATGGCCCTCAAGGAACGACTACTGTCTTTTGGTACTTATACTAACCCGATGAAAGTGCAAAAAATGTTAGGATCATTGTCGAGCCACATCACTACTAACTTAAATTTTGGACAAATCATGTACCTCGCGAGCCTCGCTCGGGAAACTAACGGCGTGAGCAAAACTTTGGTTTTAGACAATGGTTCAAGCAACTTACTAGTTAATGGCTATTCCCCTTCCGGGGCTTATATTCTTTCTCCACGCACCGGCAACTTTAACGAAATTAACGAAGCCATTGAAAATATTTTTAATGAGAACTACACTATAGCCACAACCCGTACGCCGGTACCGGACGCCAATAAAAGCGTTTTCCCAACCGCTAAATTAGAAATCCAAAATGGTACTTGGAAAGTAGGCTTGGCGAGTAAATTTCAAAAAAAACTTGAGGACAAAGGCTTTACGGTCGTAACGATCGGCAACAGTGTTTACCGTCCAGTTGACTCGACCCAGATTTATCTCTTACGAAAAAATATTGCTACCGACGTAATTAAATCTTTAGAAAAAGAAACTGGTTTTAAATCGACCACCTCTATTCCCGAATGGCTCTCCGAAGAATACGACAACCCGGACACACCCGAAAGCGAAGTGGGTTTAAAATACAGTTTAGACACAGACATCCTTGTAATTGCTGGTAATGATTTAAATATTTAATTTTCTTGTATGAGTACTCTGGCGAAGATTGTTGATCAAAATCTGCCGAATGTGGTTCTAGTCGGCCGGGTTAATGTTGGTAAGTCTACTTTGTTTAATCGGATCGCGGAAACCAACCAGGCGATTGTGTCTGACATCCCTGGCACCACACGAACCCGTAATATTAAAGTCGTTAACTGGAGGGGTAAAAATTTTACGCTCGTCGATACTGGTGGTTTAACTTTTGATGAGGACGTACCTTTAGAAAAAGAAATTATTATCCAAACAGAAAAAGCATTAGATACCGCTGATGTAATTGTCTTTGTGACCGATTTACAAACTGGTGTCTTATCTCAAGAGCGTGAATTAGCAAAATTAATCCGGAGAAAATACAAGAATAAGTCGGTGGTACTAATAAGTAATAAAGCTGATCATGAAAATCTCCGTTTACGGATATATGATCCGGAATGGAAATCCTTGGGCTTTGGTGAGCCCCTACCAGTATCCGCGGCAAATGGCGGGAATGTTGGGGATTTTTTAGATTTAGTATATAAACAATTTGGTAAAAAAGGGGTAAAAAAAGCCAAAGAGTCTTTAAAGTTTGAACCAGTCAAAGTTGCCTTGATCGGCAAACCAAATGTTGGCAAGTCCACCTTATTTAACAAATTAATTGGCGAGGAGCGGGTGATAGTTTCCAACCTGCCACACACGACTCGGGAACCACATGACACGCTGGTTGAAGTCGAAGGACAACATTATTTATTCGTTGACACAGCTGGTATTCGCCGCAAAACAAAGGTTAAGGGCGAACTGGAGCGCTATGGTATTGGCAAGAGTATCGAAGCCATGAAAAGGGCCGACATCGTACTCCTACTTCTAGACACCTCTGAACCGATCTCTGACCAAGACCAACAACTGGCCGGGCTTTTACGCGAGCACACGAAGAGTGTTATAATCATCATTAACAAATGGGATTTGGCCGAAGATAATGATGACGCTTTCCGGAATGAGGTTGAGGCCAGAATTTACCAATCTTTCCCCCATCTCCGTTATGCGCCAATTGTTTTTATTAGTGCCAAGAGCGGCTATCGAGTGCATCAAATATTTCCTTTATTAGTACGAGCCTGGAAAGAACGTTGTATCGAGATTCCGGACGGAGAACTAAAAGAATTCTTAAAATCCGTTAAACGCAAACGTTTACCAACCCGTGGCAAGGGTGTGCGCCATCCAGATATTCTCGCCTTACGCCAAATTAATAACGGCCCACCAATGTTTGAAATATTTATTAAACAAAAAACCTCCCTACATTCTTCTTATATCAGCTACCTAACTAATCGGTTAAGGGAGAAATATAGTTTTTTCGCCAATCCCATCATTATTAAAATGACCAAGCTTAGGCGCCCACTATGAAGCTCATCGCTGGCCTCGGTAATCCCGGTAAAAAATATGAAGTGACTCGCCACAATGTCGGTTGGCTCTTCTTGGATACCCTCGCCCCCAAAGCTAAGTGGCATGCCAATGAAAAAGCAAAAGCCGAATACACGAACTTTGAAATAAACGATAAGGCCGTGGAAATAATAAAACCACAAACTTTCATGAATAACTCCGGTGTTGCGGTGGCTTTGGCTTTAAAAAAACACAGTCTTAAACCAACTGACCTAATTGTTATCCATGACGATAAAGACATTGCCTTTGGCGAATACAAAATCCAAACTGATCGTGGGCCAGCGGGACATAACGGGGTGCGATCAATTATTGAACATCTCGGCACCCAAAACTTTACCCGAATTAGAATTGGGGTGGCGCCCGCTACCGGATTAAACGGTGATACCGCCGATTTCGTCCTAGCGAAATTCACGGCTAGTGAAAAAAAGGCTTTAAAAGAAATTTTTTCGGAAATCATTATTAAACTTTCCGAAATAGTCTAGCCCATGAATTACCACGCGGCCCTCGCTCACTTTCCTAAAATTACTTACCGACGCTACCGCCTTTTGGCGGCTTATTTTAATCACTTGAGTGAATTATGGCAGGCTAAATTTCCCGATCTAATCCACGCTGGGTTGGAAGAAAATGTAGCCCACGAATTTTTAGTCTGGAGACATGATCATCCGCTTCAAGAAATTGCCCATAATTTACAAAAACTAAATATTAAGACAGCTTCTTTAAGCGAGCCGGATTACCCGGGGCTTTTAAAAGAAATCGCTGACCCGCCTCATACGTTATTCTACCGTGGCATTTTACCAAACCCAGGAGACTACTTGCTTTCTGTTGTTGGAACAAGAAAATTTACCACTTACGGAAAAGAAGCCTGTGAGAGATTGGTTAGTGAATTAGTCGCGGCCGGAATAAAGATAGTCAGTGGTTTGGCGCTTGGTATTGATGGCATCGCTCACCAAACCACCCTAGATAACGGTGGCATAACCTTTGCAGTTTTAGGATCAGGTTTAGACCGGGGAAGTATTTATCCAAGGGAGCACGTCTCTTTGGTTGAAAAAATCATTGATAATGGCGGCGCCGTTATTTCAGAATACCCGCCCGGATTCGGAGCCACCAAATATTCCTTCCCAGCACGTAACAGCATCGTTGCCGGCTTATCTACCGGACTACTCCTCATCGAAGCACCAGAACGATCGGGAGCCCTCATAACAGCCAGATTGTCTCTCGATTACAACCGGGAAGTAATGGCTATACCCCATTCGCTAACCTCACCGACTGGACAAGGAAACAACAATCTGCTTAAACTAGGAGCCAGGGTTATCCTAAATTCCAACGATATCCTAGAAACAATGCAAATTAACTATCAAAAACTATGACCAAGATGACTTTTAACCAAGCGTACAATTTTGTCCTTTCACTCGGGAACTTACCACGCCTCGAATATATGCGCGATCCGCGCCACACCGGAACTTACTTAAAGAGGATACAATTTTTCCTAGACATGATTGGCAACCCGGAAAAAAAGATCCCTCATTACATCCACGTTACTGGTACGAGCGGTAAAGGATCAGTTACTGCCTATCTCCACAGTATTTTAAAAGCCTCCGGGCAAAAAGCTGGCGCTACTTTCTCGCCGCACCCGACATACATTAATGAGCGTTGGAAAATTGGTGACCACTATATGACCAAGCAAGAGTTTGTTGATCTGGTAACTTTTTTAAAACCAAAACTCGACCAATATATTCGCCTGACTCCCTACGACATGCTGTCATTTTTTGAACTAACGGAAGTTTTGGGATTATTATGGTTTGCGAGAAATAAAGTAAAATGGGCGATCATGGAAGTGGCCTGTGGCGGACGCTATGACGCAACAAATATTATTCCCAGAAAAGACGTAGCGGTAATTACGAACGTTGGCGTAGACCATATTGGGATAATCGGAAACAACAAACGAGAAATTGCTTATGAAAAAGCGGGTATCATTAAACCAAGGTGCGCGGTCTTTACCAGCGAACGAGATAAAAATATCCGGGCGATTTTTGAAAAAGAGTGCCGAAAAAACAAGGTGAAAATGAATGTTTTTAATGCTCCTAAATTTAAACTTTTAGCCAGCAATTTTTCGGAAACGACTTTCTTGTATAATAATGAAAAATATTCTTTGCCGATGTTCGGAGCGCACCAGATTAAAAATGCTATTCTCTGCATTGAAATAGCTAAACATTTAAAATTAAAATACCAAGATATTTTTCAAGGGTTAAAAAAAGTTGATCAGCCACTTCGTCTGGAAATTGTTGGTCATAATCCCCTAGCTATTCTCGACGCGGCACACAATCCGGACAAGATTAAAACTACGGTCGCGGCGATCAAACAATTGAAAGACATAAAAAATATCTATTTAATATTAGGTAGCTCGGAAAACAAGAACACCCGCCTCATGATGAAACACCTGGCCAGCCTAAAACCAAAAGTGGTGTATTGTTCTAGGAATACCATGAACCCCTTCCGTAAAGTACTCAACCCGCAAACTATGGCCAAGGAATTAAAACAGCTTTTGCCCAACACCCCAACACCTATTTACCTTGACCCCCTAGAAGCCTGGAAAGTGGCCAGGGACAGGGCTAAAAAAGACGACTTGATCTTGGTTACTGGCTCGATCTTCATTAGCGGTGAGCTTCGCGGCCAATTGGTCAAAAACACCCCCTAGTTTGACAGGGTGGTAAAAATGGGCTAAAATAGGCAGAATTACTTTAATTATGGCCAAACTAATCATTGTCGAGTCGCCAACTAAGGCGAAAACCATCACTAAATTCCTAGGAAAGGGCTACAAAGTAGAGTCTTCTTTTGGGCATATTCGAGATTTGCCAAAAAGCAAGATGGGGGTAGATATTGAAGGTCTAACTTTTGAACCAAGCTATGTTATCCCCCGAGATAAAAGCGCCCAGGTTAAAAAACTTAAAGAAATCGCCAAAAAAAGCGATGGGGTAATATTCGCAACTGATGAGGACCGAGAGGGAGAGGCCATCTCCTGGCACCTCGCTAATGTTTTAGGGATTAAACCGGAAAAAGCCGAACGGATGGTATTCCATGAAATTACTGAACATGCTATTAAAGAAGCACTGGAACATCCGCGCGCTTTAAACCTGCGCCTTGTCGATGCTCAACAAGCGAGGCGTGTTTTGGATCGCTTGGTGGGCTATGAGCTATCGCCATTTTTGTGGCGCAAGGTTGCCAAGGGTTTATCCGCCGGACGCGTTCAATCTGTTTCAGTTCGTCTGGTGGTTGAACGTGAACGAGAAATCCAAAACTTCAAACCCGTAGAATACTGGTCGCTCGAAGGAACGTTTGAAAAAATTGGTTCTAAAGAAGAAATCAAAGCAAAATTGCAAGCGATTAAAGATAAAAAACTAGATAAATTGGGTTTAAAAAATAAAGATGAGGTAGACGGGATTGTTAAAGCTTTACAGGGGGTAAAGTACGAGGTAAGTAATTTAGAAGAAAAAACCGTCAAACGTAATCCCTCCCCTCCTTTTACCACTTCTTCTCTCCAACAAGAAGCGAACAACCATTTGGGATATTCGGCCAAGCAAACCATGCGTTTGGCTCAACAGTTGTACGAAGGCGTGGAATTAGGCAGCGAGGGATCGATTGGTTTAATTACCTACATGCGTACCGATTCGGTAAACCTCTCTGATAAATTTTTACACGAAGCAAAAACCGAGATTGCCAAAAGTTTTGGTGACAAATATACCTTGCCGAGCGTCCGGGCTTACAAAAGCAAAAGCAAGAATGCCCAAGAAGCCCACGAAGCGATTCGCCCAACCAGCGCTGATCGCTCACCAGAACTTATCAAACCTTTTGTCGAACCGAAGTTATACAAACTATATGATTTAATCTGGCGCCGAGCACTGTCGACACAGATGGCAGCGGCAGAGTTAT